>JBIOYB010000527.1:0-19942 GCA_044869915.1 Allorhizocola sp.
TGGTGTATTGCGCGCCAATATCGGCCTTGCCATCGCCCGTGAAGTCCGCCGTCGAAATCGGCTGCGCCTTCACCTGGCCGCCGCCACCGTCGTTGACGATCCGGTTGTAGCGCAGGCCGCGGAACCCGTTGTCGCTATACCAGCTCTTGTCCTTGATGGCGTGGCGGCCCTCCGCGCTGCTGGAGAACTCGTCGTAGATCCACATTTGGGTGTGCGAGGCGTTGGCCCACCGGTCGAACAGCGCCACGTGACCGTAGCTCACGCCGAGGATGGCGTCGCCGGGCATAAGCTGATCGAGGCTGCCCAGCCAGGTGGTGTCGCCAAACCCGGCCAGGTCGCCGGTGTTGCGGTCCCAGCCGTCGCTCTTCTTCGGCAGGTGCCAGGCCATGGACACGAAGCCGGAGCAGTCCGGCCGATATCGATGGGCGCCGTCGGGATCGGGTTTGGCGTTGCTTTGTTGCTGGCTGTAGATGACTCCATATGTGTTGATCCACCACTGCGCCCGCGCCAATACCTCCGAACGGGTGATAGGCCCGCCGACGGACGAGGCGGCGTGGGCCGCGACGGGCGTGCCGACCACGGCGACAGAGGTGCCGGTGACGGTCCCGGCGCCGACGGCCAGGAGCAGGGCGGCGGCGGCGCCGAAGAGGCGATGAAACCGCTTTGTGTGCATGGTTATTTCCCTCCAGATGTGTCGTGTTGAGACATGTGGAGGATTCCGATCCGGACTTAATCGCTTCTTAACGGGCAGCAACCGTAGTCGCCACGTACTAGCGTCGTAGCCGCTTTCGATTAGTGGGGGCTCTCAATGGATGAAGTGATCGATCCGCTTTCATCCCGTTTCGGGGCGGTCCTGCGCTCGCTGCGGGAGTCGGCCGGGCTCACGCAAAAGGAGCTCGCAGGCCGCGCCGGCATGAGCGTCTCGGCGGTCCGGGACCTGGAGCAGGGCCGATCTCGCAGGCCGCGGCCCAGTTCTGTGCGGACCTTGGCCGGCGCGCTCGACCTGGGCAAGGATCAGGCGTCCGCGCTGCTGAGCGCCGCGGCCGCGGGAGGCGCCGACCGGCCCCGGGCGAGCGGGGTCGAGATCACGCCGGGTTCGCTTCGGGTCGGCGTGCTCGGCCCGTTGACCGTCCAAAGTGACGGGGCCGAGCTGCCCCTCGGTTCGGGCAAGAGCCGGGCGGTGCTGGGCCGGCTGGCGCTGAGCGCCAACGCCACGGTCGGGCTGACCGAGCTGATCGATGTGCTGTGGAGTGATCGACCTCCGTTGTCGGCCACGAGCGTGCTCCACGTGTACATCTCGAAGATCCGCACCGTGCTGGAGCCCTCCAGGCCACCACGGGCGCGCGACGGCATGCTCTGCCTCGCACCGGGCGGATACCAGCTCGCGCTCGCCGAGGATCAGCTTGACCTGGCGACGTTTCGCCGGCTCGTGCGGGTCGCGGCGCAGCACCGTGCCGCCCGGCCGGCCGCGGCCCTCGACCTGCTCGACGATGGGCTGGCGCTCTGGCGGGCCGATCCGCTGTGCGATGTCGCCGAGCTTCGCGGCCATCCGTTGCTCACGGCCGTGGTCGAGGAGCGCATCGCGGCCGTGCTGTGCCACGCCGACCTCGCGGGCGAGCTTGGCTGCCATGCCCGTTCGCTGCCCTGGCTGCGCGGGCTGGCGGCGGCACACCGCCTGCACGAGCCGCTCCACGCACGGTTGGTCAGGGCATTGGCGGCGGCCGGAGAGCAGGCCACCGCCCTGTCGGTGTATCACGACATCCGCCGCAGACTGGCCGATGAGCTGGGCATCGACCCAGGGCCCGAGCTGGCCGAGGCATACCATCGGGTGCTGCGCCAGGATCTAGCCGTCTCCATCGAGGCGGTCCTCACCGAGCCGGCGATCCGCCCCGGGCCGGCACAGCTGCCGGCGGACATCGTCGCGTTCGCCGGACGCCATGACGAGTTGCTTGAGCTCGATACCGTACGCGAGACGTCCAGCCATTCGCAGGCCGTCACCATCATCTCGATCTCCGGCACGCCCGGCGTCGGGAAGACGACCCTGGCCGTGCACTGGGCACACCGCGTCCGCAAACACTTCCCGGACGGGCAGCTCTACGTCAACCTTCGCGGCTACGACCCGAGCGGGGTGGTCATGCCGCCCGCCGAGGCGCTACGCCTGTTCCTTGACGCCCTGGGCGTGGCGCCCCAGGCGATCCCGGTGGACCTGGAGGCCAAGAAGTCCCTATACCGCAGCCTGCTGGCCGATCGCCGGATGCTGATCGTGCTGGACAACGCGCGGACCGCCGACCAAGTCCGGCCGCTGCTGCCCGGCGCCGCGGACAGCCTGGTCGTCGTGACGAGCCGCGCACAGCTCACCAGCCTGATCGCGGCCGAGGGCGCCCATCCGATCGCCGTTGACCTGCTCACGCCCGACCAGGCCGGCGATTTCCTGAGCCGGCGGCTCGGCTCGTCCCGGATAGACGCCGAGCCGCAGGCGGTCAACGACATCATCGGCCGCTGCACCGGCCTGCCGCTCGCCCTGGCGATCGTCGCCGCGCTGGCCGCGTCCGGGGCGGCGTCATCGTTGACATCGCTGGCCGGCCGGCTCGCTAATGCCGACCGCCACCTGGACGCGCTCACGGGCGGCGACATGACCACCGATCTGCGGGCCGTGTTCTTCCAGTCCTACCGGACGCTCACCGATGCGGCGGCGCGGCTGTTTCGCTTGCTGGGGTTGCATCCGGGTCCCGACATCACGGTGCCCGCCGCGGCCGGCCTGGCCGGTGTCGAAGTGCGGCGGGTGCGGCCGCTGCTCGCCGAACTGGAGGCCGCGCAGCTGTTCACCGAGCATGTGCCCGGAAGGTATGCGGCGCACGACCTTCTCCGCGCCTACGCCGCCGAACGGTCGCGCTCGCAGGACAGCGAGCCGGAGCGGCGGGCGGCGGTGCGCCGCGTCCTCGACCACTATTTACACACGGCATACTCGGCGGCCCGGCTGCTCGACCAGCGCCGCCGCGGCATCAGCCTGCCGCCACGCGACGGCGGCAACACCCCTGAGCCGATGGCCGACCCGCTCGAAGCCATCCGGTGGTTCAACGCCGAGTTTCAAGTCCTGCTTTCTTTTTTTGTACCGGGTGAGGCAACCGAGGCACACGACGCGCACATCTGGCGGCTGGCCTGGACGATGTCCGACTTCCTTTATTTTCAAGGACACTGGCAGCAGTGGGTCGCCACGCACGAGGTGGCGCTGGCCGCGGCGACCCGGCTGTCCGATCTCGAGGGTCGGCGCCACCTCCATCAGAGCCTTGGCTTCGTCTGCGCCCGGCTGGGCCGCCACGACGATGCCCTGACCCATCTGCGGCACGCCCTCCAGCTCAGCAGCCGGGCCGATGACCAAGCCGGACAGGCCATGGCGCACGGCGTGCTGGGCCGGGCCTTCGAGCTGCAGGGCCGGCATCGGGAGTCGTTGCACCACGCGCAGGAGGCGCTGGCACTGTTTCGCGCGGTCGGCGACATCGCGGGGCAGGCCAACGCGCTGAACTCGATCGGGTGGGAGCATGCCGAGCTCGGCGACTATCGGCGGGCGCTTCGCAGCTGCCGCAAGGCGCTCGCGCTGCAGCAGGAAATCGGCGACGAGCACGCTTCGGCAAACACTTTGGACAGTCTCGGCTACGTCCACCACCATCTCGGACAGCACCCGGAGGCGATCAGCTGCTATCAGGCCGCGGTAGAGGCCTACCGGCGCTTCGCCGACCGGCGTGGCGAAGCCGTGGCGCTGACCCATCTCGGTGACGCGCACCAGGCGGCCGGCGACCACCGTGCCGCGGAAGAGGTCTGGCGACACGCGCTGGCGATCCACCGGCGGCTCAACCACCCCGACGCCAAAAAGGTGGAGGCCAAGCTGCGCCGACTCGAGCCGCTTCACCAGGCCCCACCCGGCCGGTCGGCCCGGTGACGGCTGGCGCCTCACATTCCGGCGACCGAGGCGGTGGCCAAAAGACCACGAGCGGGTCGCCCGGCTCCTGGCAGATGTCCAGCGCTCGGGACAGGTGCCGGTCGGCCTCGGCGAAGCGGCCCGACTGGACGTGCGCGTCCGCGCGCGTCCGGTGGGCGTAGGCCTGCCCGGGACGGTCGCCCAACCACTGCGCCGCGGCCAAGGCTGCCTCATGCACGCATCGGCGCGGTGCCACATGGCGGAAAATGCGTTGAACCGAGGGCGGGTCGCACAACATGCTGGGGGCTCATCTCACTTCTCCGGGGGCCCTGACATGCGTTTGCTGCGTGACCTGTGGACGACGGCGCCCCGGCGCACCGCGATCGTCGCGTGCCTGATCCTGCTCGGCGCGGGCGGCACGGCGGCCGCCGCGGCGCTGGCCGGGCAGGTCCTGGTCAATCGTTCGGCGCTCGCGTTCGCGGCGCTGGCCTGCGCGCTGGCCGCCGCGGTGCTCGGCGACCTCGCGATCGGGCTCATCATGGCCGGGCTGTCCGCCGACTGGGCGGCCGATGTGCGGCGGCGGCTGTGCCGCACGGCGTTCGGGCAGGACCTGCCGACCCTGGAGGGCACGCCCGTCGGCGAGCTGCTCGATCGGATCGACGGCGATGTTTCTCAGGTGGCATTCGAGTTGCGCAACAGCGCGGTGCGGCTCACCCAGTCGATGGCCGCCGCGGTGCTGTCCATGATCACGGCGTTTGTGGTGTGGTGGCCTGCCGGGCTCGCCATGGCCGCGATCACCATCGGGCTGGCCGCCGCGCTGCGCGGGCCGACCAGACGCATCGCCCCGGCGCGCATGGACGAGGAGGAGGCGTGGTCCGACCTGGCCGCCGTCATGGAGGAGTCCGTGCACGGCCAGGATGACGTGCGCACCAGCCTCGCCCGCCCCTATGTGCTTCAGCTCTACGCGCGGCGCGCCAGCGAGGTGCTGGCCCGCGGCCGCAAGGTTTGGCGGCTGTCGGCGCGCGTCAGCGCCACCGCAAACGCGATCACCCGGGGCTTGGGCATCTCGCTGGTCGTGCTCGGCGGGGTCTGGGCGCTGGTCACCGGCCGGATCGACGCGGCGCAACTGACCGGGATCTGGCTGCTGGCGATCGGCTTCGGCGCGACCGTCGAGCACATCAGCCGGATGGTGCCCGAGCTGCAATACGCGCTCGGCGCGTGGGGCCGGATCCAGCTGCTGGGCGACGCGCGGCAGGAACCGGCCGGCGGCCGCGTGCCCGCCGGCGGCGACCTCGCCATCCGCGGGCTGACCTTCCGCTACCACGCCGACGCGGCCCGCCCGGCGCTGCGTGACGTCGACCTGACCTTCCGCCGTGGGCTCTCCTACGCGCTGATCGGGCGCACCGGGTCGGGCAAATCCAGTCTGGCCAAGGTGTTGACCCGGGCGGTCGACGTGCCCCGGGGCACGGTGTTTTTGGGCGGCGTCGACGTGGTCGACCTCGACCTCGAGGCGCTGCGCCGGTGGATCGCGGTAGTACCGCAAAACACCGAGATCGTCGCCGGCACGCTGGCCGAAAACATCGCGCTCTACGACCCGAAGCTGTTGGGGCGGGCCGAGGAGGCGGTGCGCGAGCTGGGGATCTGGTCGTGGGTGGACAGTCTGCCCGACGGCATCCAGACCAGGCTCGGCGAGGGCGGTTACAAGCTGTCGGCCGGGCAGGAGCAGCTGGTCGCGTTCGCCCGCATCCTCGTGCGCGAGCCGCAGATCGTCATCCTCGACGAGGCGACGGCGCGGCTCGATCCGGTCACCGAGCTGCGCGTGCAGCGGGCGACAGAACGCTTGCTGGACAAGAGGATCGGCATCGTCATCGCGCACCGGCTGTCCTCGGTGCGCCACTGCGACGAGGTGGTCGTGCTGGCCGACGGTGCGGTGACCGAGTCCGGGCCGCTGGGCGAGTCGGAGCGGTTCGCTGAGTTGCTTGCCAGAAGCGAGGCCGAGCTGAGCACGGGTCGGCTCGTGCTGGTGGGCGCGGCCGCCCCCGCGCCCTCGACCGGCGTCCTGCACGACGCCGTCGAGACGCCGGTCGAGCTCGCCGCGCCGTCGAAGACCGATCCACCGCCGCTGCCGACCGAGCCCAAGGCCCGGACCCTGCGCGAGATCTTCCGGCTGATGACCAACAACCCGCGGTTTGGGCTCGCCGCGGTCGCGCTGTGGATTGTGATGGTCCTGTTGGGACTCGACGGCGCCATCCTGCCGTTCCTGTGGGCCGATCTGGTCAACGGCGATCCGCTGTGGCCGGCGGTCGGCATCGTCTCGGCCCTGGTGCTCTGCGTGCCGATCTCATACTTCCCGGGGCGGCTGTTCCCCGAGTGGTGGGTCCGCCAGACGCTGCGCATCAACATGCGCCTGGTGCACGGGCAGACCGGCCCGCGCAGGATCAGCAAGCACACGCCCGCGGAGGTCGTCGCCCAGGGCGGCGACACCGACCGAGCCGTCGTCCTGGCCGACAATCTGGTGGACCAATTCATCATGGCGGCCGCTCTGATCGCCATGACCGTCGTGTCCGGCTCGGCCGTTCCCGGATGGTTTTTTCTTGGTACGACGCTCGCGTCAGCGGCCGCCGCGGCGTTGCTCGGTCCGCGCCTGAAACGGCTGGCGCAGCGGGCCGTCGCGGCGCGGGCGGCGTTCGCCACCGGTCTGGTCTCCACGCTGTCGGCCGCCCGCTCGGTGAAGCTGGCCGGTGCCACCGCGCCCGTGCTGGCGCACCTGGCCCGCCTTGACGTCGCGCGCAGCGAGCAGCAGCGCCGCGAGATCTCCACGCAGGTGATGGCCCGATCCACCCCGGCCGTCCTCAGTGGACTGCTGCCGATCGCCGCGTGGTCGATGTACCTGAGCGGCAGCCTCACCGCTGCGGCCACCCTGATCGCGGTGGCCACGCTCGGCTCCGCCCGCTGGTTCGCCTGGACGACGGCCTCGCTCATCGCGCAGATGCCGTCGGCCCGGGTGTGGACGCGGCGCACGGTGTCCATGGCCGGCGTGGGCGCATACTCGGCCGCCGTGCCGGGCGTCGACCTCAACGCGGGCACCGCGCCGGCGCCGGTCGTGCCGGGGCGCAATCCTTTGCGCCGCTTGGATCTCACTGGCTTCACGGCGGTACACGAGGATGGCACCATCGGCGTCAAAAACCTTGACCTGACCGTCCAGCGTGGACACCTGGTCCTGGTCGTCGGCCCGGTTGGCTCGGGCAAGTCTTCGCTGCTGCGGTCGCTGGCCGGGATCGTGCACCACACCGGCACCCTCCGGTGGAACGGGCAGGACATCACCGAGCCGGAGATGTTCCTGCGGCCCAATCAGGTGAGCTATGTGGCCCAGCTGCCGCGGGTGCTGTCCGGCAGCGTCGGCGACAACATCCGCCTCGGGCACGACGTCGACGCGCACGGCGCGGTCGCGATCGCCCAGCTGGAGCACGACCTGACCGCCGCTGGCAGCGGCCTGGCGCTGATGATCGGGCACAAGGGGACGCGGTTGTCCGGTGGGCAGCTGCAGCGCCTCGCGCTCGCCCGTGCGCTGGCGCCCGGCACCGAGCTGCTCATCGCCGACGACGTGTCGTCCGCGCTCGACGTCACCACCGAGCTGGACCTGTGGCGAGCCTTGCGGGACAAAGGAATCACCGTGATCGGGTCCACCTCCAAGCGTGCGGCGCTCAGCCGGGCCGACCGGGTGGTCGTGCTCATCGGCGGCGAGGCGGCGGCGCAGGGCACGTGGCGGGAGCTCGAGGCCCGCTGGGGCCACCTGGCCGGCTGACCCACCCGGCTAACCCCGCCCTGCCCGGCTGGCTGGCTCGGCGCGGCTGGCCCGGCTGGCACGGCGCGGCTGGCACGGCTGGCTCGGCGCGGCCGGCCAGGCTAGCGCGGCTGGTGCCACCCGGCAGGCACGGGTGGCTGGCGCGCGTCCGGCTGATTCGGGCACGGTCGCCTCAGGCCGTTGCTCGCAATTCTTCAGCCTATGCCGGTGCTCGGTGGAACAGCGGCCGGAATCGCGAGGTTGCTTCGGCGACTGCCGCGTTACGGCTCTTCGAATCGGCGGTGCCGGATGGCGCCAGAGTGGATCTGCTCCAGATCATGGCGATGTGGCCCGCACAGGACAGGTAGCGGTCTAGCGTCTGTGCTGGTGGCGGACGTTTTGTCTGGCTCCATCGCTGGAGCATCACGGGGAGGGGTGTGCCATGACCAAGCAGAAAGCATCCAGGAGCCGTACCGACCGGGATATCGACGGGGCCTTCGCGGAAATCGTCCGGATCGTGCAGGAAACATCGTACGAGGCCGATACCGAGCAATACCAGCAATACCAGCAATATCCGGGGGCGGGCGATGAGACCGGTGGGGAGGTCGGCATCGGCGAGATCGGCTGCTCAGTCAAAACTTTGCCGCCAAGGCTGGCTCTCGACGCCGCCAAGGTCGCCGCGCGGGTGAACCCGGCCAACGCCCCGCTGCTGGAGGCAACCTTGGCGGGTGTCATCGAACCGTCCCGTGCGACCGTCCTCACCTCGAGATTCTGGGGGCCCGCGCCGCGCCAATTCACGGTCAGCTTCCTGGACAGCCCGCCGGCAGACCTGCGGCGGCGGATCCTCGAGCATCTCAACGCGTGGTCGCGGTCGGCAAACAAGACCTTCGTGGAGACCTCCGGCACGGGCGAGATCCGTATCTCGCGCGGCCCCGGCGGGTTCGCCTCCCACCTTGGGACCGACGTGCTGCTCGTCCCGCCCCACCGCCCGACGATGAACCTGCAGGGCTTCACCATGAGCAAGTCCGAGTCGGAGTTTCGCCGTGTGATCCGCCACGAGGCGGGGCACACGCTGGGCTTCGTACACGAGCACTTGCGCCGGGAACTGGTCGATCGCATCGACCCGCAAAAAGCCTATGCGTTTTACCGGCGCACCCAGAACTGGGACAGGGCCGAGGTCGACCACAATGTGCTCACGCCGCTGGACGAGCGCGACATCCTCGGTACGCCGTCCGACCAGGAATCGATTATGTGCTACCCGATCCCCGGCTCGATCACTCGAGACGGGCAGCCGATCCTTGGCGGCGCCGACATCAATCCGACCGACTTCGAGTTCGCCGGCCTGATCTACCCGAAGGTGTTTCCCGGCCCCAACTTCTCCCCGGCGCGACACGAAGACGACTGGGATCCGGCCGAGGATGTGGTCCTGCCCGTATGATCCGCCCGATCGCCAGAAGGGTGCGGTCATGGCCAGGCTGATCGACATCGAGCCCGCCGTGGAACCCATGCCGGCGGAACTGAAGGTCGCCACGGGCGACGTGCTGCGGTTTGCCGCCTCCGGTGGCCGGGTGATCACCGGTACGGCCGTCGACCTGCTGGGGATTTACACCACCAGCGTCGTCGGCACCGACGGCCGGGTGCTGACCCCGATGGGGCCGCCTGACGTGGTCATGTTCCGGGCGAGCGTGCCCGGCCGGGCCCAGATAGATGTGTTCACCGGGGATCCATATCGCTCCGCCGGTGCCGAGCGGTTGAGCATCGCCGTCGAGGGCTGACGTGCGCGGGGTAGCCTGCTGCGATGGATTACGCGCGGCGGGCGCTGGAGCTGTTCGAGGGTTACGGCGACGCGGAGGCGATCGTCCACTCTGGACGGCGGCTGACCTACGCCGACCTGGTCGCGGGCATCCGGGAGACGGGCGAGGCGCTGCGGCACGGCGGGGTGCGGCCCGGCGCGGCGGTGGCGGTCGTGACCGGCAACCGGCCCGAGTCGGTGATGCTCCAGTTTGCCCTGCACCTGATGGGCTGCCGCTCGGTGTGGGCGGCGGCCAACGCGCCCGCCGCATTGACACAGCAGTATCTCGGGCTCGCCGACGTCGACGCGATCGTGGAGGACGGCCGGGTGCGATTGCTGCGCGACGGCGTGCCCAGCGAGGCGATCGAGCCGGAGTCGCTGTTTCAGACCGGCGGCACGACCGGCCGGCCCAAGCTGGTGTATCACCGGCACAACTTCTTCCAGAATCTGCACGTTTCGGCGGAGCGTCAGGAGCGCGGCCGGCTGCGCCAGCTCGCGGTCGCGGGGTTTTGGCACTCCAGCTCGCAGGCCGCCGCGATGATCACACTCTTCGCGGGCGGGGTGGTCGTGCAGCACAAGCGGTTTGAGCCGGCGGAATGGCTCAGGACCGTGCAGCGAGAGCGGATCACTGTCGCGACTCTCCCGCCGCCGATGCTTTACCAAGTACTAGATGATAAGGGTTTTGAACAGACCGACAAGAGCAGCCTTGCCCTGTTGTCTTGCGCCGGAAGCGGGATCGCGCCGTCCAGATTGGAGGATGCGCTCGACCGGTTCGGGCCGATCGTCATGCCGATCTATGGGATGAGCGAGGCCACCCTGATCACCGCGCATCCCGACCCGCAGCCGGGGCGGCTGGCCTCTTGCGGCACGCCGATCCCGCCGTCGCGGGTGGAGATTCGCGACGCTCGGGGGGTGCCGGCCGCCATCGGCGAGGTCGGCGAGGTGTGGGCAAGTGCCAGATTGATGTTTTCCGGGTACTGGGGGGAGCCCGAACTGACCGCGCAGACCCTCGTGGACGGATGGCTCAACACGGGTGACCTCGGCTATCTGGACGCCGACGGCTTCCTCTATCTGGTCGACCGGGCCAAGGACATGATCGTCACCGGGCTGACGTCGACTAACGTGTATTCGCGGACCGTGGAGGACGCGTTGCTGGCCTACCCCGAGGTCTGCGGCGCGGCGGTGATCGGTGTGCCCGACGAGCGGATGGGCGAGGCCGTGCACGCCGTTGTCCAACTCGCACCGAACGCAAGGGTTAGCCCGGAAGAGCTGCGTCGGTGGGCAATGTCCCGACTCAATGAGCTTTGGGCGCCGCGCACGGTCGAGATCGTCGACCGGCTCCCGCTCACCGAACTGGGCAAGGTGGACAAGAAGGCGCTGCGGGCAAGGCACAACTCCGACAGCCGCTAGGCGTGTCCCTATTTCCATGCCAAAATTCGCCAATGGCCTCGGACCAGATCGCGGTGGTGGGGATCGCGTGCCGGGTGCCCGGCGCGCCTGATGCCCGCGCCTTCTGGCGTAATCTCCGCTCCGGAGTCGATGCCGTGGTCGACGGGTTCGGCGTGCTGGAGGACCTGCCCGGCTTCGACGCGGCCCTGTTCGGCTATGGCGACGACGAGGCGGCGCTGCTCGACCCGCAACACCGGATCTTCATGGAGCTGGCGTGGTGGGCGCTGGAGGACGCGGGCTACGACCCCGACCGCGCGCAGGCCCAGATCGGCGTGTTCGCCGGGTGCGGCGCCAACCGATACCTGCGCTATCACCTGCTCGGCAACCCGGCCGTGCTCCCGCCCGGCAGCACGCCGCAGCAGTGGGACGAGGCGCTCGCCGGAGCGTCCAATGACTACCTCGCGACGCGTGCCGCCTATGCGCTCGGCCTGACCGGCCCGGCCGTCGCGGTGCAGACCGCCTGCTCCTCCTCGCTCGTGGCGGTGTGCCAGGCCGCGCAGAGCCTGCTGGACTACCGCTGCGACATGGCCATCGCGGGCGGCGCGGCGGTCGTTTCCACGACGCAGCGGGCCTCTCTGGAACGGCGGCATGACGTGTGCCGCCCGTTCGACGCCGACGCGACCCGCCAGGTCTTCGGCAACGGCGGCGGGGCCGTGCTGCTCAAGCGGCTCGACGACGCGATCGCCGATGACGACCACATCTATGGTGTGCTGGCGGGGTGGGCGGTCAACAACGACGGCTCGACACGGGCCGGGTTCACCGTGCCGGGCGTCGCCGGGCAGGCCGCCGTCGTGGCCGAGGCGCTCGCCGCGGCCGAGTGGACGGCCGACACGGTCGGATTCGTGGAGGGCCACGGGACGGGCACCCCGCTGGGCGACGCGATCGAAATCGACGCCCTCTCCCGTGCCTTCCGCACTTCGACCGCTCGCAACGGCTTCTGCGTGCTCGGCTCGCTGAAGTCCAATGTGGGCAATCTCGACGCGGCCGCGGGGGTCGTCGGGCTCATCAAGGCGGTGCTGGCGGTGAGGGAGGGCGTGATCCCGCCGACGCTGCACTTCCGCAAGGCGCACGCCGAGGTGGACCTCGCCGCGAGCCCGTTCGTCATCGACACCGCCGCGCGTGACTGGGCCGGGGAGCGGCGGGCGGGCGTGAGCTCGTTTGGCCTGGGCGGCACCAATGCGCACGTGCTGGTCGAGCAGGCGCCGATGCGCGCGGACAAATCTGTTACACCGCAACGATATGAGTTTACGCTCAGCGCGCACGACCCGGCCGCGCTCGCGGTGCTGCAGGCGCGCCTCGCCGACTTCGCCAATGAGCGACCGGCGGACGTGGCCTATACCCTCCACGTTGGACGGCGGCGCCTGCGGCACACCCTCAACGCGAGTGAAGTGCTCCCCGACGGTCGGCGGATCCCTCTGCCGGGATACCCGTTCCAGCGCCGGAGGCACTGGATCGAGATGCCGTCATGACCGTGCCCCTGGGCGACAGCGGCTGGCGTGCATGGCGGTCGGCGGCGCTGCGCGGGCCGGGCTTTCCGGCGTCGGGATTGGACCGTCTCACGGCACCGGAGTGCGGCGCCGCCGCGGACGGCTTCATCCAAGGCGCAGACCGGCGCGCCTTTGCGGAGGCGTTTGCAAAAGCCACGGCACGCATGAGCGAGGAGCTGCGCGCGATCGCGGCCAATCCACTGTTTCGCGAGGCGGTCACGTGGCAGAGCCTCAACTCCGTCGAAGCGCTCGACGGTCTGGCCCGCGCCACGGGCGCACGCAACTCCAAGCAGCGCCAGCGCGAGATTGTCGTGACCCGCTACTGGCAGCGATACTGCGGCAAGAATGACACGATCGGTTTCTTCGGGCCCGCCTGCTGGGCCACCTTCGCCGACGCCACGAGCGTGAAACCGGGGCCGGGCCTGGTCCGCGAGCGCGTGGTCGACCTCGAGTGGCGCGCGCTCGACGCTTACGCCGCAGGCGTTGCCGCCGATCCGCAGCACCGGCCGCACCAACCCGTGACGCGGCAGCCGCATCTGGCGCTCGACGGCCGCAAGCTGCTGCAGGTCGGCGCTCCCCCGCGGGAGCTGACCGCGGGCGAGGCGGCGATCCTGGCCGCAGCCGACGGGACGCGCACGGCGGCGGAGATTGCCGGTGCCGCGCCCTTGCGCACTGCGGAAGACGCATTTCTGGCATTGGAAAACCTGGCGGCGCAGGGGCTCCTGCGCTGGGGCCGGCAGCTGCCGCTCACCATCGAGGCGCAGGACGGCGAAAGGCCTTTCGAGGCGGCGCGGCAGCGGCTCGCACAGGCCGCCGGGGATGCCGACGCCGTGCGGGCGGCCATGCTCCAGCTGCGGGAGGAGTTCGTCGCGGCCACCGGCGCGGACCCCGACCACCGGCCGGGCGCGACATATGCCGGGCGCGGCGTGGCATATGAGGAGACGCTACGCGACCTGGATGTCGAGCTGGGCCAGCCGGTGTTGGACGCGCTCGCGCCATCGCTTGTGCCGCTGCTCAACGCGGCCCGGTGGCTCACCGCGCACATGGCCTCCGCCTTTGTCGCGGGGATGCGCACGCTTTGCCGAGACGACATGCCGCTGGGCGACGTCTTCCACCTGGCGCTGGGGCTCATTTTCAGCGACGACGGACCGGTGGGCGAGGTATTGTCGGACTTCAGCCAGCGCCTGTCCACATTGGATGACTTCGAAGCGAGCGCGCCCGGGTGGGCAGCTGCCCGGGTACACAGCCCGGATCTGCACCTCATCTTCGACGGCGATGAGGTGAGCGCGGTGCTCGGCGAGCTGCACATCGCCTGGATCACCTGCAACGGCGGCTACCTCACGCGCTTTCACCCCGCGCCCAAGTCCCTGCGTGAGGCGCTGCATCGCGACATCGGCGACCGCGTGATCCTGCTTTACCCGCCGGACTTTCCCGAATTCACCGCGCGCATCGCGTTCACTTTGGACGGACCCGAGGATGTGCGTTTGGGCTACACCGGGGCGCCCGCGCCCGACCTGTCGGTGGTCGTGCCGCTGGCCGCGCTGCGCGTCGGGCCCGATCTCGTGGTGCGCCATCCCGACGGGCGGAGCTGGCCGCTGGTCGAGGTGTTCGGCGCGTTCCTGTCCTCGCGCGCGGTCGACGCGTTCAAGATGGCCGCGCCCGGGCCGCACACGCCCCGGATCACGCACGGCCGGCTCGTCATCCGGCGGGAGACGTGGCGCACCACGGTCGGCGACTGCGGCCTCGGCGGCAAGCGCATTGAAGAAGCCGATGCCTATGTGGCCGTGCGCCGCTGGCGGCTGCGGCTCGGTCTCCCGGAGCGAGTTTTCATCAGGGTGGGGTCGGAGGTGAAGCCCTGCTATGTCGATTTCTCCAGCCCGGCCTACGTCGCCGCGTTCGTCGCGATGGTGCGCGCGGCGCAGCGGGCGGGCGGCGACGCCGTGCCGCTCACGGTCACTGAGATGCTGCCGACACCCGAGCAGGCGTGGGTGCCCGACGCGGCCGGGCAGACCTACTTCAGCGAGCTCCGGATGACCGTCGTCGACCCGTGCGCCGCACCGACCGCGCGCTGGAGCGCAACATGACGTTCGTGGACATGGTGGTCCAGCACGCTCGCAACCGGCCTTCGGCTATCGCGGTGCGGCAGTGGGATCGCACGCTGACCTACGCCGAGTTGTGCACGCGGGCGGCCGGGTTGGCGGGCTGGTTGGCCGGACGCGGTGCCTTGGTCGGAGTGTGCATGCCGCGCACGCCCGATCTGGTGGTCGCGATCCTCGGCGTGCTGATGTCGGGCGCCGGATATGTGCCGCTCGACCCCTCGCTGCCGCGGGCTCGGCGCGACGAGATGGCGCGCCAGGCGGGGCTCGACACCATCGTGGACTCCCTGCACAGTTCGCCCGGTGAGTTGCCCGACTTGAGCGCGGACGACACGGCCTACGTCATGTTCACGTCCGGGTCGACGGGCAGCCCCAAGGGCGTGGTCATCACGCACGCTTCGCTGGCCGAGTTTGTCACCAACCTCGCCTCGGTCGCCGGGCTCGATGAGCGGTGCCGGTCGCTCGGCTTCGCGTCCATCGGCTTCGACGCCTCCGTGATCGACCTGCTGGCCCCGCTCGCCGTGGGCGGCGAGGTCGCGCTGGCCTCGGCCGAGGACCGGGCCGATCCCGTACGGCTGCAACGGTTTTGCGCCTCGCACGGTGCGACGGTCGCGTTCCTGCCGCCCGCGATCCTGCCCGTGCTCGACCCGGGCGGGCTGCCGGACCTGCGCGTGGTGCTCACCGGCAGCGAGGCCCCCGGGCCCGAGCAGGTGCACCGCTGGACGGCGGGCGGGCGGCGGTTCTTCAACCTCTACGGCCCGACCGAGTCGACCGTCTACGTCACCTGGTTTGAGGCGACGGGCGTGTGGGACCGGCCCCTGCCGATCGGGCGGCCGGCCTTGAACAGGCGGATATACATTGTGGACGGTGAACTGCTCGTGGGCGGGGCCGGCCTGGCCGCCGGCTATCTCGGTGCGCCCGGGCTGACGGCCGAAAAGTTCATCCCCGACCCGTTTTCCGGCATCCCCGGCGCGCGGCTTTACCGCACCGGCGACCTCGTCCAGCAGGGACCCGATGGGCTGCTGGAGTTTGCCGGCCGGGTGGATCGGCAAGTCAAGATCCGCGGGCAACGGGTGGAGCTCGGCGAGATCGAGGCCGTGCTGCGCGGGCACCCAGACGTGACCCACGCGGCCGTGGCCGTGCTCCCCGGGCCTACGCTGGTCGCTTTTGTGACCGGTCCGGCCGAGGCGGGCGAGGTGCGGGCGCACTGCGCGCTCAAGCTGCCCACGGCGATGGTCCCGTCGCGCGTGGTGGTCGTGGACGAGCTGCCCCTGCTCAGCTCCGGCAAGGTCGACGTGGGCCGGTTGGAAGCGACCAAACCGGCACGCGGGCCGGTCGCCGAGATCTGGCAGGAACTGCTGGGGCCGGCCGGACCCGACGACGACTTCTTCGACCGGGGCGGGCACTCCATTACCGCGATGCTGTTCGTGGCCGCGCTGCGGGCGCGCCTGCGGCGCGACGTGTCCATTGAGGACATCCTGGAGGGGCGCAGCCTGAGCGGGATCGCGGCGCGCGTCGAGGCAGCCGCGCCGCTGGACGGCACGCGACCCGTGCGCGGCAGGGCTCCCGCGCCGTCTCCGGCACAGCGGCGGCTGTGGTTCCTGGAGCGATACTCCCCCGAGGGCGCGGCCGCATACAACGTCGCGCTCGCCGAACGGCTGCGCGGACCGCTCGACGTCGACGCGCTGCAGCGCGCGCTGGCGGCGGTGGCGGCGCGGCACGAGATCCTGCGCTGGCGACTCCCCTCCTCCGACGACGGGCCAAGCGCGGTCGCCGACCCGCCCGGAGCGGTGCCGCTTCCCGTCATCGACACGGACCCGGGCGAGCTGGAAGTGTTGCTGCACGAGGAGGTCTCGCGCCACTTCGACCTCGCGACGGGGCCGCTGTGGCGCTGCCGGCTCTACCGGCTCGGGCCGCAGGATCACGTGCTGGCGGTTGTCGCGCACCACGCGGTCTTCGACGGATGGTCGCAGGCCTTGCTCTACAAGGACCTTTCGCTGGCCTACGGCGGCTCCATCCTGGACCCGTTGCCCGCCACATACGCCGATTACGTGGCCTGGCGTGCCGAGCGGCGGCGGCAGCGCGGCGACGCCGACCTGGACTGGTGGGTGTCGCATGTGGAGGGTGCGCCGACGGTGCTGGAGATCCCGGGCAAGCGTCCGGCGGAACAGACCTTCGCCGGTGCGCAGACGGCGCTATGGCTCGACCATGCGCAGACCGCCGACCTGCTCGCCCTCGCACGGGATCTCGGGGCCACCCCGGCCGCGGTCGTGCTGGCCGCCTTCGGCATCGCCCTCGCGCGGGTCACCGGCCAGGCCGAGATGGTGATCGGCAGCCCGATGGTGGACCGGCGCGACCCCGACTTCGAAGACATGATCGGCTTCTTCATCGAGATCGCGCCGCTGCGCTTGCAGACGTCGTTTGTGGACACGTTCGCCGACCACGTCCGGGCCGCGCGCGACGAGCTGCTCGCAGCGCTGGCCCACCCCGAAGCCCCGCTGGAGCGGATAGTGCACGCCTTCGGGCTCGGCGGGCGGGTCGACCGGGGCCCGCTCGTGCAGGTGCTGTTCAACATGTTCAACTTCCCGGCGCCCAGCCTGGATTTGGGTGGCATCGCGGGTGAGCCGGTGCCGGTGCGGGTGCCCGGTTCCGCCTTCGACCTGACGCTCTACGGCGAGGAACGCGACGGCCGGATGCGCCTCGAGGCCGTCTACAACGCCGATCTGTTCGGGCAGGCCCGCGTGCGTTCACTCCTGGAGATGGTGCGGCACATCATCACGACAGGCGACGTGGGCGATCCGGTCCCGCTCAGCGACCCGCCCCGTGCCCGGCGGCGCCCTCCGATGCAGCCAAGCGCTGGTGTCAGGCCGGCGACGCCAACCGAGCAGACGATCGCCGCCGTGTGGTGCGACGTGCTGGGCCGCGAAACCGTGGGCGTGACGGACAATTTCTTCGACTCCGGCGGCGACTCGCTGGCCATCGCCGTCATCCGGCAGCGGCTCAACCGGCTGCTGGACCGGTCGCTGCGCGTCGTCGACCTGTTCCGCTATCCGACAATCCGTGCGCTCGGGGGCTTCCTGGACGGTGCGGACGCGGCGGGCGACGCGGTTTCACTTGCCCTGGCACGCGGCGCGGCCCGGCGCAATCGCCGATCGAGGGAGGCATGATGGAGATCGCGATTATCGGGATGGCGTGTCGGGTGCCGGGCGCGGCCGATCTCGACGCGTTCTGGCGCAACCTGGTCGAGGGGCGCCGGTCCCGCACCGACCTCGTGCTCGACGACCCCGGCCGGGTTCCGGTCGGATACCTGCTCGACGGCGTGGAGGACTTCGACGCCGGGCTCTTCGGGCTCACCCCGGCGCAGGCCGCGCTGACCGATCCGCAGCACCGGCTCTTCCTGGAGCTGTGCCACGCCGCCCTGGAAAACGCCGGCTGGGATCCGGCCAAGTTCGGCGGCGACATCGGCGTCTACGGCGGCCGGGGCATGGAAACCTATCGCTGGCGGCACATCTTCGCCAACCGTGCGGTGATGGCCGTGTCCGACCACACCACGATCGGCAATGGCAACCATGCCGACGCGCTGACCACGCTTGTGTCGTACCAACTAAATCTGCGCGGGCCCAGCGTCGGCGTTTACACCGCCTGCTCCACATCGCTTGTGGCCGTGCACATGGCGGCCGAGGCGCTGCGGGCGGGCGAGTGCGACATGGCGCTCGCGGGCGGGGTCAACATCGAGCTGCCGGGCGACCAGGGATATGTCTATCGCGAGGGCGGGATGGAGTCGGCCGATGGCGACTGCAACCCGTTCGACGCCGGGGCCTCCGGGACCGTGGCGGGCAGCGGCGGCGGGATTGTGCTGCTCAAGCGGCTCGACGACGCACTGGCCGACGGCGACAACGTGCGCGCGGTCATCCTCGGCAACGCGGTCAACAACGACGGCGCGTCAAAGGTGGGCTTCACGGCCGCGAGCGTCACCGGCCAGGCGGTCGCGATCGCCAACGCCCTCGCCAACGCCGGTGTGGACGCGCGCACGATCGGTTACGTCGAGACGTCGGCGACGGGCAGCCCGGTCGGTGACGCGCTCGAGGTGGAGGCGCTGACCTCGGTCTTCGGGCGGGCCTCGGCGCAGCAGTGGTGCGCCATCGGTTCGGTGAAGTCGAATATCGGGCACCTGAGCCAGGGAGCGGGCGTCGTCGGTCTCATCAAGACAGTGCTATCGCTGGAGCACGGCCTGATCCCGCCGAGCCTCGGTTTCAATAAACCCAATCCGGCCATCGACTTCGACAACAGCCCGTTCTACGTCAACGCGTCGCTGTCCAAATGGGAGCGTGGCGCGCAGCCGCGACGGGCGGGGGTCAGTTCGTTCGGCATCGGGGGCACCAACGCGCACGTGATCCTCGAGGAAGTGCCGCCGCAGCCCCCCTCGGTCGCCACTGACACGGCTCCGCTCATGGTCTCCGCACGATCGGAGAAGGCCTGCGAGATCGCGGCCACCCGCCTGCTCCAGTCATTAGAGCGCCCAGGGCTGGTCGACGTCGCCTACACATTGCGGGCCGGCCGGGTGGACTATCCACATAGGATCGCCATCCTGGGTGATATGCGCAGGATATCAGGCGTGGCAACGGATCCGCCGCCCGATGTGGTGTTCGTGTTCCGCGACGAGGGACCCGACTGGTTCACGCGCGGCTACGAAGCGGCCCTCGGCTGGCAGGAGTGGGGCGTCCAGCCGACCACGATGATCGGGCACGGCGCCGCCGAGCTGATCGCCGCGACCCTCGCGGGCGTCTTGGATCTTGACCAGGCGCGGGAGTTGGCCGCCTCGGGAGCCTGCGACGTCAGGCCCGCCGAGCCGCGGCTGCCGTTCTTCTCCGGCCGCACCGCACGGCCCATCACAGTCGAGCAGGCGACCGATCCCGCCTACTGGACAAGCCTTTTGAGCGCGCCAACGAAGTTCGGCGAATGCATGGCCGCGGTCAAAGGAGCACAGGTGCTCAAGGGCCCGCGCACGCCGGAGGCGGCCGCACGGCTGTGGGTGCGCGGCGTCCCGGTCGACCTCCGCCTCACCGGGCGGCGCGTCCCGTTGCCCGGCTACCCCTATGAACGCACCCGCCACTGGATCGAGCCCGACTCGGTGGCGCCACAGCAAGAGGCCGAAAAGCCCGATGGCCTGGAAGGCATCTGGAAGGCCCTGCTGGGACACGAAAACATCGGGCCGGACAGCGAATTCTTCGACCTCGGCGGGACATCTCTGACCGCCGTGCAGCTCATCGCCCAGGTGCAGGCCCAGTTTGGCGTGCGGCTGTCCATGCGCAACGTCTTTGACGGGCCGACCGTGCGCGAAATGGAAGAGACAATCACTCGGCTGCAAGCTCGGACAGCGGCGAGTCGGGCGACATGACGGCGGCGTGCAGCAGCTCC
>JBIOYB010000528.1:0-14309 GCA_044869915.1 Allorhizocola sp.
TCATCCACGTCTCGTCCGGGACCACCTTGACCTTGCCCGCCTTGACCGCCGCCAGCGCCATCCACAGTGGACCGGCCGTGATCTTGGCTTGCTCGGCCGCCGCCTTCTCGCCATAGGCCGCCACGAAGATGAAATCGCCGTCCACATCGGAGATCCGCTCCGGGCTCACCTTCTCAAAGCGCCTGTCCGCCTTGCCCTCCAGCATCTGGAACTGCGTGCGCTGCACGCCCGCGTCGCCGAGCACGATGCCGGAGAACGACTCCGGTCCGTAGACGCGGATGTGGTCGGGCATGAAGCGCACCAACGAAACCTTGAGCGTCTTGTTCACCTTCAGGCCCGCGGCGCGCTTCTGATAGGCGTCCAAAAGCGACCGCGCCGTGTCGCCCATGCCCAATGCCCTGCCGTCGAGCAGGAAGTTTTCCTTCCACGGCTTGCCGATGTTTTCCGTGTACACGGTCGGCGCGATTTTGCTGAGCTCGGCGTAGAACTTCTCCTGCCGGATTTTGGAGCCCAGGATCAGGTCGGGCTTGAGCGCGGCGATCGCCTCCAGGTTGGGCTCCTGGATGGTGCCCACCTCCTTGATGCCCTTTGTCGCCTCGGCGCCGAAGTAGGTCGGCCAGCCGGTCAGTTCGCCCGCCCGCGCGGCGCCGATCGGCGTGATGCCCAGGGTCAGCGCGGTGTCGATCTTATCGGTGTCCAGCACCACCACGCGCTTGGGCGCGGCGGGGATCGCGGTGGTGCCCATGGCGTGCTTGAATTCCACCGTTGTCGCGGCGGGTTCGTTCTTCGCGGGGGTGCCGCAGGCCGCGAGCGCCAGCAGCGCCACGCCCATCAAAACCTTTTTCACAACCATTCCTCTCATTTGGGTACCACTTGCGGCGCGCCGGAAACCGGGCAGGTGGCGATGACGCAGTCGAGCCCGAACACCTCGCGCACGAGCGCCTCGGTGAACACATCGGACGGTGGGCCTTCGGCACGGATCGCGCCGTCGCGCATCGCGACGATGTGGTCGGCGTATCGCGCGGCCTGATTCAGGTCGTGCAGCACCGCCACCACCGTGCGCCCGCCCTGCTGCAGACGGCGCATCAGTGCCAGCACCTCGACCTGGTGCGCCAGGTCCAAAAACGTCGTCGGCTCGTCGAGCAGCAGCGCCTCGGTCTGCTGCGCCAGTGCCATGGCGATCCACACCCGCTGCCGCTGCCCGCCCGACAGCGACTCCACGGGCCGGTCTGCCAGGTCGGACACATCGGCGTCGCGCATGGCCGACGCGACCGCCTCATCGTCGGCCCGCGACCACTGCTGCCACCATCGCTGGTATGGCTGCCGTCCGCGCCCCACCAGCTCGACCACGGTCAGCCCCTCGGGTGCGAGCGGCGACTGCGGCAGCACACCCAACCGCTGGGCCACCTGGCGCGGCGGAAGCTCGTGAATGGACTGTCCGTCGAGCAGCACACTCCCACCGCGCGGCTTGAGCAGGCGGGCCAGCGTGCGCAGCAGCGTCGACTTGCCGCACGCGTTGGGCCCGACGATGACGGTCAGCCGGCCGGGCGGCACCTCCAGCGACAGTCCATCCAGGACGGTGCGCTGGTCGTAGCCGGCCTTGAGTTCCTCGGCAACCAGTCTCACGGTGCAGACCTCCTGCGCAGCAACAGATACACGAGATAGGGCGCGCCGATCGCGGCCGTGAGCACGCCGGCCGGAAGCTGGGTCGGCGCGAGCAGCCTGCGCCCCAGCAGGTCGGCCAGCACCACGAGCGTGGCGCCGATCAGGGCCGACGCCAGCAGCGGCGGGCGCTCGCCTTTGGACAGTTGCTGGGCCACCTGCGGCGCGACGAGCGCGACGAAGTCGACCGCGCCCACCTGCGCGGTGGCCATGGCGGCCAGCAGCACGCCGAGGGCGGCAAGCCCGTAGCGGCGCGCGACCGGCCGCACGCCCAGCCCGCGGGCGACGTCGTCGTCCAGTGAGCTCGTGCGCAGCGCCCACGCGGCCCACATCAGCGGGATCAGCGCGAGCCCGAGCGCCACACCGATCGGCGTGACCTCCTCCAGCCCGCGCCCGTTGAGCGAGCCGATCAGCCAGATCTGGGCCCGTTGCGCGTCAATGGTTTCCGCGCTCGTGAGCACGATCTCGATCCCGGCGCGCAGCGCGAAGGCGAACGCGACGCCCGCGAGCACGAACCGGCGCGATGTCCTTGCCCCGCCGACCGCGAAAATCGCCGCGGCGGCAAGCAATCCGCCCGCCAGCGCGGCAGGCGCGACCGCAAACGCCCCGGTGGTGAGGGCGATCGTCGCGGCCAGGCCGGCGCCCTGCGTGATGCCGATGACGTCGGGGCTCGCGAGCCGGTTGCGCGTCACCGACTGGATCAGCGCGCCGCCGAGCGCGAACGCGGCACCGCTCACGGCCGCGAGCAGCGTGCGCGGCCAGCGCAGCTCGCGCACGACCAGGTCGTACTCGCCCCCGCCCAGCAACAGCGACCGGATCACCTCGGCCGGCGGCACGGCGATTTCGCCCAGGCTCACGCTCGCCACGATCGCCGCGACCAGCGCCAGGGCAGCAAACAGCACCAGCCGCTTCATTTGCCGCGCACCGTCCAAATCAGAACGGGCGCGCCCACGAGCGCCGTGATGACGCCCGCCGGCACCTCGCCGGGCGGGAACAGCACGCGCCCAAGCACATCCGCGCACAGCACGAGCGCGGCCCCGAGCAGTGCGGACACCGGCAGCAGCCAGCGGTGGTCCGTGCCGACGAGTTTGCGTGCCGCATGCGGCACGGCCAGGCCCACGAACGCGATCGGCCCGGCCACGGCGACCGCCGCTCCGGTCAGCAGGATCGACGCGGCGCCGGCCGTGATCCGTACCCGCCCGACATGATGACCTAGACCACGGGCAACGTCGTCGCCGAGGCTCAAAGCGTCGAGTCCCCGGGCCGCGATGGCCGCAAGCAACAGTCCTAGCAGGACAAACGGGGCCACCTGGAGGGCCATCTGCGGTGTGCGGCCCGAAAGCGCGCCCACAACCCAGAACCTGAACTGGTCGAATGTGGCCGCGTCGATGCTCAGCAGCCCGTAGATGAACGCGCCGAGGCCGGCGTCGATCGCGGCTCCGGCCAGCGCCAGGTTGACCGGGTTGGCCCCTTCGCGGGCCCGGGCCGCGATCACGAACACGAGCGTGCCGGCCAGGCCCGCGCCCAGGAGTCCAAACCAGATCCAGCCGCCGAGCGTGCCCACGCCCAGCAGGGCGATGGCGATCACGACCCCCGCCGACGCGCCCGCCGAAATGCCCAGGATGCGCGGCTCGGCGATCGGGTTGCGGGTCAGGGTCTGCATCATCACGCCGGCCATCGCCAGCGCCACCCCGACCTCGATGCCGACCAGCGTGCGCGGCAGCCGCATCTCGCGCACGATCACGCCCGTCTCTCCCATGGGCCCGTTGACCAGTGCGTCTATGACATCGCCCAGCGGGATCGACTTCGCGCCGATGGCCAGGCTCGCCGCCACGGCCGCCCCGAGCACGAGCATGCCGAGGACCAGTACCCCGCTCCTCCTCACGTCGCGCAGCTTAGGTTAGGCGACCCTAACTGTCCATCCCGCGTGACCCACGTCTCGCCCCTGGCCTTACGGCAACACCGGCGCGAACGGCCGCATGATGTCGTCGCCTTCCTTGATCACGCTGTAGCTGGACTCGGGCATCTCGTTCCATGCGCCGGGCAGGTCACCCGGGGGCTCCGAGACGATCAGCCGGGCCTCCTCCGAGACCGCCCGCAGCACGCGGTTGTCCGGATACAGCCCGCGCAACACCTGTACATCCTTGCTGTAGAACAGGGACCGGGAGTGCCGCTCGGTCGAATATCGGAACGCCCACACGCTCGCGCCGTCCGTGGTGGCGACGGTCATCTGCATCGCCTTTTCGACGCCATGGTCCCGCGCGACGGCCTCGACAAACCCGACCATGCGGGCCACGGCTCCCGGCGGGTCATCACGCAACCCCAGCGTCAGGGCCAGGTAGAACATCGTCTCCGAGTCGGTCGACCCCTCGATGAACGGGTAGAGATCCGGGTCCACGGCGAAGACGAGGTCGCGCTTGAGCTGCCGGAATTTTGCGATCCTACCGTTGTGCATCCATAGCCAGCGATCAAACCGGAACGGGTGGCAGTTGGTCTCCTGCACGGCGGTCCCGGTCGCGGCACGGATGTGCGCCATCACGATCGGGGCGCTGATGTGCTCGGACAGGTTGCGCAGGTTTTGGTTGTTCCACGCGGGCCCGATGTCGCGGAAGACACCGGGATTGTGGTCATCGGTATACCAGCCGACCCCAAAGCCGTCGCCGTTGGTCGTCTCGACACCCAGTTTCGAATGCAAGCTCTGGTCTATAAGCGAGTGGGCCGGCTTATAGAGCAGCTCCGCCAGTGGCAGTGGGGAACCCGAATAGGCAAGCCATCGACACATCTCCGCCTCCGTCTTGCGCATGCCAAGCCCTTAGGCTACGCGAGTCACCCGCTCGTCGCGGCTAAACGTCAACAAAGTCAGGTCCGGCAGTGCCGTAGCGGCGGCGCCACCGGACCGCATCTGCTTGGTGGTGCTATTGCTCGGCGCTCAGGCTCCGCTTGCGCTTGCGGAACTTCTCCCAGATCTCCAGCGGCACGAACACCAGCGTGATGACGCCCGCGCCGACGCACGCCCACAGGACGACGATCGACGGCTCCAGTTGGCCGAGCCCCGCGCTCTCCGACCAGCTTGGCGTCAGGCCGATGGGCGGGAATCCCTTCCAGAACAGGAACCAAAGCAGCGTGCCCAGTCCGATGGCGATCCCGTATGCCGTGAAGTGGCCCGCCTTGGAGAACAGGACGCCGAAGATCCCCGCAACCACCAGATAGATGATGACCGTTGCCTGCTGGCCCGCCTCTGCCGGGAAGCGATCCGAGATGTATTTGAAAGTCGCCTCGCCGGCGTCGAGAACCTGCTGGTAGAAGACGACCAGCAGCACTATCCCGATGACGATCAGCGCCGCGATCAAAAGGCCGCGCAAGACTTTCGCCCCGCCGCTCTCACCTTCGACCATGTTTGCGCTCCTTATTGCCGAGGGGTCCGAAGGGCTCCCATCATCGCATCTGATCGTTACTTGCGCATCAGAGGAGTTGCGCATCCGCCAGATGCCGCCCGACCTGGGCAATCTCATCAGCGTCGAGCGCGATCTGGGGCAGCGCCGTTGTCGGGTAATCGATAATCCCGCGCAGGTAGAGCGCCGCCTTGAACGCGCCCAGCGCGGAAGAGCCGCGGCCCATGTGCGGGCCGCCGACGCCGACCAGATTGAACAGGCGCACGAGCCGCTCCTGCTCGGCACGCGCCGCGGGCCAGTCACCCATCCGTGCGGCGCGGACCAGCCGGACGTAGCCGTGCGGGTCCACATTGCCCAATCCCGGCACGACACCGTCGGCGCCCATCCAGAGCGCCGAATCGACGGTGAGCTCCGAACCGGTCAGCACGCTGAAGTCCAGACCACGATCGCGCTTGCCCAAAATGATTGACCGGAAACCACCTTCGTCGCCGCTGGAGTCCTTGATGCCCGCGAGCACCCGGTCACTGGCCAATCCCAGCAACAAATCCGCGGAAAGCTTGCTATGCACGGATACAGGAAGATCATATGCATATGTGGGTACGCCTACGGCCGCGGCAATGGTCCGGAAATGCACGTCGATCTCGGCCGGATGCGTGCGCGTGTAGAACGGCGCGGTCACCACGATCCCGTCGGCGCCCGCCGCGACCGCGACCCGCGCGTGGTCGACCACCCGCGGCGCGGTCATGTCGATGGCGCCCGCGAGCACCGGCACCTGCCCGGCCACGTGCCGCACCACCGTGTCCACGACCACCCGGCGGTGCGCGTCGGGCAGGAACGCCACCTCCGACGACGAGCCGAGCACGAACAGCCCGTCCACCGCGCCGTCGAGCAGGTGGTCGACAAGCCGGGTCAGCGACTTGACGTCCACTTCGAACTCGGGCGTCAGCGGCGTGCAGACCGGCGGGATCACGCCAGTCAGCGGAACGCTCGTCATAGATCTTCTCCCGGAGAAAGAGGGTGGTAGCAACGGAATTGGTGCCAGTCATCGGCGGACCTGGGTGGCATCTCGGTCGCGCAGAGGTCGTCGGCTCGCCAGCATCGGGTCCGGAACGGGCAGCCGCTGGGCGGGTGGGTCGCCGACGGGACGGGCCCGCTCAGCGGGATCGGGTCGATCGGGTGCAGCAGCCCGGGAGTCGCGGAGAACAGCGCACGCGTGTAGGGATGGCGGGTCGCATCGGGCACCGCTCCGGCCGGCGCCTGCTCGACGATGCGGCCGAGATACATCGTCACGACACGGTCGCTCATCCGCCGCACGGTCTGGATGTCGTGCGACACGAACACCATCGCCAGGCCGAGCCGCTCCTTCAAGTCCTGCAACAGGTTGAGGATCTGCGCGCGCACCGACACGTCCAGCGCGCTGGTCGGCTCGTCGGCAACAAGCAGCTCGGGCTCCAGCGCCAGCGCACGGGCGATGGCCACCCGCTGCCGCTGCCCGCCGGACACCTGCCCGGGCAGCACGCCGGCCACGCTCGCGGGCAGCCCGACCAGCTCAAGCAGCTCGCGCACCCGCGCCTCCCGCTGCGCGGCCGTGCCCCGCTTGTGCACGTCGAGCGGGTCGCGCAGGATCTGCCGGATGGGCAGGCGCCGGTTCATCGCGGTGGCCGGGTCCTGAAACACCATGCCCACATGCGACCCTGAATAGTCAACGGTCCCACGGGTGGGCTTTTGCAGCCCCACAATGACTTTGGCCAGCGTCGACTTGCCGCACCCCGACTCGCCCACGATGCCGACCGTCTCGCCCCTGCCCACGGTCAGGTCGGCGCCGGTGAGCGCATACACCCGGTCGCGCCGAAACAACCCACCCGAACGCGCCTTGTGCACCACATGCACATCGCTGAGCTCCAGCAGCGTCACCACACCACCCCCCACGCCCGGCCCTCACCACGTAGCCCTTGGAATCCCATCACCGTGCCACCTCCCGCGGCCGGCCCTCACCACGTAGCCCTTGGAATCGCATCACCGTGCCACCTCCCGCGGCTCGGCCCCGTCGCGCCGCGGCTCCGGCAGCACGCCCACCGCCGCGAGGGCCGGGGCGGGGTGGTGGCAGGCGAATTCGTGGCGGCCCGCCTCGCCCGAAAGCGCGGGCGCGTCGGTCTGGCAGACGGACGTGGCGGCCGGGCAGCGGTCGGCGAAACGGCACCCCGCGGGGAAGTCGGCGGGCGAGGGCACCACGCCACGGATCTGGGTCAGCCGCGCCGCACCCGCCTCCAGCGAGAGCACCGAGCCGAGGAGCCCGCGCGCGTAGTGATGCCGTGGCGAGCCCACAACCGTCGCGGTGACGCCCGTTTCGACGATCTGCCCGCCATACATCACGACCACCCGATCGGTGATGTCGGCGACCAGGGCCAGATCGTGCGACACGAGGATGAGCGCGAAGCCGAGCTCGGCCCGCAGCCGCAGCAGCAGCTCGATCACCTGGGCCTGCACGGTCACGTCGAGCGCCGTGGTCGGCTCGTCGGCCACGATGAGCTTGGGGTTGCGCGACAGCGCCATCGCGATGAGCACCCGCTGCCGTTGCCCGCCCGACAGCTCGTGCGGATAGGACGACAACGTGCGTGCCGGATCGAGGCCCACCAGCTCGAGCAGCTCGACCGCCGTGCGCTTGCCGCCACGCCGGATCAGCTGCTTGAGCTGGGCGCGGATCGTCATGGCCGGGTTGAGCGAGGACAGCGCGTCCTGGTAGACCATCGCCATGTCGTGCCCGAGCAGGCACCGGCGCTCCCGTTTGGACAGTGCGAGCAGGTCCTTGTTGTCAAAACGGATCTGCCCGCTGACGCGGGCATCGCGCGGCTGCAGGCCCATGATGGTCAGCGCGGTCAGCGACTTGCCGCAGCCGGACTCGCCGACGAGCCCGAGCACCTCGCCCGGCCGCACGTCAAACGCCACGTGGTCCACGATGTCGACCCCGCCGTGCTGCCCGTCGAACCCGATGGCGAGCCGCTCCACGGACAACACCGGCCGGCCGGTCGGCAGCGGGCGCGCCCGCGCCGCGAGCCGCTGCGCTGCCTCGGCGAGCCCCGGCAACTCGACCAGTGAAGCCTGCTCGACAGTGTCCTGTTTGGACGCCGCCGCGGGAGCCCTGCGCGAGCTGGGTGCCGCCCAGGCATCGGACACGCCCTCGGACAGGATGTTGAGCGCCAGCACCGTCAGCAGGATCAGCAGCCCGGGGAAGACCGTGGCCCACCAGCCGCCCAGCAGCACCATGTTGCGCCCGTCGGCGATGACGCTGCCCCACGACGGGTCGGGCGGGCGCACGCCCGCGCCGATGAACGACAGCGACGCCTCGAACACGATCGCGTCGGCCACCATCACCGTGCAGAACACCAGGACCGGTGCGGCGCAGTTGATGGCGACGTGCTTGACGATGATGTGCGGCATGCGCGCGCCGATCACCTTTTCGGCCGCAACGTAGTCTTCGCTGTATTGCGCGAGCACGTTGGCCCGCACCACCCTTGCCACCGAAGGCATGTAGAGGAAGGCGATCGCGAGCACCAGCACGGGCACGCTGCCGCCGAACACGGCGACGAGCACGGCCGCGAGCGCGATGCCGGGGAACGCCATCACGACGTCGAGCACCCGCATGATGCCCTCGTCGATCGAGCGCCGCGACGTGGCCGCGACGGCGCCGATGACCGCGCCCACGGCCAGCGCGATCGCCGTCGCGCCGAGCCCGATCAGCAGCGACCACCGCGCGCCATAGAGCAGGCGGGTCAGGATGTCACGGTTGGCGCTGTCGAGCCCCATCCAGTGCTCGGCGCTCGGCCCGCCGCCGGACGCCTGCTGCACATAGGGCGAGTCGGGCGCGATCCACGGCGCGAGAACCGCCGCGAGCACCACAATGCCAAGCACGCCAAGCGAAACCTTCGAAGTCACTCTCATGATGCCGTCCGCAGGCGTGGATTGACCAACAGGTAGAGCACATCCACCACGAAGTTGACGATCACGAACCCGGTCGCGATGGTGAGCACCACGCCCTGCACCACGGCCGGATCGCCATCCCGTACAGCATTGATCATCAACGTCCCCATGCCCGGCAGCGAGTAGATCTGCTCGATCACGACGGCGCCGCCGAGCAGATAGCCGACCCGCAGGCCGAGCACCGTGAGAGGGTTGATGAGCGCGTTGCGCAACACGTTGCGCCCCACCACCACGATCGGCGGCAGGCCACTGCCGACGGCCGTGCGCACATAATCGCGGTCGAGCTCCTCGACCATGGACGTGCGGATGATGCGGGTCAGCTGCGCCGCAACGGGAAGCGACAACGACAGGGCCGGCAGGATCATCGAGTTGAACCAGCCGCCCAGCGAATCGGCCGGGTTGATGTATCCCCCCGTCGGGAACCAGCCGCGGTCCACGGCCAGCCACTGAATCATCAACAGCGCCAACCAGAACGCGGGCGCCGCCACGCCGACCAGCGACACCAGCCGGATCAGCTGATCGGGCCAGCGATCGCGAAACAGCGCGGCGGTGACCCCGAAGACCAGCGCCAGCACGATCGCGATCGCCAAACCCATGAACGTCAGCTGCATCGTCAGCGGCAGCGCGGTGACCACCGAGTCGAGCACCGGCGCCTTCGTCAAAACGCTGGTGCCCATGTCGCCCTGCACGAGATCTCCCACAAACCGCACATAGCGCACGGGCAGCGGGTCGAGCAGGCCGTTTTCCTCCTGGAACTGCCGGATCTGCTCCTGCGTCGGATTCGCCCCCTGAAAGTATGCATACTCCGGCTTGCTGTTGGAGAACCGCATGATGATGAAGACGAACAGGATGACGCCCAGCAGCAGGGGCACTAATAGGAGGAGCCGGCGCACCAGCATCCTGACGACGACGGTCATTGCGGAGGATCCCTAGCTTCTCTTCGACTGCAACAGGGTGATGCCAGGGTAGGCCTGGGGCCTGACATTCGAGAGCTTCTTGGGGTCCCACGCGGTCATCAGCTCGGTGTGCACGACCGGGTAGAGCACGGCCTGTTCGGCGATGATGTCCAGATATTGGTGCACGAGCGCGAGTTTCTTGGTGGGGCTCGGTTCCTGCGTCGCCGCGTCCATGAGCTGGAAGAGGTTCTTCGCGATCGGGCTCGAGTCCCACTTGGTGTACTTCATCCACGTCCCGCCGGACGTGTAGTTGTACCGCATGATCAGGTCTGCGTCGAGGCCGAACTGGTTGGGGTTGGACGCGGCCGCGACCACCTGATATGACTGCGATTGGTCCATCTTGGTGAACAGCGCGCTCGTGTCTTGTGGCTCGAGCGTGGTCTTGACGCCGATCGCCTCCCACGAGTTGGCGATGGTCGGCAGGCAGTCGGCGATCCAGCTCACGTTGACCGCCATCAGCGTGATGGACAGATTGGACACGCCCGCGGCGGCGAGCAGCGACTTGGCCTTGTCGGGGTTGTGGTCGTAGACCGTCTTGGCCTTGGCGTAGCTGGGATTCTGCTCGTTGAGGAAGCTCGTGGACGGCGTGCCGTGCCCCTTGAGCGCGACCTCGATCATCTTCTTGGTGTCGATGGCGTGCAGCAGCGCCTGCCGCACGCGCACGTCGTCAAACGGCTTGTTGGCGGTGTTGAACATCAGGAACATGTGGTTCATGCCCTTGCCGCCCTCGACCGTCAGGCCCGCCTTGCGCAGCGCGTCGATGTTGGCGTAGGGCACGTTGTCGGCGATCTGTGCCTCCGCGCTGCCGCCCGAGATCTTCGCCACGCGGGCTGGCGCGTCCACAATGGACAGCCAGTTCATCTTCTTTATCAAGGGATTGCGAGGCCCGTTGTAGTCGGCGAAGGCCTCAAACGTCGTGTTGGACTTTGGATTATGTGCTGTCTGGCGGTACGGGCCGGAGCCCACCGCTTTGCCGCCCTTGGCCTCGTCCCACCCACCGGCCGCACCGAACACGTGCTTGGGCATGATCTTGGCGATGGTCAGACGCTGCAACGCATCCGGGAACGGGAAGTGGAACACCAGCTCCACCGCGTCGTCGCCCGCCTTGCGCACCTCCTTGAGCCAGGAGGAAAAGAACGAGCGCACGAGCGTGTTGGCCTTCGGGTCGAGCACGCGCTCGAACGTGAACAGCACGTCGTCGACCGTGACCGGCTTGCCGTCGTGCCACTTGGCCCCCTGGCGCAGGGTGAACTTCCACGACAGCGCGGCCGTGTCGCCGGGCAGCGCGGTGGCCAGGGCCGGATAGGGCTCCCGCGTGATCGGGTCGGTGTCGATCAGGCCCTCGTAAATGTGGTTGTTGGCGGCCATGGAGAACGCCGACGCCGTCATCGTCGGATCCCAGCTCTGGTTGTTGCCGTAGCCGATGACGGCCGTGACGAGGTCGGTGTCGCCGCCCGCGCCCGTGGTCGTGGTCGACGCCGGGCCGCTGCACGCGTTGAGGGTGGTGGAGATGGCCGCCGCCGCGCCGAGCGTGCCGCTGTATCGCAAAAAGTCACGTCTGTCGAAGGCGTTCACTGTGCCTCCTCGTTGAGGGGTGATATTCGAGTTCCAGTCGTTGGACGTCCCACGTCCGATGTCCTAGGGTGTGAGGCTAGGGGTCGATCATGCCCTCGGTCAAGGCCCGATGACCATCTTGTTATGCGCGGGTTACAGGCGACGGAATGCGTGACAGGAAGGAGAGTCCGGCATGTTGCGGAGCGACCGCCCCAACCCCGACGGGAGGCGGCAGCGGGTCACGCGCGCGGCCGAGGTGCAGGAGGCGGTGAAGGAGATGATCCTGCGGCGTGGCCTGGCCTCTGGTGACCCGCTGCCCACCGAGGCCGAGCTCATGGATGTGCTCGGGATCGGGCGCAACTCCGTGCGCGAAGCGCTCAAGTCGCTTCAGGCCGTCGGCATCGTGGACATCCGGCACGGGTTCGGGATGTTCGTGGGGCGGATGTCGTTCAACGGGCTCGTGGACGAGCTCGCGTTTCACGGCCGGATGGACCTGCGCTCGCACCTGGGCGACCTGATCGAGGTCCGGGAGGTGCTCGAGTGTGGCCTGGTGCAGCGGCTCATCGCGCTCGAGGAGCGCGACCTCGCCCACATGGAGGAGATCATCGAACGGATGGAGGCCGAAGCACGGGTCGGACCGGTCTCCCCGGAGACCGACAAGCTGTTCCACGACGTGCTGTACCGGCCGCTGGGCAATCCGCTCGTCGGTCGCCTGCTGGGCGCGTTCTGGGACGTCTACCACCAGCTGCGCGACTCGCTCGGCACACCGGACGAGGGTCCCGTGGTGGTCGCCAAGAAGCACCGCGACATCTACGAAGCGGTGGTGGCGGGCGACGAGTCCGCGGCCGTCGCGGCGATGCACGCCCACTTCGAGGGCGTGAAGGCCAGATTGCGAAGACTTGAGGACATCCCACGTCCCACGTAGTATGCCCGGAATGAATCTCCTCGCGACCGTCCTCGCGGTGACTCTCCTCAATCCGGTAGCGCCATCGTCGGGCGCCTCATTCGAAGAGCAAACGCTGTTCAAGGAGCGGGAGGCGGGCTACTTCTGCTTCCGCATCCCGGCAATCGTCAAGGCGGGCAACGGCGACCTGCTCGCGTTCGCCGAGGGCCGCGTCGCCGACTGCGGCGACGACGGCGACATCGACCTGGTGATGAAGCGTTCCACCGACGGCGGGCAGACCTGGGGCCCGGTGCGGGTCGTCGACCCCGGAAACGGTGAGACGCACGGCAATCCGGTCCCGATCGTCGACGCGGCCTCCGGCCGGATCGTGCTCGTGACGACCCGCAACGGGCCCGCGCCGTGCCCCAACGGGTGCGACCGCGACCCGTGGGTGCAGCACAGCGACGACCACGGCGTCACGTGGTCCGCGCCGCGCGAACTGACCGAGGGCAAGGATCCGGGATGGAACCATTGGTACGCAACGGGTCCCATGCACGGCATCCAGCTGCGCAGCGGGCGTCTCGTCGTGGGCGCCTCGCACGAGTCGTTTGACGGCACCCGGCACGTCTATGGCACGCACCTGCTCTACAGCGACGACCGCGGCGACACCTGGCACGTGGGCGCGAGCGCGCAGGTCGATGACGGGACCATCATCGCCCAGGAGGTGACGGTCTTCGAGCGCTCGGACGGCGCCGTCTATGCCCTGGCACGGGAGCGCGGCACCGACCCGGGCCATCGCGCCTATGCCATCAGCCGCGACGGCGGGCTCACCTTCGACGCTGCATTTCGGATAGTGCGCGGGCTGGAGATGCCCGACGTGCAGGCGTCCACCTTGCGCGTCGGCAGGCGCGTGCTGCTGTCGTCGCCGGCGCATCCCGTGGCCCGCGAGGTGATGAGCATCCGCTCGTCGTGGGATGACGGGCGCACCTGGCAGACCTGGCGGCAGGGCAAGGTAATCCATTGGGGCCCAACGGCGTACTCCGACATGGTCGGGCTCGGAAGCGAAATCGGGCTGCTCTACGAGGCGGGCGTCTCCTCGCCCTACGAGTCGATCCGGTTCGCGCGCTTCAACGACGCCTATCTCAAGACGCCCGACGGCACACCGCCCGGCATCCCCGCGCCGCCCGCCCCCGGCCCGACGACACCTTCCCACGGCGGCACCACCGCCTATGTGCGCGGCGGAGCGGCCCTGACGGAAGGCCGATTTGGCAAGGGCATCGCGCTCGACCGCGTCGACGACCGGATCGAGGTGCCGTTTGACGAGTCGATCGACGTCGCCGGGGGCGACTTCACGGTGATGACGTGGTTGCGCTACTCGGCGACCTCCGGCTCCCACGCGATTTTATGGGCCTATCGGGTGGGTACCGGCACGACGCCGCAATTCTGGCTGCGCGCAGAGCCCGCGAGCAACCGCATCCGGGCGCTCATCATGGTGGACCGGTTCAATATCACGGTCCAGTCCACACAGTCCTATAACGACGGACAGTGGCACCATGTCGTGCTGCGGCGGGCATCCGGCCGGTTCGTGCTCAGCGTCGACGGTGCCGAGGTCGGCTCAGCCGCCGTGCCGCCCGGCTCGGTGACGGCCGGCAAGGAGTTCGGCGTGCAGGGCATCCACATCGGAGAGCGCCTCGACGGCGTCGACCGTTTGCTCGGCGCGCTCGACGAGGTCCGCCTCTATCGCCGCGCGCTGCACCCGGCCGAGCTCGACCTCATCCGCACGCACAACTTCCCGATCGGCGGACGGCTGGGCCTGCGGCTCCCACTGGAAGAAATCCAATCGCCCGCGTCATGAACCCGCCGTGCGGGCCGGCCGGTCTCGAG
>JBIOYB010000529.1:0-16527 GCA_044869915.1 Allorhizocola sp.
CGTGCTCGCGGCGGGCGAGTGGTATCTCGTGGCGCTGCGCGACGGGCAGCGGCGCACCTATCGGGTGTCCCGCGTGCGTTCGGTGGAGTCGCTCGACGCGCCCGTGGCGCGGCCCGCCGGGTTTGACATACCACCGCACGGGATCGAGGTGGAACCGCTCGACCGTGCGGCCCGCGCGCTCCCGCGCCTCGCCGGTCAGGCTCGCCCACACCTTCATGCGTGCGCCCTCGAGCATCTCGCCCAGCCCGAGCTGCTGCGCCGGACCGGCCAGGCCCAGGAAGGCCAGCGCGCCCGCCTCGTCGAGCCCGACGCCGGTCAGGCGGGTGCGGTAGCCACCGTCGAGGCGATAGCCGCCGGCCGGGCCGCGCGTGGCGCGCACGGGCACGCCCGAGGCGACGAGCGCTTCGACGTCGCGCTGCACGGTGCGCTCGCTGACCTCCAGCAATCGGGCCAGGTCGGCTCCGCTGGCTCGGCCTCGTACTTGCAAATGCAAAAGTAGGGTCATCATCCGCGAAGCCCGCACGGAATACGACACTACCTGTCGGGAATCCTCAGCGTGCCTCGGCACGTTTGGCTGGGTGGGCCCACCACCCGCTAAAGTCGCTTGACCTCCTTGGGGCTCTTGTCCATGCGCGGGCCCCGCCAGGCCGCGTGGCGCACGCGGTTGTCGGGCGTCCACCCGCGGAATTCGACCTCGCCGACCAGGACCGGCCGCACCCAGTTGGCGTGCCGGGCGTGCTCGCGCGGGACCTGCGCACCGTCCACAGGGGACGTCGCGCGCTTGAGTGGGGCCAGCCGCTTGGCTAGGTCGACCAGTGCGGCGTCGGTGAAGCCCGTGCCCACGTGGCCGATGAAGTCGAGCCTGCCCTCATCGTTGTATGCCCCCAACAGCAGCGAGCCGATCATCCCCTCGCGCCGCCCGGCCCCCGCCTTCCAGCCCACCACCACGACCTCCTGCGTCTGGTTGAACGGCGTTTTGATCCAGGCGAGCGAGCGCCGGCCAGGCTCATACACCGACTCGTTGGACTTGGCGATCACCCCTTCGAGCCCGTTGGCACCGGCCGCCTCGAGGACGTCTGCGCCCGGCCCCGGGAAGCGCGGCGGCACGGACATGGGCGCCTTGCCTTTGACGCGCAGCTTTTCCAGCGCTTCGCGCCGCCGCGCATAGGACCATCCGGTGAGCGTCTCACCGTCCATCCACAACAGATCGAAGGCGTAGTACAGCACGGGAAACCGGGTCACCAGCGACTGCTCGGGCTTGCGCACGTGCATGCGCTGCTGCAGCAACGCGAACGAGGGCGCGCCCCGCTTGTCCAATGTCACCAGTTCCCCATCGAGGACGACCTCGCGCTTGCCCAACTGCGCGGGCAGCCCGAGCAGTTCCGGGTAGCTCGGCGTGAGGTCGATGTCGTTGCGCGACATGGCCCGCACCGAGTCCGGCGTGACACCGATGACGGCGCGCACGCCGTCCCACTTCATCTCGAAGCTCCACCGCGCCCCGGTGGGGACCTTGCCGAGCGTGGCCAGCATCGGGCGGAACAAGGGAAGCGCCATCAGATCATGATGTCGCAAATGGACCCCAGGTGGGGGGCGTATTGACAGATGACCTGATCTCTCTCATCCTGACGAGCACAAATCAACATCGATGGAATGGAGACCCCCGCCATGTCCGTCTATCGCCGCATCGCCTGGCCTGCCGTAGCTGCCATGGTCGTCACACTCGGCCTGAGCAGCCCGGCGCAGGCTGCTGCCCCCGCGTATGTCGCGCTTGGAGACTCCTACTCCTCCGGCGTCGGCACGCGCGAGTACTACTCCGACAGCGGCGGCTGCCAACGCTCGCCGCACGCCTATCCGGTGATCGACGCCACCCGGATCGGGGCGGCGCTCACGTTCGTCGCCTGCTCGGGCGCCACGATACCGGGCATCCTCAGTGGACAGTTGGGCAGCCTCAACGCGGACACCCGTTACGTCACGGTGAGCGCCGGAGGCAACGACTTCGGTTGGACCTCGGTCCTGCTCCAGTGCGCCAAGCCGTGGCCCTACACGTGCTGGAGCCAGATCGACGCCGCCGAGAACTACATGCGCAACACGCTTCCCGGCCAGCTGAACCAGCTCTACACGGAGATCAGGAACAGGGCCCCGAACGCGCGGATCGTCGCGGTCGGGTACCCACGGCTCTTCAACGGCGAAGAGTGCAACATCATCGCGCGCATCTCCCCCGGCGAGCAGTCTCGCCTGAACGGCGCCGCGAACCTGCTCGCGGACACCACCAAGGCGCGGGCCGAAGCCAACGGCATCGCCTTCGTGGATGCCCGCAACGCCTACAACGGCCACGCCGTCTGTGACGATGCCGAATGGATCAACGGCACGTCCTGGCCCATCGGCGAGTCCTATCACCCCAACCGCAACGGCCAGATCGGCTATGCGGGGATCGTCGAGGTCGCGCTGCGCGGCTGAGGCGGAAAAGCTCATGGGCACACTCCGCCAGGTGTGCCCAATGAGTCCCCTTGTTTACAAGCACGTTAATCGATGGCTATGGTGTGTGTGGAAGCGCTCCCATAATTCGCTGCACCCCTCCTCCCTGCCCAAGGAGTGAAATGCACACCAAGCGAAAACTGCCGACCCTGGCGGTCGCGGCGCTGCTGGCGATCACCGCCACGGCTGCCGGCCTGCTCCCCGCCGCACCGGCCCAGGCCGTGGTCATCTGCGAACAGTTCGGCACCACGGTCGCCGGCAACTACGTCATCCAGAACAACCGCTGGGGCACAAGCGCCACGCAGTGCATCAACACCACGAGCAACGGCTTCTCCGTCACCCAGCAGGACGGCCAGGGCAACACCTCAGGCGCACCGGTGTCCTACCCGTCCATCTTCCTCGGCTGCCACTACAACAACTGCAGCCCGGGATCGCCGCTGCCCAAGCAGATCAGCACGATCGGCGCGGCCAGCAGCTCGATCAGCGTGACCTATCCCGGTAGTGGCACGTGGAACGGCGCCTACGACATCTGGCTCAACGCCGACACCAACGTCTCCGGCGTCCAGGACACCGAAATCATGATCTGGCTCAACCGCCAGGGCAGCATCCAGCCCATCGGCTCGCAGACCGGCACGACGTCGGTCGCCGGGCGCAGCTGGGCGGTGTGGACCGGCAACAACGGCCAGAACAACGTGGTCTCCTACCTGTTCACCGGTTCGCCGCTGACGAGCTTCAGCTTCGACGTCATGGACTTCATCCGGGACACGCTGTCCCGGGGCTCGCAGTGGGGCAACACATCCTGGTATCTGACCAGTGTCCAAGCCGGATTCGAGCCGTGGATCGGCGGCGTCGGCCTGGCCGTCAGCTCGTTCTCGCAGACGGTCACCAACACCACCCCGGGCCAGCCGCCGGGCACGCCCGGCACGCCCACGACGTCCAATGTGACCTCGAGCTCCGTGACGCTGAACTGGCCGGCCTCGTCCGGCACGGTCACCAGCTACCTGATCGAACGGGCCACGGGCGCGACAAGCACCAGCTTCAGCCAGGTCGGCACGTCGCCGTCGGCCACGTTCACCAACCAGGGCTTGGCGGCCAGCACCACCTACCGATACCGAGTGCGCGCCCAGAACAACTCCGGGACCTCCGGCTACTCGGGCATCGTCAACGTCACCACGAGCAGTGGCCCCGGCCCCGGCCCCGGCGGCTGCACCACCACCGCCATAGCCAGTAGCCAGTGGCCCAACGGTTACGTCATGAACGTCACCGTGACCAACACCGGCACGACGACGCTCAACGGCTGGACGTCGCGGGTCACGCTGCCGGCCGGGCACTCCCACACCGGTTCGTGGCCGACCGCGGCGACCATCAGCGGCCAGGACGTCATCCAGCGCAACCAGACGTGGAACGGAGCGCTCGCGCCCAACCAGACCGCCACGTGGGGCTTCCAGGCCTCGCGCCCCAACGGCAACACGCAACTGCCGACCTCGTTCGGCTGCACGAGCCCGTAACACCGCTACGCGAAGGATTCAGCCAGCACGCCAATCGCTTCCGGCGCGACCCGGGTCAGCGCCGGAAGCGTTGTCTGCCACGTCCCGATCTGCAGGGCGCGCGCCACGAGCCGCCGCGCCAGCGGCGTGCCGGCGCCGCCGGCGAGCGCGACCAACGCCTGCGCCTGCCATGCCGGGTCCGCGATAGTCTGCACGAGCGCGACGGCGCCGTCCTCGTCGCCCGCCGCCGCGATCGCCTGTGCCACGGCCACCACCGCCCGCGCCCGCTCCCTCGGGTCGGCGATCTCCCGCGCCCACGCTCGCGCCGCGCCCAGATCGCCCGCGCGGGCGCCGGCCAACGCGAGCGCGCAGAACGCCTTTGACCGCAACGGTTCCATGGTGATCTGGCGCGCGACTCGCTCGGCTCCGGACCGTTCGCCCCTTGCCGCCAGCGCCTCGACGACGGCCACCAGCCCGCGGGCGTGCCGGGCGTCGACGTGGCAGGCGAGGGATTCGGCGCGGCGGGCTTCGCCCGCGTGGGCCAGCTTCCGCGCCACGGCCAGGAGCATCTGATCGCGCCGGGACCGGTCCGCGAGCGTTCGCGCGACCGCCTCCGCGCGCTCGAGATAGCCGATCGAGCACAGCGCCCACACCTGTGACGAAGGGTTGGCGATGGTCGAGACGATCCGGTTGGCGCGGGCGTGGTCACCGCTCGCGGCCGCCGTCCGTACCACCTCGGTCAGCGCACGATCCCGCTCGAGGCCGCAGGTGATCGCGCGGGCGGCCGCCTCCGCCCGTTCGAGGTCGCCTTGACCCGGCGAAAGGTCCACGCGCACCACGGAGTCGCCGTCCTTCGCGCGGGCGACCGCGGCCAGCGCGCGCCGCCGCTGGCCCACGTCGGTGATGGAGTCGGCAACTTCCGCGGCGCGATCGGCCTCGCCGCCGGCCGCGATCGCTCGCGCGATGGCGGTCAGCGCGCGCTCTCGCCTCGCCGTGAAGGGAATCGAGCGGGCGATGGCCTCGGCTTGTGCGAATCGGCCCACGGACGCGACGGCCTGTGCCAGCGCCGCGAAGTTGCCGCCGTCGCGCGACGGGCCCGCGCTCGCCCGCACGACGGTTTCGGCCTCCCACGCCACGGCCTCCGCTTTTTCCCGATCGCCCCGCATAATCAGCCCCGACGCCGCGGCCACGAGGATCTTCGCGCGGTAGGTCCGGTTGGCCGTGCCGCGGGCGATCCGCAGAGCCTCGCGCGCCTCGCCCGCGGCCGCCATCGCACGCGCCACCGCCGCCAGCATGTTGGCCTGCTCCGACGGCCGGGCGATCAGGCGCGCCGAGGCTTCGGCACGGCTCGCCGTCCGCCGCGCTCGGCGGTCCTGGCCGGCGGCCGCCTGCGCGACCGCGACGTGGGCGAGCGTCCACGAGTGGACCCCGGGGCTGCGCATGGATTCGGCCGCGCGCTCGGCTTGACCGAGCGCTTCCGCCGCCCGGTCCGGCATGCCGCACGCGGTCAGCGTCCTGGCCATCCCCGCGTGCGCCTGTGTCTGCCACTGTCTGCTGTGGATGGAACGGACCAGGGTGCCGGCGTGTTCGAAATTTCCGTTGTCCGCCAACGCTTTCACGACCGAGGCGAGCGCCTCGTCCCGCTCGGCCCAGCCCCTGATGGAGCGGGCGATGGTCTCGGCCCGGTCCAGGTCGCCCAGGGCGGCGGTGGCCCGCGCCACGCACACCAGGGTCCGGTTGCGCGCGGCGGCGGCGCCCACCGAGCCGGCGACGACCTCCGCGTCCCGCATGAGCGCTTCGGCTTCACCGGCCCGCCCCGCACGGGCGGCCGACCGTGCGATCGCGGCCATGGCCTCGGCCCGCCGGGCCGGGTCGGCGATCGCGCGGATGTCGCTCTTGGCGTGGCCGATGAGCAGGCGGGCCCGCCGAACGTCGCCGGCCTCGGCGACATCCCGGGCGATCGCGGCCAGCGCGTGCGCCCGGCGGGACGGTTCCGGGATCGAGCGCGCCAGCGCTTCGGCGCGGGCGGCCCGGCCCAGCCTCGCCCACACACCGGCCAGGCGCGACGGGATCTTGTCGTTTCGCTCCGTGAGGTGTGCCCGGTGCAGGGCGAGCCGGGTCATGACGCTCAGATCGGGGTCGGGCCGGCCGGCGATCCGCTCCTGCGCCACGGCGATCTCCGCGAGCGCGGCCGTGTCGCCGCCGGTGATGTCGAGCATGCGGCCGTGCCGTTCGCCGTCGACCGCGCAGGCGACGATTCGGGGCCGATCGTCAAGGGCCTGCAGGAGTTTGAAGTATCCGCGCAGCAGATACTCCGGCGTGTCGGGCGGCCAGTGGCGCCGGCGATAGTCCTCGGCCCAGTCGTGCAGCCGCTGCCGGTAGGTGTCGAGCGCTTGCGCCCCAAGGAATCGCATAGCCTGTCGCTGGAGCTCCTCGTGGGCCAGCACATACACCACCGTTTCGGTGCGCCAGCGGGCGGCCCGGGCAGTGAACGTGCGGCCCGATACGGCGGCGAGGTGTTCGCCCATCTCCCAGGCGGGCCGGCCGGTCAACTCGGCGAGGTCCACATCGGACAGACCACCGCCGGACGCGGCCAGCAGACCGAGCAGATCGCGTTCGGGGTCGCCGCCGTGCAGGAGCCGTTTCAGCTCGCGCTCGGCGTCCTGCCGGATGACTGTGGCGTACGGTGAGGCGCTCAGCGAGCGGACGATCCCGGCGGCGCGCAGCGGGTGGTCGTCGGGCACGTCGTTGGGGATCGGCGGGTTGGGCCGGCCCGCGACGACGATGCGCAGCCCGGCGGCCGGGTCGGCGGGCAGCAGCGCGGCGATGCTGTGCGCGTCCGGCCACGTGGTCACGCCCCGGTCCTCGTCGAGCCCGTCGATGACCAGGATCAGCCGCTCGCCCGCGCGGCGGCAGGCGTCCGCGGCTCGGGCCAGTGCGCCCGACCAGTGCGCCTCCCGGGTCGCGTCGGTCAGCAAGGCCGGCATCGGCTCGCGCAGCAGCGCCAGCAGCTGCTCCAGCGTCACATCGAGGAATGCGGCTCGATCGCTCTGCCCGGCGAGGCGCGCGGTGACGAAGAACGACACGATCTGCACGCCCGGCGGCGGGTGGAGCACGAACCAAGACATCAGCGCCGTCTTGCCCGCCCACGCCTCGGCCCGCCACGACAGATACCGGTCTCCCGCCAGAGATCGGTCTCGCTCTGGAGACCGTTTTCTGGAAGGAGACCGGTTTCCCCGCAGAGACTGGTTTCCCCGCAGAGACTGGTTTCTCCGGAGAGACCGGTCTCCGTCTTCGCCCAGGCAGAACGCGACGAGCAACTCGAGTTCGCGCGAACGGTCGCGCAGCACCCCGGGCGCGATCCGCCTGACCTGTTCCAGGTAGTCGGAACGGACCGCCGGGCCCGCGTATGCCGTCAGGTTCAGTTGAAGGTTGTGGTGACCGATCTGCGCACCATGCAAACTCAGCTGGGGCGATCCACACGGATCGAGCTCCATCATCGCAGGTTATCCCGCGCCGCATGAGTGAGACCGGTCCACGCCGTGCCAGTCGCGAATCAGACCGCCAATCAATCAGCCGCTGAAACAACCGCTCAGAACAACGGCCCAGAACAACGGCCCAGACACCGATCACACAAACCCGCTCAGAAACAGTCGCCCAGAAACAACCGCCCAGACACCGATCACACAACCATGAGCACCGAACGCAGGCCGGGCAGCGCGATCTCGTGCACCAGCTTGCGATCCGGCCGGCTGAGAGCCACGAGCCGCTCGCCCATGGCCGTCCACAACAGACCATCCGGGCCCGCCGCCAGTCCGCTCATGGGCCCGCCCACCCGCCAGTCCGACGAAAGATCGGTGAGCCGCTCGCCCGCGGCGACCACGAACGGCGAACCGATCGCGAACGCGCTGCCCTCCGCCGGCGCGAACCCCTTGATGGACAACACCTTCAGCGCGCTGCGGTCGATCTCGGCGGTGGCCCCCGCGGCCGCGTTCACCGCGTAGAGCCGGCCGTCGCCGAGTGCCAGCGCGTGCGCGCCCGCCGCCGAATCACCGAACGGGCTCGGCAGATCGATGCACACGGCCCAGCTGTCGGCCAGGTGCAGCGCGTGAATGAACGCGTGCACGTCCGGCGCGTTCGGCCGCACGCCGAGCAGCTGGCCGGTGTGCTGGTGGTCGCCGCCGTGGGTGTAGAGGCTGAACAGGATGCCGGTCCGCGAGTCCCAGACGGCCTGCTGCCAGTGGCCTCGCATGACCTCTTCGGCCAGCTCCGGTACCAAACCCTTGTCCTTGATATTCAGTCGGTTCAGCTCGCCGGTCTCCAGATCCAGTAGCCGCACCCGATACGAGTCGGTCAGGTGGTCGAGCACGTAGAGTTTGCCGCCGTCGGGCGAAAACGCCTCGGGCTCGATGTCGCCCGGCACGTCGAAGTCGCGATCGAGCCCGGTCACCCGGATTTTCGTGGCCGCGCCCGCCCGGCGCACCAGCGCGACCCGCTCGCCGACCATCGCGCTGGGCTTCCACTCGCCCTCCACTTTGGACACTGAGACCCGCTCGCGCGGGCCGAGCCGCCAGATCGACAGCTGCGAGTCACGCAACAGGGCCAGCCTGTCCCGGCCGGCGGGCAGGACCGCCGGACCGGGCTCGATCAACCACTTCCCGGTCCCGGCATCGACAACGCCCATGCCGTCGGGGTGAGAGATCAAAATCTGTTCTTTCCTCATTTGGGTACCGGGGGAGGCCTCCCGCTTGCACGCGGCCAGCACACCCAGTCCGACCGCCCCCGCCAGCACCCGCCGTCTCGTCGTCATGCCTGATACGAGCCACACCGGGCGCGCCCGGTTCCCGACACAGTCGGGTCCGCGACGTATCACCGCGCGCCCCGGCCGCCTCTTTCCTCGCGCAAGCAACCGCTTCCAGCCACAAGTGAGGGAGAACTCATGGCAGACCTGTCACTCATCATCGTCGTCCCCCAGCACCTGCAAAACGACCGGCAGATTGGCGTCGCCGCCGAAACGGTCGCCACCAGCCTGCAACTCGCGTGCGGGATCAAGGTCAAGTACGAGGTCGTTCCCATCACCGGGGCCGACGGGAAGGTCTACGACAACCAGTTCCGCATCATCCGCAACGAGATCGACCCAAACGACGTGGTCGAGCTCGCCGCCGCCGTGGCCGGGACCAAGCCGCGCAAGCGGTACGTCATCTTCCTGAGCAGGGAGATCGTGAGAGCGCAGGACGGTGCGCTCGTTCCCAGCGGCATCGCCGGGTTCACCATCTCGGACCGGGCCGTGTCCTGCATCGCGATCCAGGAAAGCAAGAGCACGATCGGCAACAGGGACGGGCAGACCTGGACGCACGAGATCGGCCACGGCCTCGGGCTACGTCACACCGACGGCAACGACGAGGAGAACCTGATGCACCCCTCTCGGCATGGCGATTCCGGCCGGCTGATCGGCTTCAAGCTCTCTGAGACGCAGCAGTGGACCCTCATCCGGTTCTGCGAAGCCCTCGCCGAGAAGGGGATCTGACAGGGGCTCGACCCGTGCCACGTGGGGTCACGCGAACAGCGCGCGGCCCCAGTGGTCTTCGGCCGAGCTCACGCCCGGCGGGATGGCGAACACTCCGCTTGAGACATGGCGGATGTATTCGTTGAGCACATCCTGCCGGGCGAGGCTCAACTGCACGGGCACGAACTGCTTGTGCGGATCCCGTTGGTACGCGATGAAAAACAGCCCGGCGTCCAACCGCCCCAGCCCGTCGGACCCGTCGGCGAAGTTGTAGCCGCGGCGCAGCAGCCGCGCTCCACCGTTGGTCGTGTGATGGGCCAGCCGGATGTGCGCCTCGGGCGCGATCGCGTCGCTGGCGAAGTCGGGCTCGTCGAACTCCTTGGCCTTGCCCAGCGGCGCGCCCTCGCCTTTGTCCCGCCCGATGATGGTCTCCTGCTCGGAAAGCGACGTGCGATCCCACGTCTCGATCATCATCCGGATCTTGCGGGTCACGAGGTAGGTCCCGCCGTCCATCCACGACGGTCCGTCACCCGGATGCGCCCACACCTGTTCCTTCAACAGCTCCGTGTCCTCGAGCTTGAGGTTGGCCGTGCCGTCCTTGAAGCCCATCAGGTTGCGCATTGTCGCCTGCGCACGCGACGTGCTCGACGTGCGGCCGAACCCGAGTTGCGAGTAGCGCACGGTCACCACGCCGAAGCCGATGCGGGCCAGGTTGCGCACGGCGTGCACGGCGACCTGCGGATCGTTGGCGCACGCCTGCACGCAGATGTCGCCCCCGCTGATCTCGGGCTTGAGCGCGTCACCCGGGAACTTGGGCAGGTCCCTCAGCTGTGCGGGCTTGCGGTCGGCCAGCCCGAACTTGTCGAACAGGGACGCACCGAAGCCGACGGTCAGCGTCAGGCCCGAGGGCGGGAGCCCGAGCGCCTCACCGGTGTCGTCGGGCGGCGCCTCCGGCTGGCCGCCCACGGCGCCGAGCAGCCCGGCGTCCTTGCCCTGGGTCAGGCGTGCGGCGGCCGCGGTCCACTCGCGCAGCATCTCGACCACCTTTGCCCGGTCCTTGGTGATGACGTCGAACGCCACGAAGTGCAGCCGATCCTGCGCGGGTGTCGTGATCCCCGCCTGGTGCGCACCGTAGAACTCGATCGCGTCGGCGGGGCCGGCGATGGCGGGCGCCGACCCCCTGTCGAACAGGGCGGCCCCCGCCGCGGCCACACCGGCCACGCCGATCACACCGCCCGCTACCCCGAGTGCCGCCCGCCGTTTCATTTCGACACCACCGCCGCGACCTTGCTCACCGGCTCGCCAAGGGCGTTGATGACGTCGGACAGCTCCTTGAGCTCGGCCTCGGTCAACTGGTTGTGCAGCTTCCAGCCGTCGCCCACGCGGTGCTTGGCCAGGGTGTCCTCGACCGCCTTGAACGCGGTGTCCAATTGCGACACGAGGTCGGGCGCGCGCTCCTCGAGCACCGGGCGCAGCGCCTGCACGGACGCCTGCGAGCCCTGCACGTTGGCGGCGAAGTCCCACAGGTCGGTGTGCGAGTAGCGGTCCTCCTCACCCGTGATCTTCCCGGTGGCCACCTCGTCGAGCAGCTCCTTCGCGCCGTTGGCCAGCTGCAGCGGGGACAGCTTCTCCGCGTTGGCCTTCGCCACGATGTCCTTGACGTCGGCCATCAGCTTGTCGGCCATGGGCCCGCTCTTGGACACGTCGCCGTCCACCCAGAGGTCGCGCTCCAGCTTGTGGAATCCGGTGAACTCCATGCCCTCCTCGACGACCTCCTCGCGGCCGTCGATCTTCGGGTCGAGGTCGCCGAAGATCTCGGCCACCGGCTCGATGCGCTCCCAGTAAGTGCGCGCGACCGGGAACAGCGCCTTGGCCTTGGCAATGTCGCCCGCCTTGACCGCGTCGACGAACTCCTGCGTCTTCACCAGCAGGGTCTCGGTCTGGGTCTTGATGTAGCGCTGGTAGCTGTCGGTGGCCGCGGCCAGTTTGGCGTCCGCGGTGAGCGGGGCCGCCGAACCGGTGACGGTGAACGCGCCCCGGATCCCCTTGCCGATCATGCCCGGCTTGCACGCGGTCTCGTAGGTGCCTGCCGGCAGCTCGACATGGAAGTCGCGCGACAGCCCGGGCGTGATGTTTTCGACCTCGCCCATGACGCGGTCGCCGGCGGCGTACACATAAAATTCGGTGACCTTCGATCCTTCGTTTTTGATCGTGAAGGTGACCGTTCCGGCCGCGGACTGGGTCCGGGTGACCTCGCACACGGTGTCGGTCGCCTTCACCGCGATCGGTCCACTCTGGTCGGTGCCCGCGGGCGCCGGGTCTTTCGTGCACGCTGCGGTGAGGGCCAGCAGCGCGAAGGCGGCGGCAAACTTACGCATGGGCAGTTCTCCTACTGGTGGGCATGAGGAAGAGCACGAGCACCGGGATGGCGTAAATCCCCCAGGCGATGCTCTCCACCACGCTGGGGGTTGGCGTGATGTTGAACATCCCGCGCAGCAGCTCGGCCCACCACGTCGTCGGGTCAAACGCTGGCACGGGAAGCTGGTTGGACAATCCGGGCAGGACCCCCGCCTCCTGCAGATCGTGGATGCCGTACTTCAAGATGCCCGCGGCGACGAGGACGAGCACGGCTCCGGTCCAGGTGAAAAACTTGGTCAGGTTGATCCGGATGGCGCTGCGATACAGCCCGAAGCCGATCGCGATCGATGTGGCGATGCCCAGCAGGATCGCGCCGACCGACCACGTGGAGCTGGCGCCCTGCACGGTCGCGAAGAAGAACAGCGCGGTCTCGAGGCCCTCTCGCGCCACGGCGAGAAACGACGTCACGACGATGGCCACCGGCCCGATCGCGAGCGCCCGGTCCAGCTTCTCGCGCAGCTCTCCGCCGATGGTCCGGGCCGCGCGGCGCATCCAGAAGATCATCCAGGTCACGAAGCAGACCGCCACGATCGAGGTGATCGCCTCGAAGAGCTCTTGTCTTTGGTACTCGAGGTTAGCGCTCGTGAACTCGAGGACCGCGGCGAACGCGACCGACACCGCGGCCGCCACGCCGACTCCGATCCAGACATACGGCAGCCGGGCGCGCTGATCCGACCTGACCAGGAAGGCGACCAAGATCGTGACGACGAGCGCCGCCTCAAGCCCTTCGCGCAGCCCGATCAGATACGTGGCGAGGAAGGCGTTCAAGGGGCACTCCGTGAGATCGATAGTAAAGTTAGCCTGGCCTAATGCAGGTTAGCCTAAGCTCGCCCCTCGCGTTTGGGCAAGTCAGACTGGCCGCCACGCACGCAAACCCGGCGAATGATCGTTTGATGATCAACACGTGACATTTTTCTCACCTTGCCGCCGCATCCAACGCCCTATTTAGATATTCAAACCTCTGCTAGCGTGATCGACGCTCATCTACCGGAGTTCTGACCGGCATCGGGGGATGCTGGTGCCCGGTAGGCAACGGGAGGATCACTTGAGCAGAACCAAAGTTGCCGGCCCGCTGGCGCTTGCCCTGACCCTGAGCATCGGGCTGGCGAGCGCGACCACGGCCACCCCCGCGACGGCAGCGCAGCCGACGCCGGCTCCGTTGGCGCAAGGCGAAAAGCAGGCCGTCCCGGATCAGTACATCGTGGTGCTGAAGGACACGGTGGCGGCCTCGGCCGCCGGCGGCGTCTCGCGGACGGCCCTTGCCCACGGCGGCACACTGCGTGCCGGCTATTCCCACGCGCTCAACGGCTTCGCGGCGCACCTGCCCGGCGAGGCACTCAAGGCGGTGCGGGCCGACCCGGCCGTCGCCTATGTCGTGCCCGACACGGTCGTCGAGCCCGCCACGGACCAGACCAACCCGCCATCGTGGGGATTGGACCGCATCGACCAGCGGCGGGGGTTGCCCAACTTCGACAACCTCTATCGCTACGACTCCACGGGCTCCGGAGCCACCGTCTTCGTCGTGGACTCCGGGATCCGGGCCACCCACGCCGACTTCGGCGGCCGGGCCACCGGCGTCTACGACGCGGTCGGCGACGGCAACGGCACCAACGACTGCAACGGCCACGGCACCCATGTCGCCGGCACTGTGGCCGGCGCCAGCTATGGCGTGGCCAAGGGCGCGCAGATCCGCGCGGTGCGCATCTTCGACTGCACCGGCAACGGTGTGTCCTCGGACCTCATCGAGGCCATCGACTTCATCACGGCCAACCATCCGGCGCGCTCCATCGCCAACTTCAGCCTGCACTCCAGCAACACGGCGGTCAACGACGCGCTCGAGGGGCTCATCGACTCCGGCGTGCAGGCCGTCGTGGCCGCGGGCAACCACGACAACGACGCGTGCGCCGACACCACGATCACCACCGTGACGCGTGCGATCGTCGTGGCCGCGAGCGTGCAGGGCGACGGCCGGGCCTTCTTCTCCAACTACGGGACGTGCGTCGAGATCTTCGCGCCCGGGCTCGACATCGTGTCGGCCGCGCACACCTCCGACACCGCCGGCACCTCGATGAGCGGCACCTCGATGGCCGCGCCCCACGTCGCCGGCTGGATCGCGCGCCACCTGGAGGAAAACCCCACCGCCACCATCGCCCAGACGCGGGAGGCGCTGATCGCGGTCTCTTCCAAGGGCATCCTCGGCGACGCGCAGCTGGGCGCCGGCTCGCTCAACCGCCTGCTGTGGGCGGACCCGGCCAACACCCCGCCCGACAGCACGCCACCGGCCACGCCCGGCGCACCGCTCGTGACCGACGTGACCGACACGTCGGTGACCATGACCTTCCCGCTCACCACCGACAACGAGGCTGTCGCCGGCTACTACCTGTACCAGACGGTCGGCGCCGCCGAAACGCTCATCGCACGGCTGCCCGCCAACGGCAACCTGTTCACGGCCACCGGGCTCTCCCCGGGGACGACATATAGCTACAAGGTGCAGGCGCACGACACCTCGGCCAACCTCTCCGGCGTCTCCTCCAGCGTGACGATCACCACGGCGGGCGCGCACAGCTGCCAGGTGCATTACCAGATCAGCGGCGGCGGCAACACGTTCACCGCCGACCTGACCGTCACCAACAACGGCCCGGCCACCCTCGCCGGATGGTTCCTCGAATTCCCGTTCGCCGACGGCCAGCAGCTGCTGCCCGGGGCCGGGCAAAACTGGGGCGCCGCCTGGACGCAGGACGGCAACTGGGTCGTCGCGAGAAACCTTTCGTGGAACGAGACCATCACGCCCAACTCGTCGGTCCACATCGGCTTCAACGCCAGCCACACCGGCACCAACACGGTGCCCGGCTTCTTCTTCCTCAACGGCGTCCTCTGCACCACAGTGTGAACCCAAGCCTGTCCTACCGGCTCAGGCGAGGCGGTAGGACAGGTCGGCCTCGACGGTCGCGACGTCCATCTGGGCCTTCTGCAGGCGGCCCGAGTAGTCCCAGTTCATCGCCTGCCACCGGGTGAACTGGTCGAGCACCCACATGCCCGACTGCCGGCTGCCGTTGCCCGAGCGCCCGTTGCCGCCGAAGGGCAGGTGCGCCTCGGCGCCCGAGGTCGAATTGTTGACGCTCACCATGCCCGCGCCGATGCCCCGCCGGAACGCGAACACCTGCTGCGGATCCCGCGTGTAGATCGCGCTCGACAGCCCGTACCCGGGCGCGTTCGCCAGCTCGATCGCCTCGTCCAAAGTGGAGTATGTGGTGACCCCGATGATGGGCCCGAAGGTCTCGTTGTCGAACAGGAGGTCGCCCGGCCGCACCCCGTCCACGATCACCGGGTGGTAGAACAGCCCGTTGAACGGGTCGCCGACGAACCCGGGCCGCGGATTGCCCGCGCCGACGCGCCCGACCGGCCCCGAAACATCGTGTGTGTCGCGGATCCAGCCCAGACATTTCTCGAAACTCTCGGCGAAGCGCGCGTCCAGCAGTGGCCCGTAGAGCACGTCCTGGGTCGGGTCGCCGAGCCGGGCGCTGTCCAAAGCCGACCGGAGCTTGCCCATGAACGCGGCGTGCAGTGACTCGTGCACGATGGCCGTGCCGAGCGACGTGCACCGCTGCCCGGCCGTGCCGAAGCCCGCGAACAAAGCTCCCTCGACGGCCAGGTCGAGGTCGGCGTCGGCCGCGACGACCATCGGGTTTTTGCCGCCGAGCTCGAGGCACGGCGTCTGCAGGTGCTTACCGCACAGCTGCCCGATGGTGCGCCCGACCTCGGTCGAGCCGGTGAAGCCCACCTTTTGGATCAGGCCCGCCTGTAGCGCTGCGGAAAGCCCGGCGAACGTGGTCTGCCCATCGGCGTGCACGACCTGGAGCACCCCGTCGGGCAGCCCACCGCGCACGAACAGCTGGGCCAGCGCCTCGCCGCACGCGGCCGCGTACAGCGCGGGCTTCCACACCACGGTGTTGCCGCACAGCAGCGCCGGCACGAGATACCACGCCGGCACGGCCACCGGGAAGTTGCCCGCCGTGATGACCATCACGGTGCCGACCGGCTCCCGGAAGGTGAACAGGTGTTTGTCCGGCATCTCCGACGGCACGGTCTGCCCGTAGAGCCGGCGCCCCTCGCCCAGGAAGAACCGGCAAGTGTCCACGATCTCCTGCACCTCGCCGCGGGCCTCGGCGATCGGCTTGCCGATCTCGCGCGTCACGAGCCGCGCGAGCGCCTCGGCGTTGGCCTCCACGAGCGCGCCGATGTTGGCGATGACCTGACCCCGCACGGGCGCCGGCGTGTCGGCCCAGGCTCGCTGCGCCCGCATGGCCCGTTCACTGGCTGCTTTGAGGTCGTCCTGATCTTTCAGGGATACGTCCATAACAACGTCATCGAGTTTGGCCGGGTTGGTGGAGAGGTAAGTGGACGTCATTGAAGCATCATGCACCATCCACTTTGTCCGGTAAGAATCGTGTAAAACGTTGATGGCCCGCTACGAGATCTATTAAACCATTTTGTAGGGTTAAGTCGATGCTTACGGAGACCAGGCCCGAAATAAAGAGCCCACCCGACCGAAGTCACCGCAACCGGAGCCAATACGTGGACACGCTGCGCGCCATGGCGATAGCGCGGGTCTACCTGAACCACACGCTGTGGATCGGCTGG
>JBIOYB010000530.1:0-18733 GCA_044869915.1 Allorhizocola sp.
CCCCGCCGAGAGCCCAGGCCCTGGAGGGAGTGAAGGACTCACCTGGGCTCTCGGCGGGAGCGGCGCGGGCGTTGGTTCGGGGCCACCCGGCCGCGGAATGTTGTTTGTGCCGCGCACCGAGGACCCCTGTGCCTGTTCGGCCTGGGTGCAGCGGGTGTTCTGGCCGGTCTGCTGATATTGGCACGGCGGCGGATCGTTGAGGTTGACGACCAGTCCCAAGTGGGCGGTCCCGTCGCCGGGCATCACCGTGTATCCGCCCGCGACCACCATCGGATACGTCACGAGGATCATTTCGATCCCGTTGACGCGCCGGGCCGCGACCCCGTTGACCGAGATGAGGTTGCCCAGCAGCATGCCTATGGTCGGGTCCAGATCGCTGAGCAGCCCGCGCAGTTGTGTCGCCGCGGGCGGCCCGTTGGCCAGCAGCGTGCGCAGGTCGCCGTCTGCCGCGCGCAGCTGGGACGCCAGCTCCGCCAGCCCGCGAGCCCACGCCTTGATCGCCGCGGCCGACTCGAGCTGGGTCCTGAGCACCGTCTGTCCATCTTGGATCAGGGCCTTGGTCTGCGGCAGGTAACGCATCGCGTCCTCGAGCAGCAGGTTGTTGGCGTCGAGCAGTTGCCTCAGCGCGGCCTCGTTGCCCTCGAACCCGGTGCCCAGTTCGTCGAGGAATACCCCCAGTGATGCGGGGTCGACGGACTCCACCAACGCGTTGAGGTTGGACAGCAAAGTCTCGACCGGCAGCGGCGTCGACGTCTTCGCTACCGGGATGACGTCGCCCGCCTTGAGGAACGGACCGTCGGCAGTGGACGGTCGCAGGTCGACATACTGCTCGCCCACCGCCGACCGCAGGGCCACCACGGCCGTGGTTTCGGCGGGCACCTGATGAATGCCGTCGATCTGCAGGTCCACCCGGACGATCGCGTCGTGCAGCCGCACGCCCGTCACCTTGCCGATTGGCACGCCTCGATAGGTGACCGACGCGTTGGTGAAGATGCCGCCCGCCTCGGCGAAATCGGCGTGCACCACATAGGCCCCGCCGAAGAGCCGGTCGCCCAGCCCGAGGTGGGTCCAGCTCACATAGCCGATCCCGACCACGCTCACGAGGGCGAACACCAACAACTTGATCCGGATCGTCATCGCACTCCCCCGCTGAGGATGTCGTAGAGCCCGCCTCTGCCGCCGCCCAGAATCGGCAGCGACGGCAGCGGCAGCAGCGGCGACCCGCTGGGCAACGGCAACAACGGCGGCAGCGACGGCAGCGGGAGTGAGGGCAGCGGCAGCGGCAGCGGCAGCTTCGGCAGGGGCAACTGCGGCAGCCCCGGCACCACCGGCGTGTCCGAGGCCGGCGGCGCGATCAGCGACTGCGTCAGGAACGTCACCGAGTCCAGGTCCAGCGTCGCGTGCAGGTTTACCTGGTTGCCCCGGATCGCCTTCTGCACGTTGGGCGGGAACGGATAGGTCAGCATGAAATCCAGCGACCGCGGTAGGTCGTCGCCCGCCTTGACGAGCTGATCCAGCAACGGCCGCAACGCCTTCAGGCTCGCCAGGGTGTCGTCCCGGCTCTTGTTTATCACGTCAGTCCCGATAGCGCTCAGCCGATCCAACGCCGTCAACGCCGATGTGAGCTGCGCCCGCTGCTCGGCGAGCACGGTCAGTCCTGGATCCAGCGCCTCCACCGCCTGCCCGATCGTCTCCCGTTGCTGCGCCAGGCGTGTCGTGAGGCGGTCCAGCGCATCGATCGCCTTGACGATGTCGGTCTTTTGCGCGTCGAGTCCAGCAATGAACTGATCCAGGTTGTGCAGGGCATCCTTGGCCTCGCCTTCACGACCCTCGAGCGCCTGCGCGACCTCACTATTGATGGTCTTGAGGTTGGCCAGGCCGCTTCCGTTGAGCACCATGCCGAGCGCGGCGAGCACCTCCTCCACCTCGGCCGCGCGTTTGGTCCGCGCCAGCGGGATCAGGTCGCCCTCCGACAGCTGCCCCTCCGGGTTTTGTGAAAAGGGCGCCGCGAGCGCGACGAATTTCTCACCGAGCAAACTGGACTGTCTGATCGCGGCGGTCGCGTTGTCGGGCAGCCGCACCGATCGCTCTATGCGCAGCCGCACGACCGCCGTCCATCCGCGCAGCGAGATCTCCTCGACGCTGCCCACGGTGACATCGTTGACCTTCACGGCCGCGGCCGGCACGAGGTCCAGCACGTCGTCGAACTCGGCCGTGATCGTGTAACCGGGCGTGCCGGCCGTGCATCCGGCCAGTACCAACAAAAGGACCAGGGGGACGTGGATCACTCCGCCAAGCGATCCACGTCCCGTCAAACGCCTCACCTGGTTCATGGCTGCACCAACTTCGCCAGCTCGAAACACTGAGCCGGGATCTCGGGGGTGGGCAACACATTGACCATGAGGCTGCACAGGAAGGCCGCGGTGTGATGCGGCCCGGTGACGTTGTCGCGGGTGTCGGTCGTCCCGGACAACGGGTTGTAGGAAAGAGCCAGATTGGACAGGGTCAGCGGCGCGATGTCGAGCACGTCGATCATCGCCTGCTGCTGGCTCACGAGCACGTTGGTGACGTCGACCAGCGCCTCCACATTGGACGACAGTGCCTCCCGGTTGTCGCGCACAAACGTGGCGAGCTCCGCGAGCGCGGCCGACAGCTTCTTGAGCGCCAACGCCAGCTCATCCGCGTCGGCGGCCAGCTGACGCGCGACCGACGCCAGCTGCGTGTTGAATTCGCGGACCTGCTGGTCGCTGCGCGCCAGCATGGTCGTGAACTCCTGCAGGTTGGCGACCGTGCCGAACAGGTCCTGCCGCCCGTCCGACAGCGTCGTGAGCGCCTTGGACAGCCCGGCGATGCTCTGTTTGAGGTTCTGGCCGTTGCCCGACAGGTTGGCCCGCCCGGTCTCGACCAGCCGGGACAGGGCTCCGTCCTTGTTGGCCCCGTTGGGCCCGAGGTCTCGGTTGAGCTGATCCAGCGCGCGATAGATCTCGTCGAGCTCGATCGGCACCGCGGTCTTGGTGACGTGCGCGCCGTCGGGCAGCATCGGACCGTCCACATAGGGCGGTGCGAGCTGCACATAGCGGTCGCTGACCACGCTCGGCGGCACGATGACCGCGGTCACGTCGGCGGGCGTGAGCGCGTCGTAGCGCATGTGCAGCCGCACGACCTTGCCCATGGGCACGACGGCCGTCACCGTCCCGACCCGCACCCCCAGCACGCGCACGTCCGAGCCGACATAGATCCCGACCGCCGCAGTGAAGTCGGCGGTGAGCGTGCGCCCCGCGGCCTGCGCGGGCGCACCGGGCAGGAGCGCGAACACCAGCACGAGCACGACAAACCGTTTCATCGCGCCACCCCCGACGGCGTGTAGGCCTGGATCAGACCATCCACATAGGAGTCGAACCACCGCCCGTTGCCGACCACGTTCGCAAAGGCCTTCAAGAACCCGGCGAGGTTCGTCAGCGTCGCCGAGATCTGGTCCTTGTTGCGCTGCAGGATCGCGACCACCTCACGCAGCTGCCGCAGCGCGGGCTGGATCTGCTCCCGGTTGTCGCGCACCAGCCCCACCAACTGGTCCGACAGCTCGGCCGTCGAGACGAGCAACCGATGTATGGCGTCGCGCCGCTTGGTCACCTCGGCCAGCAGCAGGTTGCCGTCGGTCACCAGCTTCTTGAACTCCTCGTCCCGCGCGGCCAGCACGCCGGTCACCTGGTTGGCCCGGCGCAGCAACTCGCGCAGTTGCTCGTCGCGGCTGGAGATGGTCTGCGACAGCCGCGACAGCCCGGTCAGCGAAGCCTGCACGCTCGCCGGGGTGTCGGCGAACGCCTCCGACAGCACATCAAAAGCCTTGGCCAGCTGCGCCGTGTCGATCCGCTGCGCCGTGTCGGCCAGCCCCTGCACCGCCTGCAGCACGTCAAACGGCGACGCCGTGCGCTCCAACGGGATGGTCCCCTTCAGCTCGCCCGCCCCCTTCGGTTCGAGCGACAGATACTTCTGCCCCAGCACCGTCTTGAGGCGAATCGTGGCCGAGGTCTGGTCGCCAAGCCTTTCGGCCGTGCGGAAATCGACCCGCACCCGTGCCCCGTCGAGCGACACGCCGGTCACCTTGCCGACCTTCACCCCCGCGATGCGCACTTCGTTGCCCGGCGTGAGCCCGCTCGCGTCGCGGAACGCGGCCGAGTATCGGCTGCCGCCCGCGAGCAGACCCTCCAAATTGAACGCCGCCAGCAGGATCGCCACGAGCACCACGAGCCCGATCGCGCCCACCAAAACCGGACTCTGCCTCAGCCGTTGCATCGCGCCGCCCCCGAGGAAAACGTCGGAACGCTGACGGACCGGCCACCCGCGGTCACCTTGCCGTCGAAGTCGCAGAGGAAGAAATTAAACCAAGACCCTGATGATGCTGTACCACGTAAGGCGTCCAGCCGTCCCGGCACCCGATCCAGCGTGCCGTCGAGCACCTCCGCGTTGCGGTTGAGCGTGCCGGCGAGCGTGTTGAGCAGATTGATGTCGGCGGCGAGGCTGGGCCGTGCCTCACTGACCAATGAGGACGTCGCCTGCGCCAGATCCCCGATCCCGGTCAGCGCCTCGCCTATCGCCACCCGATCGGCCGACAGCCCGGATACCAGCTGTTGCAACGCTTTGATGGTCTGGCTCAGCTCGGCGTCGCGCTCCCCCAGCGTCTGCAGCACGGCCGACAGGTTGGTCACGACACGCCCGATGGCCGCGTCGCGGTCGGCGAGCGTCGTCGTGAGCGAGGCCGTGCGCCGCAACAGATCCGCGATCGTCCCCCGCTCCCCTTGCAAGACCTGGATTATCTCGTACGCGAACCGGTTCACGTCATCGGGCGTCAGCCCCACGAACAGCGGCCGGAACCCGTTGAACAGCGCGGTCAGGTCCAGCGCGGGCGTGGTCTGGCTCAGCGGGATCAGCCCGCCCTGCGCCAGCCTCGGCGAAGCGGGCCCCTCCAGCAGCGCGATGTAGCGCTGCCCCACCAGATTCCGGTAGCGGATCTTCGCTTTCGTCCCCGTGCCAAGCGCGATCCCTTCCTCCACCGTGAACGAGAGCTCGGCCACCGTGCCCACGAGCCGCACATCGCGCACCTGTCCCACCTTTACGCCCGCGATGCGCACGTCGTCGCCCGGCAGCACGCCCGCGACATCGGTGAACTGCGCGCGATAGGCCGTGCCGCCGAACCCGAGCGACCCCAGCGTCTGCGCCAACAGTGCGGTCAACACGGCGGTGACGGCCGCGAAGGCGAGGAACTTCAGCAGTGGAGCTCTCAGTCTGGATTTCACTGGACGTTCACCACCGTCCCGCGCAGCAGCGGCCCCCACAGCAGCGTGGCGAAGTCGCGCACCTGGTCGGCCGGGACGCCCGTCGCCGCGCCGATGATGGGGCGCAACAGATTGCGCTCCGCACCGTAGTCGTACCCGTCGTTGATCGGCACCTCGGGCGCGGGCACCGGCGGGTTGGGCAGGCCCCGGCAGTTGGCGCCGTTGTGCGCGCCGTAGACGGGTTCGTCGCGGCCGCGCTCGTACTTGCCGTTGTCCTTGGTCGCCTCGAGCGTGATGTGCATGGCGCCGGACTCGTAGACCTTCTCGGCCCGTGGCTGCAGCGTGACGATGCCCTTCATCAGGCACGGGTATTCGGGCGCGTACGCGGCCAGCACCTCAAGCACCGGCCGGCTCACGTCGCCGAGCTGGATGATCCGCTCGTCGTAGCGGTCCAGGAACGCGGAGGTCTGGTCGGCCAGACCCGTGGTCTGTGTGAGGAATTCGGCCAGTTGCGCGCGCTGGCGGCTGATCGTGGTCATCGTGACGGTCGCGTCGCGCAGCAGCGCGATCAGGTCCGGGGCCGCGTCGCTGTACACGTCCAGCACCCCGGCCAGCTTGCGCACGTCATCGGCGATGGTCGGCATCTGCCGGTTGAGTTCGGTCAGATAGTCGTTGAGCCGGACCAGGTCCTGCCCGGTCCGCTCGCCCCGCCCGTCCAGGCCGTAGGCCAGCGCGCCGAGCACGGCCGCGAGCTTGTCGGGCTTGATGGACTGCAGCAGCGGCAGCGCGTTGTCGAGCACCCGCTCCAGCTCGATCGCGGCGGTGGTGCGGTCCTGCTCGATCACGGCACCGTCCTTTATGGACGGCCCACCGAGCGAGGTGGACACCAGCGCCACGAACCGCTCGCCAAACAGCGTCTTGGGCAGCAGCCGCGCCGTCACATCAGCGGGGACCAGCTCGCGCTGCGCCGGATCCAGGGCCAGCCTCAGCGTGGCCTTTTCGCCGTCGGCCGTGATGGACCGGACCTCGCCCACGATGACCCCGCGCAGCTTCACGTCGGCGCCCTCGGACAGCTGCATGCCGGTGTGGTCGGTATGCAGGGTGACCCAGTCGGCGCTCGTGAACGCCTTCTTGTAGGTCAGCACCGAAAGCGACAGCAGCGCGACCAGCAGCAGCACGAAACCGGCGCCCAGCAAGCGATTCTTTGCGCGATCCACAGGTCTGTGCGATCGCTGCGTCGGCCGGGCCTTGCTTTGCGGCCCGGTCGACAGAGGGCTCAGTCTCATCCCGCGATCCTGACCGTCGTCGTGGCGCCCCAGATCGCCAGCGACAGGAAGAAGTCGAAGATGTTGACCGCGACGATAGCGGCCCGGACGGCGCGACCGACAGCCACGCCTACGCCGGCCGGGCCGCCGCTTGCGTGATACCCGTAGTAGCAGTGGATGAGCACCACGATGACGCTGAAGACCAGCACCTTGCCAAACGACCACAGCACGTCGACGGGCGGCAGGAACACGTGGAAGTAGTAGTCGTAGGTGCCCGCCGACTGGCCGAAGTAGACGGTCGCGATGAGGCGGGTGGCGAAGTAGCTCGACAGCAGCCCGAGCACGTAGAGCGGGACGACCGCGATGAAGCCCGCGATCATGCGCGTGGTGACCAGGAACGGCACCGACGGCACGGCCATCACCTCGAGCGCGTCCACCTCCTCGGAGATGCGCATCGCGCCCAGCTGCGCGGTGAATCCACAACCGACGGTCGCCGACAGCGCGAGCGCGGCCACGAGCGGCGCGATCTCACGCGTGTTGAAATAGGCCGACACGAACCCGGTGAACGCGCTGCTCCCGATCTGGTTGAGGGCTTGGTATCCCTGCAGGCCCACCTCCGTACCGGTAAAAAATGTCAAAAAGGCAATGACCCCGACCGTGCCGCCGACGACCGCGAGGCCGCCCGTCCCGAAGCTCACCTCGGAAAGCAACCGGGCCACCTCGCGCCGATAGCGGGTGACAGTCTTTGGCGCCCAGGCGAAAGCGCGCGCGTAGAAGGACAGCTGCGCGCCGAGGTCGTCCAGGAGCATCGCGCGCTCACGCCCCCTTCTGCGGCACGACCTGGAAGTACACGGCCGTGAGCACGAAGTTGACGGCGAACAGGAGCATGAACGTGATGACGACGGACTGGTTGACCGCGTCGCCCACGCCCTTCGGCCCGCCTTTGGCGTTGATGCCCATGAAGCACGCCACGAGCGCCGCGATCGCGCCGAACACCACCGCCTTGATCTCACCGGAGATGAGGTCGGGCAGCTGCCCCAGCGCCTGGAAACTGGCGAGATATGCCCCGGGTGTGCCATTTTGCATGATGACGTTGAAGAAGTAGCCGCCACTGACTCCCACAACACTGACGACGCCGTTGAGCAGCATCGCCACCACCATGCCGGCAAGCACCCGGGGCACGACCAACCGCTGCACGATGTTGATGCCGAGCACCTGCATCGCGTCGAGCTCCTCGCGGATCTTGCGAGCTCCCAGGTCGGCGCAGATCGCCGAGCCGCCCGCGCCCGCGACGACCAGGGCCGTGACGATCGGCCCCGCCTCGCGGACGACGGCGAGCACCGACGCCGCGCCGGTAAACGATTGCGCCCCAAGCTGTTGTACCAGCGATCCAAGTTGGAGGGTGATGACCGCGCCGAACGGGATCGACACGAGCGCGGCCGGAAGGATGGACACCGAGCTGATGAACCAGGCCTGCTGGATGAACTCGCGACCCTGAAACGGCGACCGGAACAGGCCGCGCAGCGCCTCGAGGCAGAAGATGACGAACTCACCGATCCGTTTCATAGGAACGATCCGATCGGTGGGGTGACACCATTTTCTTGACACCATTTTCCTGGTACGCGTTCGGCGCGCCGGACACCGCCGTTGGATGGCCGCAGCTGGCGCGGGATCGGCGGCAGCGGCGGCAATTCGTGCCCATTGCGCCGCTCCGCGGCCAGCTCGTCGGCGTCCTTCTCCTCCGTCATGCCGATCGGACCGATCCGCTGGGCACCCAAGAACTGACGGACCACGGGCTCCTCACTGGACAGCAGCATCTCGCGCGGGCCGAACATGGCCAGGTGACCGTGGTAAATCAGGCCGATGTTGTCGGGCACCGTGCGCGCGGTGTTGATGTCGTGCGTGACGATGAGGAATGTCGCGTCCGTCTGCTGGTTGAGGTCGATGATCAGCTGGTTGAGGTAGGCCGTGCGCACCGGGTCGAGGCCCGAGTCGGGCTCGTCGAACAGCACGATCTGCGGGTTGAGCACGAGCGCGCGGGCCAGCCCCGCCCGCTTGCGCATGCCGCCGGAAACCTCGCCGGGCAGCTTGCGCTCCGCGCCCAGCAGGCCCACCATGTCAAGCTTTTCGGTGACGATGTCGCGGATCTCCCGCTCCGGCCAACGGGTGTGCTCGCGCAGCGGGAAGGCCACGTTGTCGTAGATGTTCATCGAGCCGAACAGGGCACCGTCCTGGAACAGCACGCCGAACAGTTTGCGCACCTCATTGAGCTCGCGCTCGCGCAGGCGCGGCAGGTCACGCTCGCCGATCCACACCGATCCGCGGTCGGGCTCGAGCAGCCCCACAAGTGTCTTGAGGAAGACAGATTTGCCGGTGCCCGACGGGCCCAGCAGGACCGAGATCTCGCCCGCGGGCAGCGTGAGGGTGACATCAGACCACACGGCCTGCCGACCAAAAGACTTGGTCAGTCCCTCGACACGGACCTCGACTCCCACCGCGCTCCCTCCAAGTAGCGACTCGGCTTCTTGTGATATCGCGGCACGCCGCCGGAGTGTTACAGGGTCGTTGCGGCTGGTTTTTAATCTCTCGAGAGAGCTAGGGTGTACGGGCTGTCATCCCTGTCATCGACGACGCAAAACAAGCCGTCGATGACGCAGCGGCCGTACAGACCTGTGGGCCGCGCTGATATGCATGGGGAGGTGTCTGGGCGTGACCGAGCAAGACCTTGTTGCCCAAGCGGTGCAAGGCTCGCCCGACGCTGTCGAAAGCCTGATCGCCCACATCAGACCCCAGGTCGTCCGCTATTGCCGCGCCCGATTGGGCACGCTTAGCGGCGGATACACCACGGCCGACGACGTCGCTCAGGAAGTCTGCGTTGCCATACTTGGCGCGCTTCCTCGCTTCCGCGACCGTGGCGTCCCTTTTTCCGCCTTTGTCTTCGGGATCGCGGCCCGCAAGGTCGCCGATGCCCACCGCGCCGCCACGCGGGGTTTCCCCCTGTCAGTCGTGGACACTGTGCCCGATCGCGCCGACGCCGGCCCCGGTCCCGAGCAGCTTGCGCTCGCGGCCGACCTGTCGCGTCGACTGACCTATCTGCTCAGTGAGCTGCCCGAGACCCAGCGCGAGATCCTCGTGCTGCGCGTCGCGGTCGGCCTGCCCGCGGAGGAGGTCGGCAACGTGATGGGCATGTCCGCGGCGGCCGTGCGCGTGGCACAGTCTCGCGCTTTGCATCGCCTCAGAAACATCGCCGGCAGCCTAGTGGACGAGATGGCGTAATGAACAAAGATCGTTTTGAACCCGATGCGGCGACGCTCGTCAGCGACGACGAGTTGCTCGACGCGCTCGGCCGCGGTGACCGGCCGGCCGGCGACGACACCCTCGCCATGGCGTTCGCGCTGTGGCGCGACGACATCGTCTCGCCCGCCCCGCTGCCCGTGTCCCAGCCACAACCGGCCAAGAAGCCCAGGCTGAGCAAGAAGTTCCGCTGGAGCGTCTTCTCCGGCATCGTCGCCGTGACCCTCGGCGGCGCCGCCTTCGCGGCCGTCAACGCCCTGCCCGGAGACATGGCGTGGGGGGTGGCACAGAAGGTCTTCCCCACGCAGGCAAAGGAACACACGGTGGAGGCGACAAAGGTGACCCTCGCCGACGCCCGCACAGCCATCGCAGGGCAGGACCTCGATCTGGCCGACAGCAAGGTCAAGGACGCCGAGTTCCTGATCCGCGAGGTCACGAAGCTGCTCGATCTGCAGACGTTACAGGCGTTACAGGCCGACTTGGACCAGGTGCGCGGCCTGCTCGCCGACGCGCGCGTCAGGCTGGGCACGATCGTGCCCACCCCGGGCGGGGTGCCCGGCCTGCCGGTCCCGACTCCCGGCCCGTCCGGCGGCATCCCGCTGCCCACGCCCAACCCGGGAGCCACCCCCACACCGTCGCCGGGCCAGACCGGCGGGCTGCTGCCGCCACTGCCCAGCCTGTTGCCGAGCCTGCCGCTGCCGATCAGCCTTCCCCCGCTGCTCTAGCCGTAGTTAGTGCTGGCGCAGCCGGGCCGTCTCACGCAGGTGATCGAAGATGATCTGGTCGACCGGGGAAACCCGGTCGCGGTCGGCGTGCGTGAGCCAGGCGATCTCCTCGATTTCGCTGTCCGGCTGCAGGACCCCTTGGTGGTCGGCCGTGTAGCAGGTCATGCGGACGAGCGTGCCCTCGGGGTGTCCGTGAGCCTGGCCGTGAAACGTCCCTAAGTGTTCGGCGGTGTCCACGAGAATGGTGACGTTGAGCTCTTCCCGGATCTCACGCACGAGGGTGTCCATGTCGCTTTCGCCGGGTTCACGCTTGCCGCCCGGGATGTAGTACACATCCTTGCCCCTCGAGCGGGTGCTGAGCACCGCCCCGTCGTCGAGATGGATCCAGGCGATCTTGTCGATAACGGTCACGTTGATGAAGGTAGCGGCCGGCGGGACCGGGAAATGCCCGGCCCCGCCAAAAACCCAAGCGATCAGAGGCGCGCGCCCACGTCCGCCCCGTTGGACGGGTGCAGGAAGTTCGACGACGGGATGGAGCCGTCGGCGGTGCGCGGGCCCGTGATGGTGCCCGTGCTGGTGCTGGCGAAGGTCCACGTGCCGCCGATGTTCCACGAGTTGTTGGACTGCGTCGCGGAGCCGGCCGACACCGTGGTGCCGTTGGCCACCGAAAGGTTGCGGGTCAGGTTGCCGCCGCTGGTGTCGGCGAAGTCGAACCCTGTGCCGCCGTTGCTCCAAGCGGTGCAGTGGTCGGCCCGCAGCGCGCCCGGGTTGGCGTTGTCGATGAACCCGCCCGCCGAGTTGCCCCACGCCATGCTGTTGCGCGTGATGTGCGCGGCCGGCAGGTCCTCGTCGCCGCCGCCGAGCTTGAAGCCGTTGCCGTCACCGGTGTAACCCGGGATGCCCCAACGGTTGAAGCCGTTGCCGTAGGCGATGCTGTTGTCGACCGTGACCGGCGACAGGAACTCCCAGAAGTCCAGGCCGTCGTCGGAGTTGTTCCACAGCCGCGCGCCCCGGATGATGTTGCCCGTGCCGGAGCCCTCCTTGATGGCCACGCCGTCGGCGCTTTCGCCGCTGTTGCGCGGGTCGCGGTTGCCGAAGCTGTCCAAATTGATGATTTGGTTGTTGCCCGAGGCGCCCTGCAGGTGCAGGCCGCTCTCGTAGTTGTCTCGCGTGATGAGGCGGTCGTAGACGCCGAAGTTGGTGTCGATGCCGAAGATGCCGTACGGCCCGTTGATGATTTCGAGCCCGATCAGGCGCCAATACTCGCCCTCGATGTGGATGGCGCCACGCTCGGGTCGCGGGATGCTGCCGCCGACCGGTGCCGGGGTGTGTGGCATGTTCTCGCCGTCGATGATGGCCCGTTCGCTGTTGTAGTTGCGCAGCGTGATCGGCTGGCTGGATGTGCCGCTCTTGAGCAGCTGGATGTTGGTTGCCGGGGCGTAGGTGCCGGCGCGCAGATGGATGGTGTAGCCGGCCTGGGCGAGGTCGACCGCCCGCTGCACGGTGCGCAGCGGCGCGGCGAGCGTGCCCGCGTTGGCGTCGTTGCCGCTGGGCGACACGTAAAGCGCGTTGCCCGGCTGTGGTGTGTCGCCCGTCGTGAAGTCGATGTTGTCGATGTTTGCCAAACCGTTGGCGGTGGTGGGGCTGAACCGGACCGTGCTGTTGCCGGCCGGCGCCGAGAAGGTGAACGTGCTCGTCGACCAGGTGGTCCACGCACCGGTCCCCGCGAATGGCAAGGTTTGCAGAGTCGCGCCGTTCACGATCACGCTTGCGGGCCGGGTGGTCGTGGTGCCGTTGGCATAGCGGACCGCGACCGTCACCGTGCCCGCGCTCGCCGCGCTGACCGTGAACTGCAGCGCGGCACCGACGGCGTTCCGCGCGTTGCAAAAGCCTGTCCCGGTGAAACCGGCGTGGTTGGAGTCGATGGTGCCGTCGCAGGTCGCCGGTGCACTTTCCGCCTCATAGCGCACGGTTGCGGCGTGCGCCGATCCGGCCGACAGCGCCACCAACGCGCCGGCGAGGAGGGCGGTACATGCGATGAAAGGTTTCAATTCCCTGGCCTTCCTACTGGCGTCGAAAACTTGAAATTTGCGCATGGATCAGTGCCCTGGGTCGCGCCGCCCGGTGACGCGGATTGGAAAGCGCTTTCCAATCGAAGCCGATAGTAATGACCGGCGTCTCATTCCGTCAATTGTGGGTATCGAGGGAAGGTGTCCACTGTGCACTCCTCGCTCGTCGCCGACCGCTACCGCCTGCTGCACCCGCTGGGCGAGGGCGGCATGGGCCGCGTGTGGCGCGCCCGCGACGAGGTGCTCCACCGTGACGTCGCGATCAAAGAGCTCGTGCCGCCGCCCGGCCTCACCGATGACGAACGCCGCGAACTGCGAGCCCGATCGATGCGCGAGGCGCGCGCCGTGGCCCGGCTCAACCACCCCAACATCGTGCGCATCTTCGACGTTTTCGAGTCCGCCGGCGGGGACCCGTGGATCGTCATGGAATACCTGCCCGGCCGGTCGCTGGACGAGGCCATGCATGGCACGGCCGGCGGGACGCTGCCCGTACGGCAGGTCGCGCACATCGGCCTGCAGATCCTGCAGGCTTTGCAGGCCGCGCACGAGCTGGGCGTGGTGCACCGCGACGTCAAGCGATCCACCCCCGACCACCGATCCACCCCCGACCAGCAGACGCAGTCAAACCAGCCGGCACAGTCAGACCAGCCGGCGCAGACAACGCCGCTCACGGCAGGCCCAGCCCCCACCCCCAGCGCGCAAGGTTTCCAGCTGCCGGCGGGGTGGCAGATGCGCGACGACGGCACGGGCTTCAAGGTGCCCGTGCCCGACGGATGGCAGTTCGGGCGCGACGGCGACGGCCGCGCGATGTGGCAGGACCCGGCCACGAAACGGCTCCTGCTCATCGACCAGAGCCGCAGCCCCAAGCCCGATCCGGTACAGGATTGGCGCAACAACGAGACGGCGCGGCGCGATGGATACCGTGACTACCAAAGGATCCGGCTCGATACGGTGTCCTATTGGGACAGAGCGGCCGATTGGGAGTTCACCTACACGCTCGGCGGCACACCGGTGCACGTGCTCAACCGCGGCTTCATCACGGCACCGGATCAGGCATACTCCATCTACTGGCGCACGCCCACGGCCACCTGGGACGACAACCGCGACGACCTTCAGGTGGTCCTCGACGGGTTCGTTCCGGCCAGAAGCTGACCCCGGCGGGCCCTGGTCTGATCGGCGCGGGCTGCGTATCCTCTGCGGGCATGGCGAATGTCTTGGCGCGATTGGCCGACTCCGCGGTCCGGCGATCCTCGGCGGCCGCGTTGCGCGTCCTGTGGGAGCACCTGGGCGCCTCGGCCGGTGCGGCATGCGCCGACCTGCCCTGGCTGACCGCCGCGCTTGACCAGCACGCCGCTGCGGTCCGCGACGCCATCGGCGCGGGCGCGGGAGCCATCGGCCCGGCCGCGCTCGCCGGATACGCCAAGGGAGTGCTTGATGGCGCCCGGTCCCTGGCCTGGCACACCCCGGCCGACGTCGACTGGTCCGCCGCCACCTGGCTGGAGCTGCGCCTGGCCGCGATCGGTCTGCTGGCGCGCCAGCACGGCCACGCCTGACGCTTGCGCGAGCCGCCGGTGGTGGCGGTCGGCTGGTCGGCCGCGTCGGGATGGGCCGCGCGCCCGGAGCCGGCCTGCAAGCGATGTCACCGCGACGGCGGCCGGGCGCAATGCCCGGCCACCGCATGGTTTTCCTATTGTCTACTCGCTCGCCTTCCTCGGCGGAGGCGGCGAATCCGGTTGCGGTGCCTGCCCTTCGACCCTTTGCATCCGCGTCGTCTGGACGCTGCTGCTGGCCGGGCGGGCGGTGGCGGTCACCGTCTGGGCCGGGATCACCTGCGTGTCGTCGACCGAGTTGGCTTCGGCCTGCCGCGCATTTGCCTCCTCACGCGCATTTGCCTCCTCACGCGCACGTGCGGCCTCCTCGGCCTGCGCGGCGGCTATGGCGTCGCGACGACCGGCCGCATGGGCGGCCAGGTGCTCCTTGAGGTTCTCCGACTCCTGCTCGGCGCGGCCCAGCCAGTTTTCCCAGCGCTGCTGCATGGGCCGGACCAGGCCACCACCGACACCGACGATGAGGACCCCGGCCACGGTCGCGAGCACCGCGATCAGCACCGGCATCGTCACGGTCGTGGCGATGCCGACCTGGTTGAGCGCCGCGATGACACCGAGCCCGATGATGAACACGCTGGCCAGGTTGGCCAGCAGCCGCCCATAGGACAGCCCCGCCAGAGCGCTGGACACGATGTCCTTCACGGCCGAGGCGAGCGCCGAGGCGACCACGATGATGACGATCGCCACCAGCGCCTTGGGCAGCCAGGCGATCACGCCCTGGATCAGCTCGGACACCGGGTTTGGCCCCCACAGCCCGAACGCCAGCTGCAGCGTGAACAGCAGGACAGCGTAGTAAATGATCGCGGCGACGATGCCCGACGCGTCGTACTTGCCCCTGGCCAGCCACCTGCTCACCCCACCCCGTTCCACGGCTCGGTTGAAGCCGACCCGTTCCAGCAGCCGGCCGGCCCACTTGCGCAGGAATCCGGCCACCAACCAGCCCACGACCAGGATCGCGATGAAGGCCAGGGCCTTCGGGACGACGATGAGCACCGACCGCCACATGTCGGCGACCGCAGCACCAATGTCCATTGCACTCCTCGTTTCCTCCTGAATGGATATTTGCTCTCTCAGGGGGTACCCAGTGCGCGCACAGCCACACCTGGGTCAGCCGATGGGGTTGCCGCTCAGAAGCCTGGGCATCGGCGTCACGCGATTGGTGAACCGGCGCCGGCCCGCATTCGTGCCATTCGGCAAGTATCGATGTTTACGACCTGACGAGGAGTCGCACAACACGCTGTAAGCCAGGGTGTGGCGCACCGACCTCACCGCGCCCACCCCACCCGGCAACCTGCGCGGCCGGGCCGATCTGGGCAGCTGCGAGGTTTACCTGGCCTGGGACCAGTCCACCGACAATGTGGACTTGCAGGGGCGGCTGCTCTACCGGTTCCGCATCGACGGCCAACTGTCTCCAGTGCGCTCGTGGGTCGTCGGGCGCGGCACCAACGTCGGCGTCACCGTGCTCGAGGCACCGGCCGAGGGCACGCACACCTTCACCGTGGAGGCAGTCGACGGCTCGGGCAACGTTTCCGCGCCCAGCAACCAACTCCCGCTCACCAACCCGGACTGCTGAAGGCAAGCACGGGCCGCACCGAGACAGGGAGGGCGGCTCCACATAGCGGCGGTGCCGGGGAGGATCCGGGGGCTGGGTGCGACATGCGGCCCTAGCCGAAGCGGATCTCGTGCGGCGCGTGCGGGCCGTAGTCGGTGACCGTGGCGATGGTCAGGGTGCGGGCTCCGGGCGGGATGGGGCCGGCGCCGCCGATGTCCAAACGCGACATTGGGCCGCCGTCGTAGGACAGGGTGAAGCCGCGCGCGTGTGGGTGCCGGGTCAGGGGGCGGACGGCGGTGCGGCCGTCCACCTCGGCGAGGCCGATGCCGATTTCGAGCAGGCCGGGATGCAGCCCGTCGGGCGCGGTCAGCAGCTGGTCGGTCACCATGATGCGGGAGTCCTGGAAGATCGGGGCGAACGGTGGCGGCGCGACCTGGTATCCCTCCGGGTGGATGGTGTGGAAGTAGCCCCACCACAGCGCGGCCTTGTCCGCGGAGGCTTTGCCGGCCAAGCTTTCCACGCGTGCGGGTGGCTCGCCGGCCCGGCACATGCGCCACAGTTGGGCCGAGTCGAGCGGGGTGGCGCCGTCCGGCGACGTCCAGTACATGCCGTTTTGCCCGTCGAGCACGACCCACCGGCCCAGGTCGTCGATCCAGGCCTCGGTCACCTGGTGTGCCCGGCCCCACCCGGTGTGGTGGTTTTCCAGGCACAGCCTGAGCCTGCGGGCGGGGATGCCGACCGCGTTCAGCGCCTGGCTGAGCACGATCGTGTATTCGACGCAGGCGAACCGTTCGCCCGCGTCGACGCGCTCCAGCACGTGCGCCGCGTCCTTCCACGCCACGTGGGAGTCGCCCGAGTGTTGCCAGCGCTGCGACACCCAGCGCAGCAGGTCCATCGCCGTGCCCCAGGATGTCGCCGCGGGCGCTGGAAGCCGCCGCAGCAACAGGTCACGCCGGTCGGGCGCGATCTCGGTCAGCACGACCGGCCGCGCCGACGACAGCTCGGGCCAGGCCAGCAGCTCCAGTTCGGGCGGTGGCACGTTGGCGGCCATCGCCGCGGCCACGCCCGCCCAGTCCGGATCACCGCCGAACAGGCTTTCCAGCTGGCCTCCGAACAGCTCCGGCTGCCAGAAGCCACCCTCGACGGCCTCGTCGAGGAAGCCCCGGGCGCGGGGATCCTTCAGGTGCCGGGCGGCGACGGCCATGCCGGGCGCCCACATGTGCACCCACCGCTCGCCGTCCGCGCGCAGCCGCGGCGCGAGCTCCAGCAGGCCTGCCCAATCCTCGGCGCGCGCACGGTCCTGCGCCAGCTGCGGCAATCGATCCACCCCCACATGATGCCAAGGATCGACGATCGCCGGTTAACGGCGCCCGGAACTGATTGACCGCTCAGCAGCGACCGTTCGGCGCAATCATGGGGTCGATGTGCACCGATCTCTTGCCCGCGTTGCTCTAATTCGGGCATGAGAACCTTCCACCTGCCCCCCATCGTGACCGAGTCCGACCGCTCCCTTGCCCAGGAGATGGTGGCCGCGTGGCAGGCCGACGGCATCTTCCAGATAGCCACCGATCCGGTGCAGGACTGGATCACGCAGGAGGCGTTCGCCGAGAGCCGGCGCTTCTTCCACCTGCCGGCCGAATACAAGGCCAGGAACGTCAGCCCGCTGACCTACAGCGGTCACGTCACCTCCGGCGAGGAGATCACCGCGGGCGAGGCCGACCTGTCGGAGATCTTCACTATCTGCAAGGACGTATCCATGGGCGATCCGCGCGTGGAGCAGCGTTGGCCGTGCCACGGGCCCGTGCCGTGGCCGAGCATCGCGTACCAGCAAAGGATGCAGGAGTTCATGGACCATCTCGGCCGGATGGGTGAGAAGCTGTTGCGCCTCACCGCTTTGGGCCTCGGTCTGGCCGAGCTCGACGCGTTCACCCGGCTCACCGAGGACGGCTGGCATCACCTGCGGGCGCTGCGCTTCCCGAGGCTGTCGGAGCGGACGACCCGCGGCATCGGCTCGCACACCGACTACGGCCTGCTTGTGATCACCGCACAGGACGGGATCGGCGGCCTGTATGTGCGCCCGCCCGTGCCCGGCGAGCGGCGCAACCGCAACTGGCTGGGGTCGGAAAGCTCGGCGGGCCAGCACGAGCACCGGGAGCCGTGGACGTATGTCAAGCCCGAGCCCAGCGTGCTGACCGTCTTCCCGGGCGACATCCTGCAGTTCCTCACCGGCGGGCGGCTGCTGGCCACGCCGCACAGGGCGCGGCTGAGCACGCGCGAGCGGTTTTCGATGGCCTACTACCACGAGCCCAACTTCAACACCGTGATCCACCCGCTGGACGGGGAGGGCACGATCCACTACGGCACACACTTCACCAACATGTACATGCGTAGCTATCCGAATCGCGTGACCACCCGGAACGTCAACCTGGAGGTGCTCGACGAACTGCGGTTCAGTCCAGCTCGGCAGGGATGACGACCACGTCGACGAATGCGCCGCGCCGCAGCAGCGTCATCGGCAGGCGGCTGCCCACGGCCGGGCCGAGCATGAGGCGGAGCAGCGCCTGCACGCTCTGGACCGGCTGCCCGCCGGCCGAGACGATGATGTCGCCCAGGTAGACCCCGGCCTGCCCGGCGGGGCTGCCCGGCACCACCTCGACCACACGCAAACCGTTGCGCTGCTTCAATCTTTCCGTAATCGCCGGCGGCAGCGGCACGGGCAGGCCGGCGATGCCGACCCACGCCCGGCGCACCTTGCCGGTCGTGATCAGCTCGCTGATGATCTGCCGCGTGGTCGAGTTGATCGGCACGGCCAGGCCGAGCCCGATCCCGGCGACGGCCGTGTTGACGCCGATGACCCGGCCCTGCGAGTCGGCGAGCGCGCCGCCCGAGTTGCCGGGGTTGAGGGCGGCGTCGGTCTGGATGACGTCGTCGACGAGCCGGACCCGGTT
>JBIOYB010000531.1:0-3071 GCA_044869915.1 Allorhizocola sp.
GGTTCCTGATGCCCTACCCCCGGCGGCTCACCGGCTCGCGGCTCGCGCTGCTGGCCGACACCCTGACTAAACGTGAGCATCAGGTGCTGGCCAGCTTGGCCACGATGCACGCGGCCACAACGGATCAGGTGGCCAGGAGCGTCTTCCCCACCGACCCGTCATCGCTTCGCCTGGCCCGGCGCCACCTCCAGCGACTGACCGCCTTCGGGCTGGTGCGGCGGTTCCCGGACCAGTCGCGGGACCGCCAGGTCGGCGCACCCGGCCACGTCCACGCCCTCACCGCGGCTGGCCTGCGTCTCGCCGGCAGCCACCACGCCGTGGGCTTGCGCCAGCGTGCGGCCTGGCGGCCGTCCCAACCCTTCCTGGCCCACCGACTGGCTATCTCCGAGTTGTACGCCCGGCTTGTCCAGCAGCAAGCCGCCGGCGGTCCGCTGCTGCGGGAGTTTCTGGCCGAGCCGGACTGCTGGCGACACTACGTCGGGCCCGCCGGTGAGCAGCTGGCCCTGCGCCCCGACGCCTTGGTGCGGCTGACTATTGGTGCATACGAAAATTCCTGGTTCATCGAGGTGGATCTCGACACTGAGACGCGGCCGGCCACGATCACGGCCAAGTGCCAGTCATATCAGCGGTACGAACTCTCCGGCCACGAGCAGCGCCGCCACGGCGTCTTCCCAGGAGTGGCCTTCATCGTGCCGGACGACGCACGGGCCGCCACGATCCGCCGGGTCATCGCCCGGCAACCGCCCAGCCTCCAGCCCCTCTTCACCGTCACCCGCGACGACCTGGCCCTGACCCAGCTCAGCGAGGTGGAGGTGCCGGCATGAACCAACAACAAGCCCGCGCACCGAACGCCCCACCGCCACCGAGTCGGGAAACCCGCTTGAGCCAAGCCGTTGTGAGCCTATCCCACGCCATTACTGAACTTATCCGCCTGCACACGGAAGACCGCGCTGCCCCTGCCGAACACCTCGATCTGTTGCGCACCAGGCGTCATCAACTCTCCCGGATCATCGATGACCTAAGCCGGTTCACCCGACCGTCCGGAAAACCCCAACCCAGCAACACGACCACAAGGAGGCCCGCACCGCCCCCATGACCAAGGAGAACCCATGCCGAACCCTCAACCCCTCGTTCCCGACGAAACCCGCCTGCGCGACCAACTCGCCCGCGCCCGGCTGCGCGGCCGGCCCATCAGCCGGGGGACAGCCCACGAGCTGGCCAGCTGGATGGCCGAAGCCATCGGACCAGGCTTCAAGACCTTCCTGACTACCGGCGCCGTGCCCAGCCAGCTCTACTCCGAACTCGGCCGGCTCTACGACCTGCGCTCAGCCGAAGCCGAGCAATGGCTTGGCAACCTCACCCGGTTCGTGCTCGAACAGCCCCTCATGCCTACCCGCGGCCGTAGCCGCACGAGGCCCGACGAAGGGGGTAGCCAATGATGAACGGCACCACCGTCACCGGTTACCTCTACGGCGGCGAAACCTGCTGCGCCGCCTGCATCTACGACCTGTTCCTGCCGTTCGATCTCACGACCGGTCCAAAACGGTCCACCGAGGACGTTCTGGATTACGTTGCCCGCCAGCGCGGCATCAACCGGTATGACGAGAACTCCTATAGCTCGGACCAGTTCCCGCACCCCATGTATCTGTCCGACACCAACGAAACCGACGTTTGTGTCCTGTGTGGCCGCCGCTTGCTCAATGGTCCCATCGCAAGCTAACACGCCTTCGCACGCAACTTCCTTACTTCCCAAGCACCTTCCGGTCCTATGACCACCTTGCCCGCCACACCTGCGCTCTCTCGCACCCTTCCCGAGATGGCGCAGGCGTGGCCCAGCCGGGCCACGAATCGCACCTTCACAACGAAAGGAGTCTGGTCATGATCGACCAGGCAGTGGAGACAGGGCCACTCTCGGCCCTCGCGCCTCCTCTTGCGACCGGCACGGTGATTCGGCTGGGCGACGCTGACGCAGTGGTACTCACCACCGGAGGCCCCGAGATCCAGGTCTGGACCAAGGACACGGTGACCACCTACGCCGCCGACACCGCGATGGAGCCCATAACCGACCCGGCGCAGACCCAAACGGTGCTGCGCCAGGCTGTCCTGTCGCTCAACGCTCAGCGCCGCCAGGCGCAGGACGCGCTGACGAACCTGGCCGTGCAGCACACCACGACCATGGAAGCCATCCGGGACTACGCCATCGAGGCGCACCGAGAGGGCGACATCTGCGAGGGTGGGCTCAACGAGTTCCTGCGCACCTTCGAGCTGGACGAGTACGACCCACGGGTCAGCCTGAGCTACACCATGGCCGGCTCGTTCACGGTCGCTGGAACCGACGAAGACGCTGTGCGCAAAGCCGCCGTCGTCTTGGCGCCGGACTACAACTACATCCGGACGCCGAAGGAGGGCACGCCCTACCACCACACCGAGATCAAGAGTATGCGGTCGGCACAGGTGTCCGACGACCAGACCGGGTTCGAGATTGGCTTCATCATCACCGGCGAGTACCAAGTCCGCTACCGCGACACCGATGACGCGGAAGCAAACTGTCAGCTTTACTTGCGCCCCGACCTGGACAACATCCCGGACGTGGTCCCAGGCTCGGTGAGCTTCACCGTCACCGACATCGACAGCGGCCTCGTTTACTGAGCGGCTGTACCAGAGCCCGGGGTTCCTGCCCAACTACAGGAACCCCGGGCACCACCCTCAGTAACTCGCCGACGTGTGCCTGTCTCGCGGAGCAATATCCCCAGCTCACCTGTGCCGCAATCGTCCAATAATAGCGCCAATGATCGCGCCTACCGTGCCAAGCAGCAACCCGATGATAACTAACCAGCCTAAGGCTTCTCGTTGCGCCAGCCCCCTAGCCAAAAGCAAGGGGCCTAGACCGACAGCTACTATCGCGCCGACAAGCAATCCAATGCCCCAGCCAGTATCCGTCGGTGTCCTTCGCTCAGGCATGCCCTCTATTTCCCAATCCGCCGTAGCCGGTCAATGACAATCCCTATAAGCCCACAACATGCCCCGAGCGCTACCGCGGAGAAAAACAGCAAGCCCCATGCGCTCCTGAC
>JBIOYB010000532.1:0-21712 GCA_044869915.1 Allorhizocola sp.
AATTGCCGCTCGCGGTCGGCCCAAAGCCGCAGCACGCCACCATCGACCTGCCAGCGCCAGGGCTGGGTGTTGAAGATCGATGGGGCGGCCAGTGCTGCCTCAGCGCTGTCACGAAGTACCTGCATACCTTTACGGTGCGCCCACCGAGCGGCCCTGTTCAGGGCCTTAGGTCCCTATGTGTGCGGCAGTTGGACCGGGCAGACTAGGGAGGTGATCAGAGTTTTTCTGCTCGACGACCACGAGGTCGTGCGGCGCGGCCTGCGCGAGCTGCTGGAGGCCGAAGGTGATATCGAGGTGGTCGGCGAGTCCGGCCTGGCGCAGGAGGCGATCGCCCGCGCGCCGGCGCTACGCCCCGATGTGGCCGTGCTTGACGCTCGCCTGCCCGACGGCAGCGGCATCGACGTCTGCCGTGAGATCCGATCGGTCGACCCGTCGATCCAAGGCTTGATCCTGACATCGTTCGAGGACGATGAGGCGCTGTTCGCGGCGATCATGGCCGGCGCGGCCGGGTATGTGCTCAAACAGATCCGCGGCACCGATCTGGTCGACGGGGTGCGCCGGGTCGCGGCCGGGCAGTCCCTTTTGGACCCCGCTGTCACGCAGCGGGTGCTCGAACGCATCCGCAACCCACAGCATCTGCCCGACCAGCTCAGGTCGCTGACCGAGCGGGAGCGCAAAATCCTGGCCCTGGTGGCCGACGGGCTGACCAACCGGCAGATCGCCGCGGAGATATTCCTGGCCGAGAAGACCGTCAAGAACTACGTTTCCAGCCTGCTGGCCAAGCTGGGCCTGGAGCGGCGCACGCAGGCGGCGATCCTCGCCGTCAAGCTGCAAGAGGAACATCCCAGATGATTTGGGTACCGGTCGGCGTCGCCTCCGCGACGGAGCACCGCCCGCCCAGCTTCTCCGCGCGCTCCCGCAAATTGCGCAGGCCGCCCCGTTCCGCCGCACCGCCACACCCGTCGTCGGTGACCGTCACCGTGACCCGGTCCGGCAGGGCGTGCACCCGCACCTGCACCCGGCTCGCCGCCGCATGACGCACCACATTGGACAACGCCTCCCGCGCCACCGCCAGCAAGTCTCCCCGGATCCCATCTGGCACCGCGCTGTCGACCGGGCCATCGAGCACCAGCACCGGTTTGAAACCCAGCGATGCGGCGGCGGCATCGACCAGCTCGCGCAGCTCACCACGCAACGACTTCTCCCCCGCCGACCGCAGATGAAAGATCGCGCCACGGATGTCGCGGATCGTGGTGTCGAGCTCGTCCACCGCAGCGTTGATCCGCGCAGCCACCTCTGGCTTTTGCGCCATCCCGGCGACGGTTTGCAGCTGCAGACCGGTGGCGAACAGGCGCTGGATCACCACATCGTGCAGGTCGCGGGCGATGCGCTCCCGGTCGGAGAGCACGAGCAGTTGCTCGCGGTCCTCCCGGGACCGGGCCCGCTCGATCGCCAGACCGGCCTGGGCCGCGAAGGCATTGAGCAGCAACAGTTCGTCCTCACCGCGGGCCTCGCCCTCGTAGGCGACCACGAGCACACCCTGTGCGGCGGCGAACGGCGCCACCACGGCCCGCAGAGCGGGCAATGCCACCGGCCACGGCGCGGCCTTGCCCACGTGCTCCAGCAACACCGGCTCCTGCGCCACGAGCACCGGCTGGAACGCGGTGCCGGCGACCTCGAACCGCTGCCCGATCAGGCCCTCGATCGGTGCGGCCGCGTCGATGACTTCGACGCTGAGCACCCCGGCGAGCGAATCGTGCAGCAAGACCATGACGAGCACGGCGGAGGCGACCTCGCGGGCCTGCCGGGCGACCATCGCCAGGGCCTGGTCCAGATGGACTTGACCAGACAGGGTGGTGATGATCTCGGCAGTGGCGGCCAGCCACTCCTGCCGCCGCTTGGCCAGCTCATACAAACGAGCATTTTCGATTGCCGCGCCGGCTGCGGCGGCCAGCGCGATAACGATCTCCTCGTCGTCGTCGGTGAACTCGGGCGCGCCCTGCTTCTCTGCCAGGTAGAGGTTGCCGAAGACCTGGTCGCGGATGCGCACCGGCACGCCGAGGAAGCTGTGCATGGACGGATGGTTGGGCGGGAAACCGGCAGACTGGGGGTGCTCGGTGATGTCTGGCAGGCGCACCGGCCGGGGGTCGGCGATCAGCACACCGAGCACGCCTTTGCCTGTCGGCAGGTCACCGATGGCTGCGTGCGTGCGAGCATCGATGCCGTGAGTGATGAATTCGACCAGCCTGCGGTCGCCACCGACCACGCCCAACGCGCCATAGCGCGCGCCGACCAGATGGCACGCCGCCACGACGATCCGCTCGAGCGTGGCCCTCAGCTCGAGGTCGCTACCGATGCCCACCACCGCGTCGAGCAGGCTGCGCAGGCGCTCCCGGCTGGCCATCACCTCGCCCACCCGGTCCAGCAGCTCCTGCAACAACTCGTCGAGGCGCACCCGCGAAAGCGGGGTCAACCCAAGGGACGTCCACTGTTGGTCTTCGGCCACCACTAGATGCTATGCCCAAGACCCACGCGGTGAGGTAAACAGATGATGATCGATAATGGCCTCGGGCGTGACATCCGTGCGCAGGCCGAGCGTGATCCGCGCCAGTTGGTGCGGGCCCGGCAGGCCCTCGATCTGAGCCGTCCAGCCCTCGGGGCCAGCGCCACCACGGCGTGATGAAGCGCCGCGCCACAGCTGATCGTCAGCAGCCGGCCCTGCGGGTCGGCGACGTGCAACTGGCGATCGCGGTCGGCGAACAAGTCCATCTGGTCGCCGGTAATGCGCCAGCGCCACGGTTGGGTGTTGTGCACCGACCGCGCGTAGCCCGCCGCCTCGGCGGCTCCGGCGAGTACGGTTGAAGCAGGTCTGTCGCTCATGACACGACGCCAGGCCGGGCTGCCCGATCGTTTCAGGGTCTTTGGACCCTTCGCGTTCGGGCCGTGCGCACCTAACCCGGCGACGCCGCGCGAGATGCACTAGAGGCATGCAAGAGCTTCGGTTCCTCGGCGCGGCCGGGACGGTGACTGGCAGCAAGTTCGTGCTCGGCACGCCCGGCGGCAAGGTGCTCGTCGACTGCGGGATGTATCAGGGTGACCGGGAACAGCGCCAGCGTAACTGGGCCTCGTTTCCCGTGCCGGCACAGGAGATTGACGCGGTGGTACTCACCCACGCCCACCTCGACCACTGTGGATGGCTGCCCCGGCTGGTGCGGCGCGGATACGCCGGGCCGGTCCACTGCTCGCCGTGGACCGCCCAGGTCGCGGCGATCGTGCTGCGCGACGCCGCGCACCTGCAGGAGGAAGACGCCGAATACGCGGCCACACGCGGGTACAGCAAACATCACCCGCCGCTGCCCCTATTCGACACCGCCGACGCGGAGAAGGCCATCTCACTGTTTCGCGATCTGGAGCACGGCGCCTCCACGTCGCTGACCGCCGACATTTCGGTGCGCGCACACCGGGCCGGGCACATCCTCGGCTCGTCCACATTGGAGTTCACGGTCGGTGAGCGCGTCGTCGTCTTCTCCGGCGATCTGGGCCGCGGCTCGCATCCGTTGCTCAACCCGCCCGACCCGCTCCCCCAGGCCGACTACGTCGTCATCGAGTCCACCTACGGCGACCAGACGCACGGGCCGCGCCGGGCCGACGACATCGCCGCGCCCATCCGGCGCGCGCTGGGCCGCGGCGGCAGCGTGCTGATCCCCGCCTTCGCCATCGACCGCACACCGGTCGTGCTGATGACGCTGCGCGAGCTGATGCGCACCGGCGACATCCCGCGCGTGCCGGTCTATGTGGACAGTCCGATGGCCCTTGCCGCGCTTGAGGTCTACCGCGAGGCGGTGCGCGAAGGCGGCCGCGACATCCGGGCATGGGTGCGCGATCTGGCCTCGGACCCGTTCGACCCGGGCGAGCTGCACCTGGTGCACAGCCAGGAGGAGTCCAAGCGGCTCAACGAGCCACACCGGCCGTGCATCATCATCTCGGCCTCCGGGATGGCCACCGGTGGGCGGGTCGTGCACCACCTGGCGCACATGGCCCCGGATCCACGCCACCTGATTTTGCTGCCCGGCTATCAGGTGCCCGGCACCCGCGGGCGGTCGCTTGTGGACGGCGCCACATCGCTGAAGATGTTCGGCGGGTATGTGCCGGTCCGCGCCGAGGTCGTCGGCATCACCGAGTTTTCCGCGCACGCCGACTCCAACGACCTGCTGGCGTGGCTGCGCACGGCGCCCAAGCCGCCTCGCGCCTGCTATGTCGTGCATGGCGAACCCGAGGCCGGCAAGGCGTTGGCCCATCGCATCCACACCGAACTCGACTGGTGCGCGGCAGTGCCGGCATACGCCGAGCGGGTACTCATTTAGAAAGAGGCGGCCGTGGATCGGTTGCTGTGCCACGCCGGCTCTTGGCGAGGGCTCGGGGTGAAGGCCAACGCCGACAACCCCGGACGACAGAGAGGACAGGAAATGAAACACTGGACAGTCCAGGACGTGATGGCCCGCGATGTCATCACAGTCGGGCCCGACACCCCCTACCAAGAGATCGTCAGTCTCCTGGCACGGCACAAGGTCAGCGCCGTGCCGGTCATCGACGACTTCCGCCGCGTGCTCGGCGTGGTGTCCGAAGCAGACCTGCTCTGCAAGGTCGAATTCACCGGGGACGCCAACGAACCACGGTTCTTCGAATGGGGTACCAGAAAAGCAAAGAGGGCCAAAGCACACGCCGGCACCGCGGCCGAGCTGATGACCACCCCCGCCATCACCGTCCAACCCGGATCATCGCTGACCACCGCCGCCAAGCTGCTCGACAGCGAACACGTCAAGCGGCTGCCCGTGATCGACGACCTCGGCCACCTGGTCGGCATCGTAGCCCGTAGCGACCTGCTCACCATCTACATGCGCCCCGACTACGAAATCCGGGAAGACATCGTCGAAGACGTGCTGCGGCACATGCTGTGGATCGACCCGCTCGAGGTCGAGGTCGACGTCATCGACGGCGTCGTCACCATCACCGGCTCGGTGGACCGCAAATCCACAGCGCAGATCGCGGTCTATGTCATCAAGGCCGTCCCGGGTGTGATCCAGGTGGTCGACAAGCTGGCCTTCCGTTACGACGACACCGTCGTGGCGGCCACCACCGGAATGTGAGAAAGGAGGTGAACATCATGTTGCTTACCCGCAAACGCGGCACGCTCATGCTGCACGACCTGGCGGACCTGTCCTGGTTCCCGTTTGTCGAGCCGGTGATCCGGACCGAGGAATACCAGAGGGACGACCAGTACGTCGTGCGGGCCGAGATCCCCGGCGTTGACCCGGCGAAGGACATCGCCATCACGACGGAGGATGGATTCCTGCGCCTGAGCGTGGTGCGGATGGAAGAGACGAAGGAGGGCGGCCGGACGGAGTTCCGTTACGGCACCTTCCACCGCACGATCGCCCTGCCCCTCGGCGCCAAGGAGGACAGCATCTGCGCCAGCTACACGAACGGGATTCTCGAGATCACGATGAAGATCGGCGAGCCGGCGCACGTCGGCCGCGCGATCCAGATCGCGGTCCCCAATGGACAGCCCAAGCCGGTCAAGAAGAGCTGAGTCTGCTCCGCATGCCAGCCAGCCCGACCCCGGAAAAGGAGGCGCACCGTGGCCGCCCTGCTGTCCACCTTGACGCCGCTGATCGCGATGCTCAAGGCCGACGGTTACACGGTGATCGGGCCGGCGCGACGCGATGACGCGATCGTCCTGACGGAGCTGGACTCGGCCGGCGACCTGCCGCACGGCTGGGGCGTGGCGCTCGAGGCCGGCACCTATCGCACCCAACGCCGCGACCACAACCTCGCCTTTGGACACTCGGCCGGGCCGCAATCGTGGAAGACCTACCTGCACCCGCCCCGCGTTCCACTGTGGACGGCGCAACGCTCGTCCGATGGCGAGGACTTCGCGATCAGCGAACCCCAGACCGAGGGCACCCGCTACGCATTCGTCGGCGTGCGCCCGTGCGATCTGCGCGCGATCGCCATCCAGGGCCGCGTGCTCGGCAGGCCCGGCTCCCGGTATGCCCAACGGCGTGCGGCCACCTTCATCGTCGCGGTCGACTGCACTGCACCCGGCGAAACCTGCTTCTGCGTCACGGCCGGCGGTGGCCCCGCGGCCGGAGACGGTGCTGACCTGAGCCTCACCGAGCTCGCCGGCGACAGCTACGTCGCACGGGCCTGCACCCCGGCCGGCGAGGCGATGCTGCAACGGCTTTCGTCCCGGCCGGCCACCGAAGGCGAGGCGCGTCAAGCGCAGACGGCCGTTGCGGCGGCCGCCGAGCAGATGGGCCGCCAATTGCCGCCGATGGATTTAAGGATCCTTTTGGCGGGTACCTGCGAAGCCGCGCAGTGGGACGACGTCGCCCAGCGCTGCCTGGCCTGCGGCAACTGCACGATGGTCTGTCCCACCTGCTTCTGCACCACGGTCAAGGACACCTCCGACCTGACCGGAGACGTCGCACAGCGCTGGCAGACCTGGGACTCCTGCTTCGACCTCGACTTCTCCCACCTGCACGGCGGGCCGGTACGCACCAGCACCCGCAGCCGCTACCGCCAATGGTTGACCCACAAACTCGGCACCTGGCACGACCAGTTCGGCGAATCCGGATGTGTCGGGTGTGGACGGTGCATCGTCTGGTGCCCGGTGGGCATCGACATCACCGCGGAAACCAACGCATTGGCACGGGAGGTGTCCGGAGATGAACAGCATCCGTGACTCGCTCAGCGAGTATCCGTTCCTCGACGAGCTGCCCGACCTGTGGCTCGACCGGCTCTCCGAGCTGGGACAGCGGGTGACCTACCCCACCTCCCACCGGATCTTCGCCGAGGGCGGCCGGGCGGAACACTTCTGGCTCATCAGCGCCGGTGACGTCGGGCTGGACCTGCACGTGGCCGGGCGCGGCGACGTGCTCATCGAGACCATCCACCCCGGCTCCGTGATCCGGCACGCTATGGACCACCGCCGGCGGTACGGCCGGGTCAGTGTGATCGTCGGGGCCCGCACTCCCGCGGATCTGCTCTACCCACTCGAATATCTCCGATGGCAGGCCGCGAGCGTCGTGGTGCGGCCCATTGTGGATCGGCCCGACGGCGTCTGGGACGGCGCCGTCGGCGTGGTCACCGCCCTCCTGCCCAACGTGGTCGGCGACCCGGCCCGGACAGTGGCGATGCTGTGCGGGCCTGAGGTGATGATGAAGTTCGCCGCCCGGGCGCTGATGGACCAGGGACTGCCCGCCGCCGCGATCCAGGTGTCGCTCGAACGCAACATGCGCTGCGGCATCGGCGAATGCGGTCACTGCCAGCTCGGGCCGCTACTGGTCTGCCGGGACGGCCCGGTGACCGGATATGACCGGGCCGAGCCCTTGCTATCGGTCAAGGAGCTGTGATGGACACCCGACCCAAGCTCGCCGTGTGGAAGTTCGCCTCGTGCGACGGCTGCCAGCTGACCCTGCTCGACTGCGAGGACGAGCTGCTGGCCATCGCGGAACGCGTAAAAATCGCCCACTTTCTCGAGGCGTCGACCGTGACCATGGCGGGACCGTATGACGTCTCGCTCGTGGAGGGCTCGGTCACCACACCTTCCGATGTGGAACGGATCCGCTGGGTCCGCGAGCAGTCCAAGCTGCTCGTCACGATCGGTGCATGCGCCAGCGCCGGCGGAATCCAAGCGCTGCGCAACTTCGCCGACGTCGAGGAGTTCCGCGCGATCGTCTACGCCCGCCCGGAGTACATCGAGACGCTGGCCACCTCGACGCCGATCGCGGCGCTCGTCCCGGTCGATCTGGAGCTGCGCGGCTGCCCGATCGACCGTCGGCAATTGCTGGACACGCTGTCGGCGCTGCTGATCAGCCGCCGCCCTGACCTGCCCGGCCACGCCGTCTGCTTCGAATGCAAGGCGCGCGGCATCACCTGCCTTCGGGTGCTGGGCAAGACGTGCCTCGGGCCGGTCACGCACGCCGGGTGCGGCGCGCTCTGCCCCGCCTATGGGCGCGGATGCTACGGCTGCTTCGGCCCGGCCGTCGGGGCGCCACAGGCGTTCAACCTGTTCAACTCGGGCGCAAGAGCATGACGCATCGGATAGACCGTTCGCTTCAGGTCGCCGCTCTGTCCAGAGTGGAGGGTGAGGGCGCGATGCACGTGTCCGTCGCCGGCGGTCGGGTCGAGCAGGTGCGGCTGGAAATCTATGAGCCGCCGCGCTTTTTCGAGGCGCTACTGCGCGGCCGGCCCGCACACGAGGCGCCCGACATCACCGCGCGCATCTGCGGCATCTGCCCGGTGGCCTACCAGATGTCGGCCTGCCAGGCGATCGAAAACGCCTGCGGCATCACGGTTTCGCAGGCGGTGGCCGATCTGCGCCGGCTGCTGTATTGCGGCGAATGGATTTCGAGCCATGCCCTGCACATCTACCTGTTGCACGCACCGGACTTCCTGGGTTTCCCGAGCGTAGTCGAGCTGGCCCGAGCGCAGCGGCCGGTCGTGGAGCGCGGGCTCGCGCTGAAGAAGACCGGCAACGCGATCCTCGAACTGATCGGCGGGCGGGCGATCCACCCCATCAATGTGCGTGTCGGCGGGTTCTATCGCGCACCGGCGCCCGCGGCGCTGCGGGAGCTACAACCCATGCTCCGCCAGGCGTTGGACGACGCGCTCGCGACCGTGGCGTGGGTGGCCGGGTTCGACTTTCCCGACTTCGAGCACGACCACGAGCTGCTGGCCCTGGTGGAACCGGGGCGGTACGCGATCGAGTCCGGTGTGCCGGCCACGGATCGCGGCACAGCTTCCCGGTCGCCGACTTCGACCGGCACATCATCGAGGAACAGGTGCCGCACTCCACCGCCCTGCACGCCAGTCTCGCCGGGCGTAACCGCTACCTGACCGGGCCGCTCGCCCGCTACGCGCTGAGCGGGCAATGGCTCACGCCGCAGGCATTGCGGGCCGCGCAGGCGGCCGGGCTCGGCGAGACGAGCCGCAACCCGTTCCGCAGCATCGTGGTCCGCGCCGTCGAGACCGTCTTCGCCGTCGAGGAGGCGCTGCGGCTCATCGAGGCGTACGAGCCGCCGCCCTCCGTCGACATGGACATCGGGGGCGGGATCGGCTGCGGCGCGACCGAAGCGCCACGCGGCACACTGTTTCACCGATACGAGATCATGCAGAACGGCACCATCGCCGCCGCCCGCATCGTCCCGCCCACGTCGCAGAACCAGGCCGCCATCGAGGAAGACCTGCGCCAGTTCGTGGGGGCACGGCTCGATCTCGACGACCATCGGCTGACCCACGAATGCGAGCAGGCCATCCGCAACTACGACCCGTGCATCTCGTGCGCCACCCACTTCTTGGACCTGACGATCGAGCGGAGGTAGGGCCATGGCGGGCACGGTCGTGATCGGGGTGGGCAACCCCTACCGCCGCGACGACGGCGTCGGGCCGGCGGTCATCGAGCTGCTGCGGGGATACGCACTGCCCGGCGGCGTCCGGCTCGAATGCTCGCTCGGCGACACCGCTGAGCTCATGGAGCTGTGGGCGGACGCGGATCTGGCCATCGTCGTGGACGCGGCCCGCACCGTCATGTCCCGGCCGGGCGCGGTGCACCGCACGGTCAGCTCGCACGCCCTGCCCATGGGCGAGGCCATCGAACTCGCCCGGGCGCTGGGGCGGATGCCCCGGCGCCTGGAGCTGTTCGCCATCGAGGTCGCCGAGACCGGCCACGGGGAAGGTCTCAGTCCGGCCGTGCGCGCCGGTGCGCTGCGCACGGCGCGGGCCATCGCCAGGGAGGTGAAACTGCTGTGTGTATCGCCTATCCGGTCCAAATAATGTCCATTGAGGACGGTGTCGCCGTGGTCGAGACGCCGTCGCACCGGATGCAGCGCGTCATCCTGATCTGTCTCGAAGGCGACCTACCCACGCCGGGTGACTGGCTTCTCGTCCAGTCCGGGATCGCCCTTGCCCGATTGAGTGAGGAGCAAGTCGATGAATACCCCCTATAGGACCACCGGCGGGATCGCGCTGGCCTTCGTCGCCGCCGCGATCAGCGGCTTGGCCGTGTTCGTCAACGGCTACGGAGTGCGGGCGGTCAAGGACGCCACGGTCTACACGACGGCTAAAAACCTTGTCGCGGCCGCGATCCTGATCGCGGTGGCGCTCGTCATACGCTCGGCGCGGCCGCTCCCACGGGGCAGGCGGCTCGTGTTGCTCGGTGTGGTGGCCCTGATCGGGGGAAGCGTGCCGTTCGTGCTGTTCTTCGAAGGACTGGCGCGGGCTTGGTCGACGCACGCCGCTTTCATCCACAAGACGCTGTTTCTATGGGTGGCCGTGCTCGCGGTGCCCCTGCTCGGCGAGCGGCTCAGGGCGATCCATGTGCTCGCCGCCGCGCTGCTGCTCGGTGGGCTGCTCGCGCTCGAGGGCGGGTTGGCCGGGTTCACGGTGGCGGGAGGCGAGCTGCTGATCCTGGCGGCGACGCTGCTGTGGGCCGGGGAAACCGTCGTGGTGAAACGGCTCTTAAGCGATGTCGCCCCGATGACGGTGGCCCTTGCGCGCATGGGGATCGGCTCGGCCGCGCTGGTGGCGTGGGTCGTCGCGTCAGACCGCTGGGATGCGCTGGCATCGCTCGGGGCGACGGGATGGATGTGGGCGGCCGCGACCGGTGCGATCCTCGGATGCTACGTCTTGACCTGGTTCACCGCGCTCGCCCGGGCACAGGCGGTCGACGTGACCGCGATCCTGGTCGCGGGTGCCGCTATCACGGCGCTGCTTCGAGGTACCCCCCAAAGCGGTTTGATTTTGATTCTGGCGGGCGCCCTGGCCGTCGCCTTGACCGCCCGGCAACGCCATCTGGAGCACGGCCGGTTGGAGCTGGGATGAACGACGGTGCGCTGCGGTTCGCGCGATATGCCTACCCACCCAACGCGCTGGGTTATTGCGGCCCGGCCGATTCCGGAGCGCTGCTGGAGTATGCCGATGCCGGGGTGGTCGACGGTGGGCTGACCGACCTGGCCCGACGCTTCGATGGCGCGTGGCCCTATCTTGCGCTCATCGGCGCCGCCAACGGCCGCAGCGATCCGCTCGACGACCGGGTGGTCGAGGCATACTGGCTGGGCAACCGGTTGCTCGAACATGTCCCGGCGCGCCTGCTGGCCGCCCATCTCGACGCTCGCTTCGCGGCTCGGGCGGGGCACGCGCGGGCCGATCTGGCCGGGCTCGCGGTCAGCGGTGGCCGGGCGCACCACAACTTCCACGTGTTCGCGGTCTATCCGTGGGTGGGCATGCTTCGTGCAGGCTTCGCCGAGGAACCGTTGCGGGTCTTGAACTACTGCCGGGTGCGCTGGGGCACGGTGCTCACCGTCCACAATGGAGGACGTGGCGGAAGGTTTGCCCAGGTCTGCTCGACACCGCTGGTCTGGGGTAGCCATGGACTCGCACTGGGCGCGGAGGAGACCGAGACCGTCGCGCTGTCGCCCGCGCAGGCGGCACACATCCGCCCCGGCGGCACCGTTTCCCTGCACTGGGACTGGATCTGCGAGACGCTCACCACCGTCCAAGCACGACGGTTACGGCACTACACCGACTCACAGCTACGGCTGGTGAACTTCATCCGGGAGGAGGTGAGCAGGCGATGATGTGGAACGGATACGGCCCCAGAACCACCTGCGGGCTGGCGGGCCTCGTTGCCCCCCAGCCCGCAGGTGGTGCGGTCGGCTTCAGCGCGCGGCGATGTCGCGGCGGTCGAAGACGGTCTGCGCGGCCGCCAAGGTAAGCACTGCGACTGCCGGCATCCACAGGTATCCCGGCTCCAGGCCCCCACCGAGCGGCCCGCTCGATAGCGCCTGGTGAAACGGCGAGACCGGCTGCCACGGTTGCACGGATTCCACGATCTGCCCGATGGCGTAAAGCATGTAGGACGCTACCGCAATGGCGGCCGAGACGGCGATCGACAGGGCACGCCGGCCCGTTGCCGCGCCGAGCGCCAGCGCGAGCCAGGCAAACTCGACGCCCAGCAGCACGATGGCCAGCATGGCGCCCGCGAGGTCACCCGCGCCGATGCCCATGTCGAACACGGACGAGCCGGCGAGCACCGTCACATAGAGCACGACACCCAACCCGGCCAGGCCAGTGGCCACCGAGGCGGCCTGCTGCCAGAGCAGGCGGGCCGGCGACACCGGCGTCACCAGTAGCACATCGAGCGTCCCGGCTTCCTCCTCGCCCGCGACGGCCCGCGCTCCCCTGCCCACCCCGTAGATGATGAACAGCAGCGGAAGCATGGCACTGAACAGCTCGGCGTTCATGAATCCGGTCCCGGTGGTGAACTCCTCGAGGTTGAACAGCTTGCGCATCGGCTCGGGGTATGCCGCGAGCAGATCCTTCCAGGCGGACATGTCGCGGATCGACGGCCAGATCGCCGCCTCCAGCAGCACCAGCAGCGCGATGCCGATGCTCCACCCGATCCAGGCCCGCCGCTGATCGCGCAGGCCCTTGAGAAAGACATTGCGGTACATCATTTCTCGCTCACCTGACCGTAGTAGCTCATGAAGATCTGCTCGAGATCCGGTTCGTGGGTGACGACCTGCTCAATGCCGTGTGGCGACGCCACCTTGAACAGGTCCGCGGTGGATCCCTCGACGAGCAGGTGCGCGGTCTGCCCGGCGGCGTTGGCCTCGCGCACGGAGCCGACGGCCTGCAATTCGTGGATCGGGGGCGGACCGGCGAAGGTGAGTTCGATGCGCCGCAGCGCCTGCGCTTTGAGCCCTTCGACCGATTCGACCGCCACCAGCCTGCCCGCGGACAGGATACCGACCGCATCCGCGACGGCTTCGACCTCGTAGAGCACATGCGACGACAGGAATACCGTCTGCCCGCGCTGCCGCGCCTCGCGCACCATGGCCAGAAACTCGCGCTGCACCAACGGGTCCAGACCCGAGGTCGGCTCATCGAGCACCAGCACCTCCGGCTCATGCATGAACGCCTGCACGATGCCGAGCTTCTGCCGGTTGCCGTGCGATAGCGTGCCGATCCTTTGGGACAGATCGATGCCGAGCCGGCCGACGAGATCGTCCACGGTGGACGGTGTGACACTGTCGCGCAGGTTTGCCAGGTAGTCGAGGTATTGCCTGCCGGTCAGGTCGGCATAGGCGACGAATTCGCCCGGCAGGTAACCGATTTTAGCCTGCGCCTGCTCCCGGTGCCGCACCGTGTCGAAGCCGAACACCTCGGCCCTGCCCGACGTGGGCCGGATCAGACCGGCCAGCAACCGGATCGTCGTGGTCTTCCCGGCGCCGTTAGGCCCGAGATAGCCGAATACGATCCCCTGCGGGACCTCGAGGTCGATGCCCGCCAGCGCGGATCGGCGATGGTAGCTCTTGGCCAGACCACTGGCCCGGATCGCGGTGTCCATCATCGGGCCAGGAGGGAGACCAGGTCGCTGCCGGTCACGATGCCCACCGGTTGGGCACGGTCGTCGAGGACCGCTACCGCGTCGACGCCGTTGGCGTGCATGAGACGCGCGGCGTCCGCGACGCGGTCGCGCATGCTCACGATCGCCGGTTCGCGGTCGAGCACGGTGGCCACGGTCCGATGGGTCAGTGCGGCGTAGTCAATGGCCCACGCCGCGGCGATCGCCCGGTCGGACAGCACACCGGCACACCGGCCCGCGTCGTCGACGACCGCCAGGTGCCGCACGCCCGCCCGGGCCATCTGGATGAGCGCGTCATCCAGCAGGGCCTGAGCGGAGATGGTCACCGCCGGCTTACTCATGATTTCGGTGACCGGCCGCCGGGCAAGGCGCACCGGCCCGACCGGATCGCGCGACGAAACATACACGGCCTTCATGGCGAGCCCCTTTCTTCCACTGTCCACGCTTCTCCCGCGCGGCCTCGCCCACCAGGGACCAAGGACCCCTCCTGACGGGCTTTGCGCACCTACTCGCGTCCCCGGAAAGGCACTGCACTGGACGTATGAACGCTTTGGTGGTCTGGGAGTCCAAGCATGGCTCGACAGCCGAAATCGGCCTCGCGATCGGCCGGGCGCTGCGCGAACGCGGCCTGCACGTCACCATGTCCGAGGTAGGATCGGTGCCCGACGATATGGAATTCGACGCGTACGTCATCGGCAGCGCCGTCTATGCCGGGCATTGGATGAAGCGCATCAAGCAATACGTCCGCGACAATCGGGCGCGCCTGCTGGCGCACCCGGTGTGGCTGTTCTCCAGCGGCCCGATCGGGCACCCGCCCACGCCCGACGATTCGCCCCTGGACATCGCAGAGGTGTTCGAATACACCGCGCCGCGCGAGTACAAAATCTTCGCCGGCAAGCTGGAGCGGGCCAGCCTATCGTTTGCGGAGCGGGCCATCGCCACGGTGTTGCGCGCGCCGCACGGCGACTTCCGCGACTGGGACGCCATCGGAGCATGGGCCGAGGAGATCGCCGACAAACTCAAGGTTGAGGCGCCCTGACGGCACATCATTCATCACGTGTGGCTGGAGTGACGGCATTTCGCCCGGGCACCGCGCCCAGGTCAGTCTCGGCATGTGCCGCAATCCCCAATCGACCGGGTCCTTGGATCCGCAATGCGAGCACGTGCAGCGCGACCTCCATCGGATCGCCGTGCGGCCGCCACGCGCCGTCGCGCCACACCAGTCCACCGCTGGACGCGCGCACCGCCGCATAGGCCGTCTCGACCACCGCCGCGAGCACGACCCGTTGCTGTTGATTATTCCGTCCGGCTCGCAACCGACCCCGGCAACGGATGCCAGGCCCGCGGGACGCTCTCGCCGGTGAGCAGCGACTCGTCCACGGCGAGGGCGTCGGCCCGGCGGACCAGAAGGTCGGCGCCGACCTTGTCGCCGGCCTCGAGTACCACCCGATCACCGGGCACCAGGCCGGAAGCGGGCACCGTGCAGCGCTGCCCGTCGCGGATCACCTTCACCGCGATGGGCAGCACCATCGCCGAGCCGGGTAGGCCGCCGTGGACGCCACAGCGGCTCTCTGCGAGGTAATCACTAACTCCTGATGTCGGTGCTGAACGGGTGCGAGCGAAAATATCCGGTGCTCGCCAGCTCCGTGTCATCCGATTCCCACGTGAGTCCATCGTGGACTTCGACCACGGCGAGTCGGGATCATCCTGACAGTGCCGCACCCCGACGGCAGCCCGCCATACACCGTGCGCTGGCTCGACAACGGGCACGAGGCGCTCGTCTTCCCGGGCCCCGACGCGCGGATCGAGCCACCCACCACATTGGACGGAGGTGAGGCACGATGAAGGCAGCGAAGACATGGCAGGTCGACGTCTACATCGGCGAGGACGAGGGACGCACCTACGCGGAGGCCCGGCTGCACATCGAAGCCGGTGACCGCCTCGTCGGCATAGGCCGGGCCCAACTCAACCCGCAAGACTACGACGTGCCCGAGATCGGCGACGAGCTTGCCGTGGCGCGGGCGCTGACCGACCTTGGGCACCGGCTGCTGGTGACGGCCGCCGGAGACATCCAGCAGGTCACTGGTGACAACTCGGTGAGCCTTTCGCACTGAATCGGATGACACGCACGCCTGCCGCGTCGGCATATCGGCACGACGCGGCAGGCGGTTGTCACCTGGAGCCTGCTCGGCCTCTTCTGGCAACCGAGATCGCAGCGTTGTCCGCCGGCGTGCTCCGTAAACACCGATGGGTCGATCGCGGCTGGATATTTGCCGGCGCGAGCCTGGTCTGCATAGTCCTCGCCGGTGTCGCCTACGTCGGCAGGGTCTGACCCGGCGGCCGATTTGAGACGGTCGCGAAACCCGCCCGCCGCCGCACGGCGCGGTGCCGCGCAACACGTCGGGGGCCTTCGACGGGGTCGCCCCCGAGTATGGTGCCCGGCCGCCACCGGCCGGGCACCATACTCGGGTCGAGCCATACCACCTGGAATCGCCGCTAGCGCGCCGGCGTGATCAGGCCGTAGTTGCCGTCGTGGCGGCGATATAGCACATTGCCCCGTCCCGAATCGGCGTCGCGGTAGAACAGATAGGTCAGGTCCGTGGCGTCGAGCGCGCCGATCGCGGCCCGCAGAGTGAGCCTCGGCTGCTCCGACAGGCACGCTATCCCATATCCGCCGTCGTTGCGGTAAACCATGCTGTCCCATCCGGACTCCGCGTCGGTGAACAGCTGGAAGTCATAGTCCATCAGCTCCATGTCGAACGCCGCCTCCTCCGGCGTGGCCGTGGCCGGCTCGTAGGCCTTGTGCCGCACCACCTCCCGCTCGCCCACCGCGACGTCGCCGTAGGCGGGCTTGCGGGTGCGATCGCGGCCGCCCAGCCGGGCAGGGTGCTTGCCGAGCTGGCTGAGCTTGCGCCGCAACCGATCCTGCATGAAGTCGATGGCCTCGTGGCTGCTTGCCGCGGCGACCTGTGCCCGCACGGGTCTGCCGTTCACGTCCAGTGTCCCTTCGGCGACTACGTGTTCGTCCCCGGCGCGGTGGTGGGTGCGGCTGAGCTTGACCCGGGCGCTCAGGACAGGCCATCGGGCCAGATGCATCAGCGCCGAAATCTTCTCGTCGGCGTAGTCCCTCGCGCGCAAAGGGATCGACCCTCGCAGGGTCACCTCGACACGGGCGAGTTGGATTGTCATGGCTTTCCCACCTTCCGGTAGAAGAAATACAGTGGCACGCAGCCGATGGCGGCGAGCGTGGCAAAGACCCACACCATTGCGGCGGAGGCGACCGGCGAGGCAGGGTCGGCGGCGTGGCCAAACCACTGGTCGACAGCGACGCCGACGCTCTCGATCACCCACATGGTCAGCACCGATCCGGCGATCACATAACCCCGAGGGCTGCGCTGCCACAGCCAGACCCCGGCGATGGTCATCAGCGGCAGCCAGAAGGCCAGATCCTGCACATAGACCGGGTGGGTGGTCAGGCCGGTGCCCTCCAGCAGCGCGGCCGGGTGCTGCGCGAACAGCGCCGGCACGATCGCCGCGAGCCACACGCCGAGGTTGAGCGCAACCACCACCCACACGTAGACCGCGATCGCGTGCACCGGCACAGACCAGCGCGCGATCCTGCCGGCGTCGATGTTGTGAAGCAGCGCGATGGCCGTCCAGATCGCCAGCGACAGCATCGCCACGTAAACCAGGAATAGCCGGTTGAACGGCGTGGCGAACACGAACATGAGCGCGTTGTACAGCAGGTATGCCACCGCGCCGAGCCAGGCGATGACCGCGCGGGTGCTGCCCCGCGACGCCGCCCGCATCGACCACACGAGCAGCGGGACGGCGAGGACCAGGACGACCAGGGCGGTCCCCCTGGCGGAGCCGTTCATCGCCGCCGGTCCGGTGAGAACCTCGGGGACAAAGAAGGTGACGATCGCGCCGGCGGCCGAAGTCGCCGCGAGTGCGCCAGAAAGCCGGTAGGCGACACCGGCCCGCGGGACCGCGCGCACCGGTCTCGTTGCGGTGGAATGCTTTTCTCGCCGCCAGATGTCCATGGTGGTCATGTCTTGACCGTCGCACGCGGTCGTACCGCAAAGCAGGGCCACAGGTCCCGACGATGGGGTGACCTGTGACCCAAACCGTTGATAGTTCAGTGACACCGCACGATGAGCACCGGGCAACCTGGCATGGTGCGGGACCTGCCTGCTGATCGAGCCGAGCAGCAGACCGGTGGACCCGCCCAGCACGACGGACTCCGCCTCGCGGGCCTCGCGCAGCAGCACCGCCGCCGGCGAACCCGTGGCCAGCTCCGTGCTCACCGTACCGCCGGATCGACGGAGAGCGGATGTCCCTTCCGGTCCAGGACCAAAGGCGCTCAGCCGACCGCGAGCGTGAGCGCGGCCGCCACCGCGACGGCCGCCACGGGCGCGGTCATGAGCGCCGCATACACACCCGCGATACGCGGGCCGCCCGTGTCCACGGGAGGACCATCTTCACCACCGTGTTGACCGCCAGCGCGCTGAGCGCGGCGGCCGTGGCCGTGCCCACCGAGAGCACGCCCGCCAGCACCAGCGCGGGGGTCAGCGCGAACGGCCGATCGATCTGGGGCGCCGCCCCCTGACCCTCTTCCTGCTCTTCGTCCGGCTCCGATGACGAGGGCGGTGGCTGCTTGCGGCGGGCCAGCCACACCGCCTCCGCCGCGAGCACGAGGCTGCCCGCGAGCGCCGCCGGCACGAGATTCTTGGCCACCCGTACATCCGCGATCGCCGTCACCGCAATGAGCTGCACCAGCGTCGCCACGCTGGCCAGAAAGCGCACCGGCCAGAGCCGAGCGCCGCAACCCAGCCCTGGTGGCGATCCGGGCCATGGCCGCGGTGGTCGCCGCGCCGGACACGAACCCGCCGGCCAGCCCGGCGATCGGCAGACCCCGCCCCGGCCCGAGGATCCGCACCGCCAGATAACCCAGCCAGCCCAGCCCGGTGACCGCCACCACCAGTGTCCAAATGCGACGCGGATCGATCGCGCCATACGGGCCGATGCTCGCGTGCGGGATGAGCGGCAACACAATGAACGCCACCACGAAGAACTTCAGCGCGTCCGCGAGCGCGAACGTGCGCACGCCCCCAGCCAGCGGGCCGTGCCCGCTTCGCTCGCGCTCGGAACCGACCAGCAGCCCCACCGCGAGCGCGACCGCCACCGAAAGCCACGCCTCGGCCATATACACCACCCTAAGGCCCTACCAGCTCAGGTCCATGGACTCTGTGTGCTCGCGGCCGGCCGGGCGCATCCTGAAATTGGCACCCGCCGATGGAAGTGATGAGAGAAGCCACGGGTACTCGAAATCCGCCTTCGCATCGCCGGGTGCCGCAGCTATGCCGGCCGGACCACGAGGACCGGCACGGTGGCGAATTCCAACACCGCACCGGTCTGGCTGCCGACATAGAGCTGCCCATTGCCCGCCTCCCTGCAGCGGCCCATCACCACCAGGTCCGCTCCCCAGGTCGACGGTCAGCCGTGCGGCGGCCAGCGCGCCGGGCGAATCGTCCACAGCGACAAGAATTTTCGTAATCACGGTCTGCTCCTGCGGTTACTGAACGCGCGCAGCCGGGCCAGCTCAGAACGCTCGTTTTCCTCCAACCGCCACTCGAGTTCGCGCAGCGCCCGCTCCACCCGCGGCAGCCACCGCTCGGTCAGCGCGGTGAGGCGCCGCCGCACCTGGGCCACCTCGGCGTCCGATCGACCTCGCCGAGGATCAGCTCGACACCGGGATCCAGGAGCCGCCGGCGGCGTTTGGCCAGCGCCGCCGGCGGCAACTGTCCAAGCGGGACGAGCAGCAGCCCCGGCTCGTACACATGCACGTCATCCCGGTCCACCACCGTGATGCCCCACTGTTCGTCCAACCGGCGGCCCAGCCGGTTGGGCCACCATGGTGCCGGCGGTGCCTGGCAACGAGGACAACCAGATACTTCATGACCGCGCTTTACGCCGCCGCGATCTGATCACCATTCCGGCGACCACCAAGGCCGCCACCGCGACCGCCTGGCCGCCGAGGATAACCTTGTTGACGTCGATGGCCGGACGCCAGGACACCTTGCCCTCCTTCATGACGAAGACGCCCAGCGGCTTGGCCGTCAGGCCCAGCCCGCCGCCGTGCCGCCGGCCTCATGCCCTTCCTCACCGGGACCGGTGCCGGACCCGCCGCCACCACCGCCGCTGACCTTGGCCACCGGCAGCACAGTGACGCCATCCTGCGTGATCGGTGAGCCGTAAACCTTTTCCGCTGTGGTGTTCTCGACCATCTCCCGGATGGCCTGTACCACCGATGTGTCAGTACCCATGAATCAACCCTGGTCGCGGGCGCCTGGCGGCGGCCAGAGCCGGACCGCCCACCGCCCTGGGACTTTCGCCCCTGATCGCGCGTGCGCCACGGGCATACATTGAAGCCGGATAGGGGGTCATTGTCATGACACTCACGGCTCCAGCGCATCACCACCCGCACATCACGGCGCGAAAGTTCGGCTACCTCGTCGGGATCACCGTGAACGCCGTGTTCCTCTACCTCATCCACGTCCGGCCCGGCTGGGAGGTGCTGCCGTTCCTGACCGCGGACACCCCGCAGGTGCTGGGGTTGATGAACCTTTCCCTGCTGGCGGGCATGGTGGTGAACGCCGCTTACGTGGCATACGACGCGCGCTGGTTCAGGGCGCTCGGCGAGATCGCGACAGCCGCCATCGGCCTCGCCGTCCTGGCGCGGATCTGGCGGGTCTTCCCGTTCGACTTCAGCGCCAGCAGCTTCACCTGGGTGCTGCCGGTGCGTGCAGCCCTGGTCATGGCCATTGTCGGCACGATCCTCGCGATATTCGTCAACCTCATCACGTTTTTGCGGCACACCATGGGCAAAGGAGAAGGGCTATGACGGAATCGAACAACACATCGAAGGACACCTGGCACGAACTGTCCGACCGGCTCGAGGCGCTGGGCCTCAAGCTGAAGCTGCACCACGAGCAGACCGGTGGCGGGCCTGACCTGTCCGACGCGCTGATCAAGCTGGGCAAGGGCGTGGAGGACGCCTTCGAAGCGGCCGGCAACGCGGTCAAGGACGAGGCCGTCCGCGAAGACGCGCGCGAGGTCGGCCGGCTGTTCGCCAGCGCCGTTGCCGACACCCTGAGCAAGGTCGCCGACGACGTCCGCGACGCCATGAAGCGCCACTAATCCATTAGCCGCCGACGGTTACATGATCTGGCCGCTGGGATCGAACGGCTCGTCGCTGACATCTTCGGCGAGCCGCCCAGCATGGCGAGTCCGCCGTCACGCAGGCGCTGCATGTCGAGGTCGGCCACTTTCCATTGTGGTCACACAGTGATCCTCGGCCAAAATGGGCGGCTGTTCTAGTGCTGAATGAAAGACTCCGTCCGGCAGGACCTGCTTACCGAATCCATCCGATGTGCAGGTGAGTCGGTGGAGGCGGGACTGGACACCACCGCCTGCGGCCAGTAGAAACGGTCCGCGAAAGTGTTGCACCTCGGCTTGAACAGAATCGGGGCCATGGCGGGCCAGCATGCCGGCGATGCGCTGCTCGATGTCCATGACCTGGCCCGCGGGCCCAGTCGTTTGGTCGGCGAATGCGAGAGCGTCGGTCACGGCGGACGCCTCGTCGGTGAACTGCGCCAGCCCGGATGCCAAGCCCAGCGCGGCGGCCACAAAGCGGGCACCGGAGTGATGGGCCACCAGCGCACACAACCTGGGCGACCAGCCGAGGGTGAGTAGGAACGTTGCGCCGTCGAGTGAGTGGAGCCCTGTCTGGCGAGCCACCGGCGCATAGCCGATGTCGTGAAGCCATGCGGAGGCGATGGACAATTGCCTGTCGTGCGCCGGCACAGCAACGGCGAGCTGTGAAGCGCCGGCAGCCACGCCAACGGTGTGCGGCCAGCGGCGCCCATCCCCGCGCAGGACGTCGCGCGCCAGACCTGACGCGGCATCCAGAGCAGGAGCTGAAATCGTATACGATACAAGTCAAACCTATGGACTACGACACGAACCGGTCGGGGCCGAACGACCCGCGAACCGCAGCGCAGGCACCAAAGTTTGGCCAGCCATTTACCTGCCGACGGCGATCCGCGCTGGGACGAAGCCTGAGGCCGGCGTCGTCCGCAACGCGAGGTAGCGCGGCTAGGAGGCCACTGAATATCGCCGTTTCTGGGGTGGGCTTTGGGGCGGTTCGTGGGTGCCCGGCAGGCTGGGATTGTTGGGGTTGGTGGGTTGTGGGCGTGGTGAGGGCGCGTCACGGGTGTGTGG
>JBIOYB010000533.1:0-11876 GCA_044869915.1 Allorhizocola sp.
GCCTCAGCCGCTGCGGAGATCTCTGACTCCGTTCAGGCGAAGCCGTGCTCTTGCGCGGCTGAGGCCGGGCGCGCAGCGATCCGGCCTCAGCCGCAGCGGAAAATGTAGTAAGGTCCGGCGGCGTGAGTGACGAATACGTTCCCCGGGTCAACTTCATCAGCCGCATGGGCGCCGGAGTGGTCGGCGGCGTGGGCGGCGGCCTGCTGCTTGCTATCGTGCTGTGGCCGCTGGGACTGTTCCAGGACAAGGACTACATCAAGCCATACGGCCAGCTGGTCGGCGACGAGACCATGTCGACCGCGCTGGTCATGCTGCTTGTGGTCGCGGGCGCGGCCGGCGCGATCTTCGGCACGGCGCTGGGCCGGTTCATCACCGGGCAGATCATCCCGGCCATCGGCGTGGGCCTGGTCTGGGGCATGGTCACGTGGATCCTGCTGGCGCTGGTGATCCTGCCGATCCGGGGCGATGGCGGCTTTCTGTCCATTCCGGACAGCGGGGGCATTCTGGTGCTCGGCATTTATGTCGCGTTTGGAGTCGTGACGACCGTTGTGTACGCGATCGCCGGGCCGCGGCGCAAGTACTACTACCGGCGACCGCGCTATTACGACACTGTGATGGCTGTGCCGGGCCTGATCCGGCCGCGCCGCCGGCGCCGCAAGTCCGAGGACGACTGAGCCATGCAGCCGTGGGAAGGCGAGCTGGCCGGGCGGCTCGACCAGCGGGTGATCGTGTCGGAGCTGTTGCGCGGCAACGTGCTGGGCGACCCGCACGAGCGGCCGCTGTGGGTCTATGTGCCGCCCGGCTACGACGATGACGAGCAGGCGCGATACCCGTCGGTCTATGTGATCCAGGGATATACCGGCCACGTGACCATGTGGGCCAACCGGTCGCCCTATCGCAGGACGTTCATCGAGGACGCCGACGAGGTGTTCGCGTCGGGTGAGGCGCCCGGCTGCGTCGTGGTCTATGTGGACGCGTGGACCGCCTACGGCGGTTCGCAGTTTGTGGACTCGCCGGGCACGGGGCCCTATCACTCGTACCTGTGCGACGAGGTCGTGCCCTGGGTCGACGCGCACTACCGCACGATCCCGGATCGCGAGTCGCGTGCGATCACCGGCAAATCGTCGGGCGGGTTCGGCGCGATGATCACGCCCATGCTGCGGCCGGATCTGTTCGGCGCGCTCGCGACGCACGCGGGCGATGCGCTCTACGAGACCTGCTATATCCCGGACTTCGCCAAGGTGGTCCGGCTCCTGCGCGCTTACGACCACGATATCGACCGCTGGTGGGAGGATTTCCACGCGCGCACGGCGTTCACCAAGGACGGCGACACCACGCTGCTGGTCGCGCTCGGTTGTTCGGCGTGCTTCTCGGCGCGCGAGGACGGCACGGTCGAGCTGCCGTTCGATCCGCGCACGGGTGTGTTGCGGCCGGAGGTCTGGCAGCGCTGGCTCGACTGGGATCCGGTGCGGATGGTCGGGCGCTATGCCGACGAGCTGCGCTCGCTGCGCGCGATCTGGATCGACGCCGGCCGGAGCGATGACTTCTTCCTCGACCTGGGGGCCGAGGCTTTCCGGGCCGAGTTGGCCGGCATCGGCGTGCCTGAGGACCGGATTTTCTTTGAGCTTTTTGAGGGTACGCACGCCAACATCGGTTATCGGTATCCGCTCGCGTTGTCGTGGCTAGCGAACCGCCTGGCCCGCTAGAATCTACACATTGACATGTATCGTCCTATGAACCAGGAGGGCGGCTATATGAAATGGCGTAAGAGCGTCCGTTCCAAGGATGGCGACTGCGTGGAGGTGGCATACACCGCCGAAGCGGTGTATGTGCGTGACTCCAAGGACCCGGGCGGTCCGGTCCTGCGGCTTGACCCCGCGGCGTGGCGGGATCTGCTTGACCGGATTCGCGGCGGGGAGCTTGACCGGGGCTGAAGACCCTACGAGGACGGCGCGAGCAGGCCGGCTATCGTCTGCCGATCTGCTCGCCCAAGCGTGAACCTTCCCGGGATCCGGGCGGAGAAGGCTCATTGGCCCCGGCCGGCTGGGCGGCCCGCTTCCACCGGAGCAGCCCACCGCTTGCGGCCACCAGCACCGCCACGATGAGGAAGGCGACGCCCGGGCCGGTGACACCGACCAGGCGCGAGAGGGCGATGACGCCGACCGCCCCGGGCAGCATCAGGGCGAGCGACTGCGCCGACAGCACGGTCGCTCGCATCGCCGAGGTGACCCGCTCGTGGGTGAGCGTCGCGAACGCCGGACTGCCGATCCCGAGGCCCACGAACAGCATGCAGTAGGACAGGCCTGCGGCGACCACTCCGGACAGTCCGGACAGGACGGTCGAGCCGGCGAGTGCCAGCAGCGCCACGGTCACCACGCCCAGGCCGATCTGCGCGCCCCGCACAACACCCGTCGGCTCGCAAGAGGAGGCCGATCGGCCTTGCGCGTGACCGCGGCGCACAGGGGGCCGAGGCGAGACGAGGCGCGGCCAGGAGGCTCTGCCGCGCGCCCGGCCCACGACCCATGCGCTCAGCGATCCGCCCAGCGCGCTGGACGCGAACCCGAGCGCGGCCACGACGGCATAGGCGATGCCGGCGGTCTCGAACCCGACCGTGATCTCGGCCAGCCAGGCGGGCGTGAGCAGCTCGATCGTGGCGAGCATGACGCCGACGACCCCGGTGATCACCATGAGCCGGGCGAGCATCCCGTCGCGTGTGCTCAGGCGCAATCCGTCGCGGACGGTCGCCGGTACCCCCAAAAGAATGTCCTTGAAAGTGGGGCGTAGATGCTGGGGCTCGGGCAGCGCGAGGACCACCACGATGAGGCGGATGGCCTCGACGCCCGCGCCGATGAGGATCGGCACGGCCAGTGGCGTGGCCACGATCCCGTGCAGCAGCAACGGGATCAGCCCGCCCGCGATGGTGCCGATGGCCAGCCCGGACGACGACGCGACCGAACCGTGGGCCAGGCCGCGCGTGTCGGCGTGCCCGACGGTGTCGACAAACCACGCCTCGGCCGGCCCGCTGCCGAGCGCCCGCGCGACACCGCGCAGGAACGCGGCCGCGGCGAACAGCGCGGCCGTCGTGGCCAGGCCCATCAGCAGCAGGCCCAGCAGGCTCGACACGGCCGCGGCGATGAGCACCACCCGCCGGCCGAGCACATCGGACAGTCCGCCGGTCGGCAGCTCCAGCGCGCCGACGGTCAGCGAGTAGGCCAGCCCGATGGTGGCGATGGCCGGCACGGACAGGCCGCGTTCGAGCATGAGCAGCACCATGGGCGCGAGGTAGAGCCCGGTGGGCAGCCACGTCAGGAACGTGACCGCGACATATCTTCTGGTCGGATTCATCGTGGGTAGCCCGCTGCGTAGATGGCGATGGTCCTTGCGTCGGGGTCGTCGGCGTCGCGCGCGGCGAGCTCGGCGAGCTTTTGCTGCATCGTGTCGAACAGCTCCGTGACCGATCCGGCCGTGAGGCGCACGAGCTGATCACCTTCCATGCCGGCGGCCTCGGCCCACTCGCCGGGCAGGCCGGGCAGGATCTCCTCGAACCGGTCGGCGTCGCGCATCAGCGCCTCGAGCTGGCGCCGTCGCATGAGGTCGGAGGCCGGATCGGTGTTGGACCATGACGTGCTCTTGTGCACGGCCTGCCAGCGCCGGGCGCGCGGGTGGCCGCCCGGGTCGGGCACCTCGGCCACGAAGCCGTAGCCCTCGAGCTTGCGCAGGTGATAGCTGGTCGAACCGGTGTCCGTGCCAAATTGGCGGGCAAGCTCGGTCGCGTTGGCCGGGCCGTGCTCGCGCAGCCAGCCGAGCAGCCGGACGCGCAGCGGGTGGGACACCGCCTTGAACTCGTCGACGCTCTTGATCCAGCGAGTTTCATCCATGGGTCATGCCTCCTGAGGAGAACTACGTCACGCAGAATATCCTTTGCAAAGAGAATTCTGCAAGCATGAGCCGTGGCAGTATCTACACCATGCCCTCGATCCTGGCCGCGCTCGCGCTGGTCGTAGCCCTCGTCGCGGCCGTGCTGGCGGTTGCCCGCCCGCGGGCGCGGCGTGGCGTGGCCACCCCGGGGCAGCGCGCGACCTACGAGGTGCTGCACATCGCGAGCCTGGCCACGTCGCCACTGCGCGGCGGGCTCACCCCGTCCACGGCCGCGCCCGCCGCCCGGCACCTGCGCACGCTCGTCGGCGCGAGCGGCTTCGCCCTGCTGACCGGCCAGGAGCTGCTGGCCTTCGACGGGCACGGCGCACACCACGGCGACCAGCTGGTGGCCGCGGCCCGCAAGGTGATCGACTCCGGTCGATCCACGGTGGAGGCCCTGTCCTGCCATCTGCTCGACTGCGCCCTGCGCGCCACCGTCATCACCCCGCTGCCCGGCGCCCAGGCCGCGCTCGCCGCCCTGACCGACCAGTCGCCAGCGCCGCCCGGGCTGGTGCAGGCCACCGTCGAGACCGGCCGATGGGTCAGCACCCAACTGGCCCTGCACGAGCTGGACTCGTCGCGGGCACGGCTCGCCCAGGCCGAGCTGCGCGCGCTGCGGGCGCAGATCAGCCCGCACTTCATCTACAACGCGCTGGGTGCGATCGCGTCGTTCGTGCGGACCGACCCGGAGCGGGCACGCGAGCTGCTGCTCGAGTTCGCGGAGTTCACGCGATACTCGTTCCGGTCGCACGGCGAGTTCACGACGCTGGCCGAGGAGTTGCGGTCGATCGATCGCTATCTGATCCTGGAGCGGGCCCGGTTCGGCGAGCGGCTGCGGGTGCGCCTGCGGATCGCGCCCGAGGTGCTGCCGGTCGTGCTGCCGTTCCTGTGCGTGCAGCCCTTGGTCGAAAATGCCGTGCGGCACGGGCTGTCGCAGAAGCCGGGCGGCGGGATGGTCAGCATCGACGCACGCGACACCGGTGCGGAGTGCCACATCACGGTGGAGGATGACGGGGTGGGCATGGATCCAAAGTCGTTCATGGAAGGCGATCACCATGGCTTGTCCAATGTGGACGAGCGGCTGCGCGCGCTGTTCGGCGACGAGTTCGGGCTCGTGGTGGAGACGGCCGTCAACGAGGGGACAAAGGTGAGCCTGCGCGTGCCCAAGTTCCACCCGGCGGTAAGGGCCGGGGCGTCGTGATCCGCGTCCTGGCCGTCGATGACGAGGCACCGGCCCTCGACGAGCTGGCCTATCTGCTGCGTGCCGACCCGAGAGTGTCGCGGGTCAACACGGCCTGCGACGCGACGGAGGCGTTGCGCGCGCTGCGGGACAACGACGTCGACGCGGTGTTCCTCGACATCCGGATGCCCGGGCTCGACGGGATGGAGCTCGCGCGGGTGCTGCGGCGGTTCGCCCGCCCACCGGCGATCGTGTTCATCACGGCATACGACAACGCGGCCGCCGACGCGTTCGACCTGGGCGCGGTCGACTACGTGCGCAAGCCGATCCAGGCGTCGCGGCTGGCCGAGTCGGTCCGGCGGGTGATCGCGTCGCTGGCCCTGCCGTCGGACAAAAAGATGGAGGAGCACGAGGATCAGGTCATCCCGGTGGAGCTGGCCGGCACGACGCGCATGCTGCCCCGGTCATCGGTGAGATGGGTTGAGGCGCAAGGGGATTACGCGCGCCTGCACACCGCGGACGGTTCGCATCTGGTGCGCGTGCCTTTGGCCACGCTGGCGGAGCGATGGTCGGAGAGCGGATTCGTCCGGATCCACCGGTCTTATCTGGTACAGATCCGACTCATAGACGAGCTGAGATTCGTCAACTCGGGTTACGTCGTGCTGCTCGGAGACGTGGAGCTGCCGGTGTCGCGGCGGCACACCCGCGACCTGAAGGACCGGCTCGTGCGCGCGGCCAAGCAGGACTGGGCCCGATGATGGAGCGCGAGCGCACGCGAATTGTCATGCGCGACCTCAAAAAAGGGCGCCCGCTGTCCACCGAGCTGTCCGACACCCTGATCCGCGGCCTGATCCAGGCGCAGCTGCGGCTGGCGCTGCGGCTCGCGATCGTGGTCGCGGTCGGGCTCGGCGGGCTGCCGCTGCTGTTCCAGCTCGCCCGGCAGATCCATCCGGTCGTGCCGTGGCTGCTGCTCGGCGTGCTGGCATTTCCGTTCCTGTTCCTGGTCGGCTACGCGTATGTGCGATTCTCGGAGCAAAATGAGCGCGACTTCGCGGCGCTGGTGAAGCGTGATTCCTAGCCCCTACACCGTTCCCGCCATCATCGTGGTCACGCTGGCCACGGTGATGATCGGTGCCTATGGGTTGCGGCTGGCGCGCACCACATCCGACTTCCTGGTCGCGTCGCGGACCGTTTCGCCGCGCTGGAACGCGGCCGCGATCGGTGGCGAATATCTCTCGGCGGCAAGCTATCTGGGCGTGGCCGGGCTCATCCTCAAGTTTGGTGTTGACGTGCTTTGGTATCCGGTCGGGTTCGCCGCCGGATATCTCGCCCTGCTTCTGTTTGTCGCGGCCCCGTTAAGAAGGTCCGGCGCGTTCACCCTGCCCGACTTCTGCGAGCTGCGGTTGCGGTCGCGGCGGTTGCGCAAGCTCGCGACCGCGTTCGTGGTGTTCATCGGGTGGCTTTATCTGGTACCGCAAATGCAGGGCGCGGGATTGACGCTGCGCACGGTGGCAGGCGGGCCGTATGCCCTGGGCGTCCTGCTGGTCGGTGTGCTCGTCACGGCGAGCGTCGCGCTGGGCGGCATGCGGTCCATCACGTTTGTGCAGGCGTTCCAATACTGGCTGAAGCTGACCGCGCTGGCCGTGCCGGTGCTCTTCCTGCTGCTGCACTGGCAGGCCGGCCAGCTGCAGACCGTGGCGGAGCCGGTGTTCCCGCAGACGACCACGGTGCACTTCGACGAGGCGGTGATCTTAAATTCCCATCAGGAGATACCGGCGGGAAGCACGCTGACGTTCCAGGAGGGCGAGCCGGTCCCGACCGTGTCCAATGTGGAGCGTGCGGACGGGCTCAACTGGCTGGTGCCGGGCGGGCAGGGCCTGTTCGCGACGTATTCCCTGATCCTGGCGACGTTTCTGGGCACCATGGGCCTGCCGCACGTGCTCGTGCGCTTCTACACCAACCCGGACGGGTCGGCCGCGCGGCGCACCACCCTCGTCGTGCTCGCGCTCGTGGGCATGTTCTACCTCTTCCCCACCCTCTATGGCGTGCTCGGCCGGATCTATATGCCACAACTCCTGATGACCGGCCAAACCGACGCCGTCGTCCTGCTGCTGCCAAGCGCGGCCCTCGGCAGCGGCCTGCTCGGCCAGCTGCTCGCGGCCCTCGTCGCGGCCGGGGCTTTCGCGGCGTTCCTGTCCTCGTCCTCGGGCCTGCTCACCAGCGTCGCGGGCGTATTGTCCACGGACGTGCTCGGGCGGGGCTCGGTGCGCGACTTCCGCCTGGCCGCCATCGTCGCCGGCATCGTGCCGATCGTGTTGGCGCTCAACGTTTCCGGCCTCGACGTCTCGCGTGTGGTCGGCATGGCCTTCGCCGTCGCGGCGTCAAGCTTCTGCCCGCTGCTCGTGCTGGGCATCTGGTGGCGCGGCCTCACCGACATCGGCGCGGCGGCCGGCATCCTCGCGGGCGGCGGAGCCGCCATCGGCGCCGTCCTGGCCACGGTCGCCGGCATGCCCCTGCCCGCCTGGGCCGACGTGCTCGTCGGGCAACCCGCCGCCTGGACCGTGCCGCTCGCCTTCGCCGTGATGGTCACCGTGTCGCTGGCCACCCGGCACCGGCTGCCGCCCAACGTGGCCACCACCATGCTGCGCCTGCACGCCCCCGACTCGCTGCGCCTCGACCCGGCCTCAGTGCCCTGAGTGCCCAGAGTGCCCTGAGTGCCCTGAGTGCCCTGAGTGCCTTGGCGCAGGCTCACTTTTTGAGCGTCATCGCCGGCGTCGCGGGTGCGGTGCTCTGCTCGTCGCCCGGCTCGTCGCGGCCGCGCAGCCGCGACGAAACGATCACTTTGACGGTGGCGGCGATGGGGATGGCCATCACCGCGCCGACGACACCGAGCATGCTGGCGCCGACGAGCGCCGCGAACAGCACGGCGACCGACGAAATGTCGACGCTGCCACGGATGACCCGGGGAGCGATCACGTAGTTCTCCAGTTGCTGGTAGACCACGAAGAACAGTCCCACCAGGACGGTCGTCGGCCACAGATCCGAGGTCGCGGCGGCCACAGTGAGGCAGATCACCGCGCCGATGGTGGCACCGGCGAGCGGAATCAGGTCGGTGACGGCCACGATCAAGGCCAACGGCAACGCGAAGGGCACACCCAATGCCGTCAGCGCGACGAACGCCGTGAATCCGGCGATCACGGAGATCACCAGGTTGCCGATCATGTACCTGCCGACCTTGTCGATCGCGACGGAGATGACCTCGGTGACCTGTGGCCGGTGGCGGACGGGAAACAGCCGCACGAGGCCACGGCGAAGCCGGGTCAGGTCCAGCATCAGATAGATCGTCAGCACGACCACGAGCAGGATCGACACCGCGGCGCCTAGGAATTGCCGGACGTAACCTATGGCCTGGCCGCCGATGCGCCCGGGAAGTGCGGTGACCCAGGCGTCCACCTTGGGTTGCAGGTTGAACCGGGCTTCCAGCCCGGCCAGGCCGGGTGAGCGCTGGCGCAGCTGACCGAGATATCCGGGGAAGTCGGTGGTCAGGGCGCCGGCTTGCTGCGCGAGTGTCGGGGCTGCCGCCCACACCAGCCCGGCCACCACCAAGACAACCACGAAGAAAATGATGGCGACGGCTTGCGGGCGCTTGAGCCCTCGGCTGATCATCCAGCGCACCAGAGGATCGAGACTGACCGAGATGAACACGGCGATCACTGCCTGCACCAGCAGCGTCCGCACGGTGTAAACCATTGCCGCCGCCACGAACACCATCAAAACGGCGGTTGCCCCGGCGGCACACCAACGGAACACCACGGCAGGCCCGATGATCGTTTTTGGTTCGGTTGCGGCGCGCGCTTCACGTGGCGCTGATCCGGGAGAAGACGACTCGCCTCCGCCTGATGGGCCGCGGTCGGGGTGGCCGCCGGACCCAGTGTGGGGCGGGGCGTCCTTCACGCCTGGCTCATACCCCGGCCACGTTTGCCACACACGTCGCGAACCTTGCCAACTCAAGCAAAAACCGGATGGCTCGGACGATCCATGCAGGAAGGTCACATTTGTTTGGCGTCCAAGCTGTTTGGGCATGCCAACGTTCATGACCGGATATCTGCCGCCGCTGCCGACCCTGCCGGGCGAGGGGTTCGCCTACCACTATCACCCGCCGGGACGGAGCATCCTCGAGCTGCTTGCGGCAGAACACGAACTCCTGCACACGTTGTCTGCGGAGCTTCGGCTCAGGCCCAGCCGCAACGGCAGCAGCATCCTGTGCGCGCAGATATGCCGTCACCTGTCCGCGGAGCGCCAATATCTTTACCCCACAGTGGCCAAGGCACTCGCCGGCTCGGCAGCCGACGCTGCCGTGGCAGGCCTCCTGGAAATCGACGAGCGGCTGCTGTCGGATGCGGACACATTGCTGCGGTCACCGCCGGCAAGCGGCTGCTGGGACGAGGCGCTGGGCCGGGTGGGTGACCAACTCCGCAAACACGCCCACCGCTGTGCCACGCAACTGTTCACCCCGCTGGAATGGGCGCTCGGCGACACCGATCTGGTGCGACTGGGCAACCGGCTTGAGATCGCACAGGAAACCGCGCCCAGCCGGCCCCACCCGCACCTGCCGCGCGGGGCACCCTGGAACAGGGCCACCGACGCGCTCGCCGGCGCCGTTGACAAGCTGCGTGACGTCTTCACCGGCCGAAAGACTTATTCGGCGACCCCGGCTGACCGTTAGCAAGCCCGCCCGCGACAGCACGCGGGCGCGGCAAAGCATGTGCCCGCCGCCTTCCGCCGGCACCGGTTTGGGTCGGTTAACGTCTCCTGCTGCTGCTGCTGCTCCGGGTGCTTGTCAGGCTCCTGCGCTCGGGACGAGACGCGCGCCGTGCGATTGTCGCGCGGCTCGGCGGCGGGTCGAAATCTTCCAGACCCGGGCCGCCTTCGCCGGCTGGGTGGGAAAACAAAAGGTGTGGTATGGCCGCGGCAGGGGCTGTTGGCGTTGACTCCTGCGAACTGGCCTCGGCTTCCAGTGCCGTTGGGGTCTGGGCCAGGAACGGGTTGCCGGGGACCGGCAGGTCGGGCTGAGGCTGTTCAGGCATGCTGAGACGTCCCTCCCAATTTCAAAGTGGGTAGACCGCGGCGGTTGTTGCAGCCGCTGCCGAGGACTGCGGCGGGCCTATGCAGGACATTCTAGCGCGTTGGCGCTATCACTGCTTGTCGCGTGTCGGCGCACCGACCGCGCCCGGGGCCGGGCGGCCCCGGCCCAAACACGGGCTCCGAATAGACTCGGTCCATTGTGGACGGCAGTGCGCTCGAGCGGGAGTCGAGGCGCGGCTCGACCGGTTGCTGGCCGAGCTGAGCCCGGACTGGTGCGTGCCCGAGGTGCCCGAATCGTTTCGCGGCGACGACAGGCTCGTGGCCCGTTCAGGCTGGCCTCGGAGGAGGACGAGCGCAACGACGTGTGGACGCCGCAGGATCCGGTCGCCTACCACGATGAGGCGGATCTGCGCGCCGCCTATCGCCTCGCCTGCCTCAGGGCCTTCGTCGAGTGTGCCGATGACGCCGTCCGCCGAGGGCTGGCCCGCCGGGTCAGCCTCGACGAGAGCGACTACGAGCCGCACGCGCACGCCATGGTGGCCGAGGCGCGCCGGCGTCAGGGCCTCAGTCAGGGCCTCAGTCGCGGTCCAGCCACGCCTTGAACGCGTCGAAGGTGTAGTCGCGGCCGAGGAAGTCGTGCACGAGCCGGGCCGCCGGTGCGGACCCGCCCGCGGCCAGAACGCTGGTGCGATAGCGGGCGGCCGCGTCGCGGGCGAGCAGGTCGGCCGGGTCGAACGCGGTGAACAGGTCCTTGGCGATGACGAGCGACCACATGTAGGTGTAGTAGATGGCCGAGTATCCGTCGAGGTGGCCGAACGAAAGGTGCATGTGTGTGCCGTCGACGTGGGCAAACGGGATGTGCCGGGCCCGGGTCTCGATCTCGACCTGCAGCGGGTCGAGCCCGTGCGGGTCGCGCCGATAGAGCTCGAGCGACAGCGAGGCGTAGAACATCTGCCGCCGCACGTGCAGGCCCTTGCCGAACTCGTCGGCCGCGCGCATCTGCTCGACCAGTGCGGCCGGGATGGGCTCGCCCGTCTCGTGGTGCAGCGCAAACCGTCGCAGCGTGGCCGCGTCGTTGGTCCACTCCTCGAGCAGCTGCGAGGGTGCCTCGGCGAAGTCCCACTCGGTCTTGACACCCGACAGCGCGGCCCACCGCTGCTGCCCGCCCAGCACGTGGTGGATGAGGTGGCCGAACTCGTGGAAGAACGTGGTGACCTCGGTGTGCTGCAACAGCTCCCCGGCCTGCGGCAGGTTGCACAGCAGCGCGCACTCGGGCACGCGCCGCCCCGCCTTGCCGGTAGCGAGCGAGAACATGGCCGCGTGGCTGAACTTGTCGGCGCGCGGGTGCATGTCGAGGAAGATCCGGCCCAGCAGCGCGTCGCCGTCGAACACGTCGTAGACGTCGACGGACTCGTGCCACACCGGGATGTCGGGCCGGGCCGCGAACCGCACGCCGAACAGCTGCTCGGTGACGGTCATCAGGCCCTGCTTGACCCGGCCATACTCGTAGTAGGGCCGCATCGCCTGCGAGTCGAACGTGAACCGCTCGGCCCGCACCCGATCCTCCAGATAGGACACATCCCACGGGTCGACCGCGTCGGCTGCCGGGTCGTCGATCCGCTTGCGCGCCAACAGCATCTCGTAGTCACGGAGCATGCGGTCGTGCGCCGCGCCCGAAATGCGCTCGATGAAG
>JBIOYB010000534.1:0-2474 GCA_044869915.1 Allorhizocola sp.
GTCCCAGCCGGCAAACACGATGCCCTGCTGTGCCATGCCGAAGATGAGCGCGCCGACAGCGGCGCCGACAGCCGAGCCGTATCCGCCCGTGAGCAGGCATCCGCCGATGACCGCGGCGATGATGTACTGGAACTCCTGCCCGATGCCCGCGTTGGCCTGCACCGAGGTCAGCCGGATGGCGAGCATCGCGCCCACCATCGCGGCCATCGTCGAAACCCCAATGAACAGCCCGATTTTGGTGCGCGCCGTGGGCACGCCCACGTTGCGCGCGCCGGCCTCGCCCCCGCCGACCGCGAAAATCCAGTTGCCGGGGCGGGTGCGTAGCAGGACCCAGCTCGCGAGCGCCGTGATCGCCAGCCACCACACGATCGTGACCCGATAGTGCCCGCCCGCGATCGTCACCGTGCTGGCCAGGGCCATATCCGCGGAGTGGTATCCCGGCGCCTCCGCCAGCCCGCTCACCTGCACCGTGCCGGTGACGAGCTTGGTGACGCCGAGGTTCAGCCCTTGCAGCACCAGGAACGTGCCCAGCGTGACGATGAAGCTGGGCAGCCCGGTCCGCACGGTGATGATCCCGTTGAGCAGGCCCACCACCGCGCCCGCCACGACGGCGATCGCGATGGCGAGCCAAACGTTGAGCCCGGCCTTGGTGGCGAGCATGGCCACGATGAGGCCGGAGGTGGCCGTCATCACGCCCGCCGACAGGTCGAACTCGCCGCCGATCATGAGTAGTGCCACGGCTACCGCCATGATGCCGAGGGTCGCGGCGGGGTCCAGCACGTTGGCGAACCCCGTCGCGGTGGCGAAGGCCTCGGTGTAGCCGGCGAAGAACACGAACACCGCTATGGCGCCGCACACGGCCGACAGCTCGGGCCGGGACACCAGCCTCCGCAGTGTCATTGGCAGTGCCATCAGCGTGTGCCTTGCGCTGCCAGCTGCTTGACCTTCTCGACGTTGTCCTTCGTGACGAAGCCCGGCCCGGTCAGGACCGGCAGACCGCCGCCGACCGTGTTGCCGTTGGTGAGGTACAGCTTGATCATGACCACCGGCAGGTAGCCCTGCAGGTATTGCTGCTGGTCGATGGCGAAGAGGATGGTGCCGGCGGTGATGGCGGCGACCACGTCCGCGTTGAGGTCAAATGTCGCGACCTTCGCGGTCGAGTTGGCCGACTTCACGGCGGCCACGGCCGCGGTCGCCACGGCGGGGTTGAGCGTCAGCACGCCGTCGATCGTCTTGTCCTGCTGGAGTTTCGCGGCGATGACGTTCTGCGCGGCGGCCACATTGGACACGTCCACCTGCAGGTTTTCGACCGTGCCGCCGAGCTTGTCCTTGGCGCCCTGGCAGCGCTGCTCGAGCCCGATATTGCCGGCCTCGTGCACCACGCACAGCAGCCGCTTGACGCCATCGCCGGCGAGCTTGGTGCCCGCGCCCTGCCCGGCGACGACCTCGTCCTGGCCGACGTGCGCGAGCGCGCCGAAGGAGGCCGACTTGGCCTGGCCCGAGTTGATGGTGATGACCGGGATCCCGGCCGCGACCGCCTTGCCGATCGAGTCCTTGAGCGCGTCGGGGTTGGCCATCGACACCACGATGCCGGAGACCTTCTGGCTCACGGCGTTGTTGATGAGCGTCGCTTGCTGCGCCGGGTCACCGTTGCTCTCGTAGGTGACCGTGGCGCCGACGTCCTTGCCGGCCGCTTCCGCGCCCTTCTTCACCACGTCCCAGAAGGCGTCGCCCGCCTTGCTGTGCGTGATGATCGCGATCTTGATGTTGCTGGTGTTGCCTTGCTGGCCGGCAGGGGCCTGGGTTTGTGGCTCGTTGGATCCGGTGCATGCGGCGACGCTCAGGACGAGGAGCGCCAAGGCCGCGGGGGCGAGCCTTCTCATCTACTTCTCCAATCACACAGAGGTGGGGAAAGACAGATGTGCTTCCTGCTGGAGCTCGTCCTGGGGCCAGCGCGAGGTGACGACCTTGGCCCGGGTGTAGAAGGCGACTCCTTCAGGACCGTGGATGTGCGTGTCGCCGAACAGCGACGCCTTCCAACCCCCGAAGGAGTAGAAAGCCATGGGCACGGGGATGGGCACGTTGATGCCGATCATCCCCACGCTGACGGCGCGCCGGAACGCGCGCGCCGCCGCGCCGGAGCCGGTGAAGAGCGCGACACCGTTGCCGTACGGATTGCTGTTGACCAGATCGACGGCCTCCTCAAAGGTGTTGGCGCGCAACACGACCAGCACCGGACCGAAGATCTCGTCACGGTAGACGTCCATCTCGGGCGCGACGTGGTCGAACAGGCACGGCCCCACGAAGAACCCGTCACTGAGATCGGCTCTGTCGGCCAGCTCGCGGCCGTCCACGACCAGGTGCGCCCCGGCCTCGACCCCGCCCGCGACGCTGCCGAGGATGCGCTGCTTGGCCTCGGCCGTGACCACCGGGCCCATCTCGGACTCCGGGTCCAGGCCCGGGCCGACCTTGAT
>JBIOYB010000535.1:0-16419 GCA_044869915.1 Allorhizocola sp.
TGCCAGTCAAAAGTCCGCATGTCCGCCTCCTGGTTATCCCTTGCGAAGTTCTGTTTCGGAGCGTAGTTTCGCGGAGGTCGATTTGTATACATGAGTTTAGATAGCATACGGCAAGGGCGAAATGTCACGAACTGTGACCGTTCGCCTACACATTGTGTTCAGAGATTTAGTGTGGGCCTGTTCTCGATAGGCTCATATCGTGCCGGAGCATTTTCCAGGTTCACCTGATCCGAAACTGACGCATGTGGATCATCGCGGTATAGCGAAGATGGTCGATGTTACCGAAAAAGGGGTAACTGTTCGACGGGCCGTAGCGGCTGGCGAAGTACGGACCACGGCGAAGGTTGTTGAGCTGCTCAGAGGGTCGGGGGTGCCAAAGGGGGACGCGCTGGCGGTCGCCAGACTAGCCGGGATTATGGCGGCCAAGCGCACGCCGGATCTGATCCCGCTGTGCCATCCCCTCGCCATCCACGGCGTGACCGTCGAGCTCACCCTTCAGGAGGACAGGGTGGACATCGAGGCCGCGGTGAAGACGGCCGACCGCACCGGGGTGGAGATGGAGGCGCTGACCTGCGTGACCGTGGCCGGCCTGGCGCTGATCGACATGATTAAAGCGGTCGACCCGGCCGCGAGCATCGACAACGTGCGCGTGTTGAGCAAGGAGGGCGGCAAGACCGGGACGTGGACGCGTGACGAGCGCGCCACAAAGAGTGAGCCCGTGCCGGGCGTGGAGCCGGGGCCGAAGATTGGCACAGCCGTGGTGATCGTGGCCTCCAACCGGGCAGCCGCCGGCGTTTACCAGGACACGGGCGGCCCCCTGCTCAAGCAGGGCCTGGAGGGCCTGGGGTGCGAGGTGACGGAAATCATGGTGGTACCCGACGGTGAGCCCGTGCGGGAGGCGCTGCAGCGCGCGCTGGCGACCCGCCCCGACGCGATCGTGACGACCGGCGGCACCGGCGTGAGCCCGACCGACCGCACGCCCGAGATGACCGCGACCGTGCTCGACTACGAAGTCCCGGGGATCGCCGACGCCATCCGGCGGCGCGGCAAGACCCCGCTGGCTGCGCTTTCTCGCGGCGTGGTCGGGGTGGCGGCAGGTCGCACGCTCGTGGTGAATCTTCCCGGATCGACGGGTGGCGTGCGCGACGGTTTGGCCGTATTGGCAGACTTACTCCCGCATACGCTCGACCAACTGCGAGGCGGTGACCACTGATGCCGATCGACTGGCTGCAGGCCCGCAAGGCCGTCTACCAGGCCGGGTTCAACGCGCCCCTTCCCACGGTGAAGGTGACGCTGGAGGAGTCCGACGGCCTGGTGCTCGCCGAGCCGCTGGCCACGCTCACCGATCTTCCCGCCTTCCCGACGTCCAGTGTGGACGGTTATGCGGTGCGCGGGCCCGGCCCGTGGCGCGTCATCGGCCGGGTCCTCGCGGGCGGCGAGGCCCCGTCCCTGGCCGAGGACGGCACGTCCATGGAGATCGCGACCGGGGCCATGGTCCCGCTCGGCACGACCGCCATCGTGCGCACCGAAGAGGCCACCCGCGATGACGACGTCGTCGAAGGCCAGCCCCGCAAGGTGCCCGAGTGGCGTGAGCCGGGCGAGGAGGCCCACGCCGGCGACGAGCTGTTCCCGATCGGCACCCGCGTCACCCCGGGCATGATCGGCCTCGCCGCCTCCTGCGGTTACGACTCGATTCACGTGAAACGTGCGCCGCGCGTCGCCCTGCTCGTGTTCGGCGACGAGCTGCTCACCCGCGGCGTGCCGCACAGCGGCCGGGTCCGGGACGCGCTCGGGCCCGCCCTGCCGTCCTACCTCAGGCGGATGGGCGCCGAATGCGTACGCGTCATCGCACCCATCGAGGACACGCTCGACGCCCACGTCTCCGCGCTCGAGCAGGCCATGGACGCCGACGTCATCTGCACCACCGGCGGCACGATGCACGGGCCGGTCGACCACCTGCACCCGGCCCTGACCTCCCTCGGAGCCGAGTATGTGGTCAACACAGTGGCGGTTCGCCCCGGGTACCCAATGATGGTCTCAAGATTGAAAAATGGCACGTTCGTCGCGGGTCTGCCAGGCAACCCGCAGTCGGCCGTGGTCGCGCTCATGTCGCTGGTGAGCCCGCTGCTTGCCGGTCTGACCGGCGCGCCCGAGCCCGAGCTGTCCCAGATCACGCTGGCCGGGCCGGTGCCGGGGCGCGGCGACTACACCCATCTCGCGCTCGTGCGCCGCGAGGAGCAGGCTTGGTTCCCGGCCTCGCACGTGGGGTCGGCGATGCTGCGCGGCCTCGCCGGCTCGCACGGCTTCGCCGTCATCCCGCCGCACGGGCAGGGCCTGCCCGGCCAACAGGTCGATTACCTGGAGTTGCCATGATCATCCGTGTTACCACCGAGCCGCTGGATATCGCCGAGCACGAAAAGGCGGTCGCCGATCCGCGCGCCGGCGCCGTGGTCAGTTTCGCCGGCGTCGTGCGCGATCACGACCACGGCCGGGCCGTCGCCGCGCTGACCTACGAGGCCCACCCGAGCGCCGAGGACGTGCTGCGCCAGGTGGTCGCCGAGATCTCAGCCGACCCGGACGTTTACGCGATTGCCGTGTCGCACCGCCACGGCCCGCTCGCCATCGGCGATGTCGCGCTGGCCGCCGCGGTGTCGACCGCCCACCGTGGCGCGGCGTTCACCGCCTGCGGCCGCCTGGTGGATCTCGTCAAGCAGCGCATCCCGATCTGGAAGCATCAGCGCTTCGCCGACGGCACCGAAGAATGGGTCAACTGCCCCTGATCGTCGGACTGATCGTCGGGCTGCCCGCCGCCGAGTCTGGCGGCGCCGGCCTCGCTGAGCTGCGGCTGGTGCACGACCACCCGTGCACGCCCACCGAGACGCGGCCCGAACGCGGGCGCAGCACCCGGCCGGTAGGGCAGCAGCACGACAAGCACGACGAGCGCGATCGCGAACGAGTTTTCCCACACGACACCCGAAATCCCGTCGGCCCAGTGCGAGACCCCGGGGAACTGGTGCTCGTTGGGCCAGATCGGCGAGACCAGGAACAGCACGTAAAGCCCCGCGGCGGCGGCCGCGTGCCGCGCACCCGTCAGCGCCGGGAACCAGATCGGCTCCCGCAACCCGGGCGTCGCCTGCCCCCGCGCGATGATCCCCCGGCTGGCCGACCGCCTGCGCAGCGCCTGATCCGACAACGCGATGATCGCCGGGATGACCCACACGAGGTGGTGCGACCACGAAATCGGGCTGATCACATTGGACGTCAACCCGACGATCGTGAACGCCGTCAGCTCATCGCCCTCCGTGTGCGAGGTGCGCGCCCGGGTCATCCCGATGGCGAGCACGACCAGCATGAACGACAGCCACAGCAGGCTGGGCGCGTGCGCGGTGTCGTGCAGGCGCGCGATCAGCCCGGCCAGGGACTGGTTGGGCGTCATGTCGGCCACGCCGACCCGCTCGGTCTGCCACATCACGCTGCCGAAATAGGTCGACGACTCCTCGGGCGCCACGAGATGCGTGCCCACGGTGACCGCCAGCGCCGTCCCGCCCGCGGTGAGCGCGGCCCGCCACTGCTTGCTGAACAGCAGGTACACGATGAAAAGGGCAGGAGTCAGCTTGATCGCCGTGGCCAGGCCGATGCCGACGCCGGCCCACTTCCACCCCTTGCGCAGGGCCACCAGGTCGGCGATCACGAGTCCAAACAGGAGCATGTTGACCTGGCCGTAGCCGAGGCTCTCCCGCACCGGCTCGAGCGCCGCGAACACCGGCACGGCCAGCGCCACGACCCCCCAGCGGGACCAGTGGTGGCGCTTGGCGATCGGCCCGAGCAGCATGGCACACACAAACGCGAGCGCGGCGAGTCCAAACGCGACATTGAGCCACCCGGCCTCGACGACCGTGAGCCCGGCCATGGGCAGCATGGTCAGCGCCGCGAACGGGGGATAGGTGTAGCCGAGCGTGATGGTGGGGTGCCGGAAGTCGTACAGCTCGCCGCCCTGGGTCCACCAGGCCATCGCACCGTGATAAATCTTCATGTCGAAGAAGTCGTATGGGCGACCGTACTCTTTGATCGCCAGCCAGGCGAAATAGCAGGTCACTGCTACGATGCCGGCTCGGATGACATGGCGAAGCGGGCCGTTGGCCGGCATGGAGTCGCGACCTCCGTGATCGATGGTCAGAACTGTGGAATGTCACAAGCCTAGAGGGCGCTTCTTAAGGTCTTGCCCCGTGTTACCCGACCGTGTCTCTTCCCACACTGTTTTGCGACATTTCCATCGTGTTAACCATCATTAGTCGTGGCTGGTCACCTTCTTTTTGGCCTGCTTCACCACGCGTTCAGCCCGCCATCGTAGGCTCGGCGACCCCGCGGTGTCGGCGGCGGCCAGCAGCAGCCCCGCCAGCAGCCCAAGATTCTTGGCAAACTGCACCTGCTCCGCGCGGCGCATCGCTACATTTTGGACCTTCCAGAAGGGGTGCCCGACAAACGTCGCGGGCAGCAGCGTGCCGGCCAGCACCGCCGCCGCGGGCCTGGGCGCGGTGCCGGTCGCGAGCAGCACACCCGCGCCGACCTGCACGGCGGCATTGATCCGCACGAGCGTCTCGGGCTCGGTGGGCAGGCGCGGGTCAATCCGCTTCAGCATGGGTGCGATTTGATCGGCCAAAGGTTCGGCCTGCGCCGCGTAGCGGCCGGGGCGCAGCAACGCCTGGCTGCCGGCGGCGATGAACAGTCCACCCAGGAGCGCACGAGCCAATCCACGTACTGGTCTCATGCCTCTTATTATCCGTTTCGCCTCCGCATACACAGGACGAAATCAAACTTGTCACCAAGCTCGCTGTCATAGAAGTAGTGGTAACGGTATCCCTCGATTTTTTGGCACTCTTTGACGTCGACCGTCCCCTCCAGACGCTCGATCACCTCGAGGGCATCCTGGGTGCAGGTCACCAGGATCATGTCTGGATTTTGGTCGGTACCGACGTTGAGCACACAGTCCCCCTGCTTGGCGAAGCGGGCCGACTGGGGCAGCTTCGACGGCACCGACGTCTCGGTCGGCACGGCCGGGGCATCCGTGCGGATCAGAGCCACGAGCACGAGACCGAAGGCGACCAGCGCCGCGACGAAAACCCCGAGCCCGACCAGCGCGGCGGAGCGGCCGCTCAGGCGGGGGCGAGGCGGGGCGGGCTCGGTCATCTGAACAATCTAGAGCAGCTTCAGTTGGAGATCGCGTGGGCGGCGTGGCGCCTCCTCCTTGAGCGATTCCAGCAGGCCAGAGTCGATAGCCGACAGGAATGACGAGGGCCGGGTCTCCCGCTCGGCGCCGAAACGGATCCGCCGCGCGCTGTGGCTCAGAAACAGGCGCCGCTGCGCGCGCGTGATCCCGACGAAGAACAGCCGGCGTTCCTCGGCGATGTCGTCGTCGGTGGGCTGCTTGCCGGGCATGCGCAGTGGGAGCAGGCCGTCCTCGCAGCCGGTCAGGAACACGATCGGGAACTCGAGCCCCTTGGCCGCGTGCAGCGTGAGCAGCGTGACCGCCTCGGCGCGCGGGTCGAGCGCGTCGACCTCCGCTCCGGTCGCGACGTCGGCGAGGAAGCGTTCGAGGTCGTGCCCGCTGCGCTGGGCCAGCGGCAGGAGCAGGTCGACGGCGCCGAACGTCTCGGGGCCGGCCAGCTTCTTCAGGCGCGCCGCGACCGAACCCTCCGGGTGCGCGAGGCGCATCTCGTGGACGATCGCGCTCACGCCTTCGCGGTCCTTGAGCCGGTTGTGCGAACGCTTCTGCACCGGGATGCCGGCCCGCGACAGCGCCTCGACGATCGCCGCCGCCTGGGCGTCCGTGCGGTACAGGACGGCGACGTCGCCAAACGAGACGGTCGCGCCGGTGAGACCGCGGGTGTCGGCGGCCCTGGATCGGTGCGACACGCCGCCCACCAGCTCGTCCACCTTCTTGGCGATGAAGCCGGCCTCGTCGGCCGCGTTGCCGGCCGGATACAGGCCGATCAGCGGTGCTTCGAGATCCACCTTGGCGGGGTCCAGCCGGCGACCCTTGATCAGCGACGTGGGGGCGATGGCCTGCACCGCGGCCGCGATGATCGGCGCGCTGGAGCGGTAGTTGCGGGTCAGCCGCACCACCCGCGCCTCCTCGAAGTCCTGCGAGAAGCGCATGAAGAAGCCGACGTCCGCGCCGCGGAACGAGTAGATGGCCTGGTCGGGGTCGCCGATCGCGCAGATGTTGCCGTCGGGCGGCACGAGCAGGCGGAGCAGGTCGTATTGGTGCTGGTCGACATCCTGGTATTCGTCGACGAAAACCCAGCTCCACCGCCGCTTGTCCGGATCGGCCTCGAGCCGCTTGATCGCCGCCGGCACCAGTTCGTCCAGGTCCGTCTCGTCGATGATCTCATAGGACGGGTCTTCCTCGCGCAGCAGCGACAGCGCGAGCGCGTGGAATGTGGCGACGGTGACCTCCTTGGCCACCGGGCCGAGCAGGCTCGCGAGCCGGTGCCGCAGCTCTTCCGCGGCGCGACGGGTGAACGTGATGGCCAGACATTCCTCTGGATAGACGTTCATCTCCGCGCAAAGGTAGGCCAGACGGTGGGTCAAGGTTCTTGTTTTGCCGGTACCAGGGCCAGCCACGATCAACAGGGGACCACCGGGGGCGGAGGCGGCGACGCGCTGCATGGCGTCGAGACGGTCCAGCAGGCCGGTGCCGACCTCCTCCATGCCGGCGAGCATGGGTTCGAACGGTTCGTGTGGCGAGGCGACGCTGGGCAGCGGGGGCGCGCTGATCGGCTTGCGCTGGGCTACCGCCTTCTGGGTGGCCTTGGCTGGTTTCGGCCGCGGCTTGGCTTCCACCCGCGGCAGGTCGAACAGGTCGAACAGCCCGTCGTCCGTTGTCGACGGCTTCAATTCGTCGGGCTGGAACAGCCGGATCACCCCATACTCGCCGTCGTATCCGGGCACCCGGTCGACCTCTCCCGCGCGCAGCCGCCGGATTCCCTCCGCGAGCAGCTCGCCGCCGACCCGCCGTACCTCATCGAGCGGCGCTCTGGTCAGGATCGTCAGTTCCGTCCCGAGGGCCGCCACCAGCGAGTTAATCTTGCCCTCCACGGTCTTGCTCTTGGCGCCCACCCCCTCGATCTCGCCGATCACCTGATGCAACTGGATCAGGTGGGTGACGCGTTGTTCCATCGGTCTCGCGTGCGTCGCCCGATCGGCCAGCTCTTCGACGCGGGCCAGCACGCCCACGGTGAGCTGCCGCCCGCACACCGGGCACACGCCTTTGGCCGCCTTGGTCTGCTCGGGGCTCCAGTTCACGCCGCAGTCGCGGTGCCCGTCGGCGTGATACTTGCCTTCCTCGGGGAAGAACTCGATCGTGCCGGTGAGTCCCGGTTCGCCTGCCAGCGCCCGCTTGATCGCGTAGTAGTCCAGTTCGCAGTTGAATTCGGTGGCTTCCCGCGCGAGTGCCTGCGGCGAGTGTGCGTCCGAATTCGACACGAGCCGATATCGGTCCAAACTCGACACCCGATGGTTCATTTCGGGGTCGGAGGACAGTCCGGTTTCGACGGCCGTGATGTGCTCGGCCAGGTCGGCATAACAGTCCGCGATCGCGTCGAACCCGGATTTGGATCCGAGTGCCGAAAACCAGGGTGTCCAGATGTGGGCGGGCACCAGATACGCGTCGGAGTTCGCCTCGAGCGTCATCTCGAGCAGGTCGCGCGAGTCGAGGCCGATGATTGGCCGCCCGTCGCTGTTCAGGTTGCAGCCGGCCTTGACCAGTGCTTCGCGGAACCGGCCGGCCGACTCCAAGTCGGGGAAGTACACCAGGTGGTGCACCTTGCGCGTGCGCTCGTCTCGTTTGTAGATGGTCGAGATTTCTCCGCTGAGCATGAACCGTGTGGGTTCGCCCTTCAGCGAGCCGGGCAGCCGATGTTCGATGCTTTCCTTGAGCCGGTACAGCCCAGGCTCTGCGTCTTCCAGACTTTCGCCCAGGTGCGCGAGCCAGGCCGGGTGGGTCACGTCGCCGGTGCCGAGCAGCCTGATGCCTTTGCGGCGGGCCCAGTAGGCCAGGTTGGGCAGCTCCAGATCTTTACTGCATGCCCGGGAGTACTTGGAGTGGATGTGCAGATCGGCTATCCAACTGTCACGGGGCACGCCCGGGAGTTTAACCGGCTCTCAGCTCAACGAGTGTGATGTCGGGTGGCGCGCCTACTCGGACGGGTGGGCCCCAGAAGCCCGCACCGTTGGTGACGTAGACCTTTGTGCCGTCCACTTCGCCCAATCCCGAGATGACGGGTTGTTGCAGGCGTGCCACGAAGTTGAATGGAACCATCTGCCCGCCGTGTGTGTGCCCTGACAGCTGAAGGTCCACTTTGTACTTCGCCGCCTCGTGCGCTTGCACGGGTTGGTGCGCCAGCAGCACGACCGGCTTGGCCGGGTCGCGGTCGCCCAGCGCCTTGGCGAAGTCGGGCCCGCCATCCCCACCGGGGAAGCCGGCGCCGGCCACGTCGTTGACGCCCGCCAGGTCCAGCCCGCGGATCTCGACCCGCTCGTTGCGCAGCACCTTGACGCCAAGCCGCCCCAGCTCGTCCACCCACTCGTCCACACCGGAGTAGTACTCGTGATTGCCCGTGACAAAGTACGACCCGTCCCGGCTGCGCAACCCCCGCAGCGGCTCCGCGTCCCGTCCAAGCTCCGCCACCGACCCGTCGACGAGATCCCCCACGATCGCGACCAGATCGGCGTCCATCCCGTTGATCGAATCCACGATGCGCCGGCTGTGCTCGAGCCCAGTCAGCGGCCCGAGGTGAATGTCGCTCACAAGCGCGATCCGGTATCCGTCCAAGCCCCGCGGCAGTTTGGCCAGCGGGATCCGCACCCGTTTGAGCACCGGCGCCCCCAGCGCGGTCTTCACCCCATATCCGACCAACCCAGTCGCTGTCAGCCCAGCAAAGATCGCCGCCCCGCGCGCCAGCACCAACCGCCGGCTCACCCCATCGTCGCCGCCACCTGCGCCACCCGCTGCCCGGCCGCCAGCACCAACCGCCATGCCGCCACCTGCAGCCGCGCCGCCAGCACCAACCGCCGCGCGGTCCGCGCCCGCATCGCCGCTCCTGCCCGCCGGTCCGCCCGTACCAACCGTCGTGCCGCCACCTGCAGCCGGGCCGCCCGCACCAACCGCTGCGCCGCCACCCGCTGCCGCACCGCCGCTCCTGCCCGCCGCGCCGCCAGGGCCCGTCCCCACCACGTCGCCGCTGTCAACCGCGCGGCCATCAACCCCGGCACCGCCACCGTCCAGGACTGTCGCCTCGTTGCGGCCCGCCGTGCCGCTCCCATCGGTCACCATCACGCCGCCACCGGCGGTCTCGACAGCATCGCCATGGGCTGCCGCCGTGCTCGCGCCTCGCGCCGCCGTAGCCGCCTCCGCCGCCCGGCCGCTCGCGCTGTCGGCGCCGCCCGCGGGGATCGTCCCGGCGGCCGCCTGGACGGTGACCGTGCGCCGCCCGATCAGGCGCAGCAACAGCCGTGGGATCTCGAGCGCCAGCAGCACGACCAGCAGGTAGAACATCACTGCCAGCCAGATGTAGCCGATCAGCGAGAAGGCGAAGGCCTCCTTCGCGCCGATCACTCGCGGCATCGCGAACGCCCCGATCAGTGCCGCAAGCATCACGAACAGCGCGATCGTCCCGATCCGCCGCCACCGCCCTGGCCGTGTGGTGTCCTTGACCAGGCGCCGCCACAGGTACCAGTGGATCGACCCGGTCACGAGCAGCACAACCCCGAAGAACATGAATCCCTGGAGCAAGTCACCCTCCGGCGAATGGTGGAAGCACGTCAACCGTCGCGCCAGCCGGTAGCGGGGCGGTCCGGTCGTGCCACGCTAGCCCGTCGACCAGAAAGCTGGCTGAAAGAAGAACGCGCTGAAGCGCTTGACTCCGCTCCCGGCTCAGCTGCTCGATCGTGCTCCCGGCGGGCACCCGTTCCTCCGAGACGCCGGCCGCCGCCCGTGCCCCCGCGAAATACCTAATCGTGACCATCTATCCGCCGATCGCCGACATCGGCCTTGCGGGCTGCAGGAACGAGGCGTCGTCGATGCCGTGGCCGGGCAGCTTGCCCCACATCGCCGCCCGCCAGACGTCGGCGAGCTCCTCGTCTGCGGCGCCTGCTCGCATCAGCCCACGCAGATCGGTCTCGCCCCTCGCGAACAGGCAGTTGCGGATCTGCCCGTCGGCGGTCAGCCGGGTGCGATCGCAGTCACCACAGAATGGCCTGGTCACCGAGGCGATCACTCCCACCCGCGCCGGCCCGCCGTTGACCAGCCATGTCTCGGCCGGCGCGCCCGCCCGCTCGGCCGGATCGGGCGACAGGTCGAAGCACGCACGCAGCGAGTCCAGGATCTCCTCCGCGGTGATCATCTCCTCGCGCTTCCAGCCGTGCTGCGCATCGAGCGGCATCTGCTCGATGAACCGCAGCTCATATCCGTGCTCGAGCGCGAACCGCAGGAGCGCCGGCGCCTCATCACCGTTGATACCGCGCAGCAGGACGGTGTTGATTTTGACTGGCCGCAAGCCTTCGGCATGTGCGGCGTGCAGCCCGCGGATGGTGTCGTCGAACCGTCGGCGGTGCGCGAGCGTGGCGAACCGCTCCAGGTCGAGTGTGTCGAGCGACACATTCACCCGGTCCAGGCCAACCGCGCGCAGCGCCGCCGCCCGCCGGTCGAGCCCGATCGCATTGGTGGTCAACGACAACCGTGGCCGGGGCAGGAGCGCCGCGCTCGCCGCGACGATGTCGACCAGGCCGGGTCGCAGCAGCGGCTCTCCGCCGGTGAACCGGACCTCGGTCACCCCCAACCGCGTCACCGCGACGCCGATCAATCGGATGATCTCGGCATCGGTGAGGATCTCCTCCTTGGGCAGCCAGGGCAGGCCCTCGGGCGGCATGCAGTAGGAGCAGCGCAGGTTGCACCGATCCGTCAGGGAGACCCGTAGATCGATCGCCCGCCGTCCGTAGCGGTCGATCAATCCGGCGTCACCAGTCATCGTTCGACGGTAGCCCAAAGAAGGGTCCCGCCAGCAGTGGTAGTCGTGCGGTCTCATCTGATGAAGCCGGCGCTTGATCGGTCTCAGTGCGGACATGCCGACGCCGTCTCCCGCACGCCGGGCGCGAACGCGGCCCCGAACAGCGCCGTGTGCAGCAAATACATCGATAGCTGATGAAGCGGGATCCGCTCCCGCCAGCCCGGCGCCAGCGGCCACGCCTCCTGATATGCGCCGAGGATCACGTCGAAGTGCGGCGCCCGGCCCCAAAGCTGCAGGTATGCGAGGTCGGTCTCGCGGTGACCGCCGTGCGCCGCCGGATCAACCAGCCAGCATTGCCCGTCCGCACCCCAGAGCAGGTTGCCCATCCACAGATCGCCGTGAATGCGTGCTGGTGCCTCGTCGCCTGAGTCATCCATCGCGGCGATGACCCGTTCGACAAGGTTGATGTCCGAGGGGGATAGAGCATTCAATGACATTTGCAGGTACTGATAAAGCCTCCGCTGCGCAAACCAGATGTGCCACGGCTCCGTGCTTGATGTGTTGTCCATGGGCGCGGAACCGTGATAGCCGTCCCACGGCGCCCCGAACGCCGTCGCGCCCGACCGGTGCATCGCGGCCAGCGACCGTCCAAATTGCTCGGCCCCGTCGCGCGTGGGCGAGCCGGGCTCGACCCACGCCAGCCCGAGCAGGTCGGGCGCCTCCACGATCACTTCGGGCACGCCCACCGTGCCCGTCTCGGCGAGCCAGCGCAGCCCGCACGCCTCGGCGTGGAAAAAGCCGCTGGGCGGATCGCCCTTGGGCCACTCCTTCATGAACATGGACTCTCCGTTGTCGAACGTGAGACGCGATGCGCGGCAGATCGACCCACCGTCGACGGGCGTCTCTCTGATGCGCTGATGGGTGAGCATGGTCCGCAACAGGTGCGGGTGCTCCCTGACATAGGCGAGGTCCACGGCTCCCATTCTGGCGGGCCGTCATCTGACCTTCCGTAGCCACCTTCGCTGCCAAGGGGTCTCGATGGCGCGGCGGTGATAGGTGCCGCGCACCCACCTCACCGCCTCCTCCGGCGCGAGCCCGTCAAGGACGGCCAGCGCCGCAAGCGCCGTGCCCGTGCGCCCGACGCCGCCCCGGCATGCCACCTCCACCCGCTGGCCCGCCAGCGCATGATCATGCGCCTCGCGCAGCGCGTCAACCGCGTCGGCGAGATCCGTCGGAACCCAGAAATCGGGCCAGCGTATGCGCCGGAATCGCCACGGGGGTAGCGGGCCCGACGCAAGCACCAGCGCGAAATCGGCCGGCGTGACGGGATCGGCCAACCGCCTCCCGCGCACATGCGCACCACCGGGAAGCCGGACCACTCCAGCCGTCTCGAACCACCTGTCGCCCATCACCGCTCACTCGTCCCCGAAGCCAGCGGCGGCCAGTCCGGTATCAGGTCTGGCGGGTAGGCCTGGTCGAACATCTCGTTGAACGTGCGCACGAGATCGTAGTCGGGATCGATGCGCGTCGCCCGCTCAAGCGCGGCGTTGGCGAGCGGCCCGGCATCGCCCTGCCGCCAGGCGCACCACGCGAGCATGCACGCCATGGGCGCGGCCAGGATCGGCTCTGCTCGCCGCGTCATGTCGAGCCAGAAGTCCAGCAACCAGTCCTGCCCATTGGTGAGGAACCAAGCGTGGTCGCGCACGGCGCTCTCGGCCATGAGCACGCTCAGACACGCCACCTCGTCATCGCTGAGCCTGAGCCGCTCCCTCGCCCGCTCGACAGCGTCATCGACTGCCAGCCTGCCCAGAACCAGGACCTCGGCGCTGTCCCGCACACCGCCCAACCGCTGCTCAGCCCGATCGACGGCCTGGGTCATCGAGACCGCGGCGAGCCCACCGATCGGCCGGACGAGCTTCGTCACATCCTGCCGAGTGGGCCTGGCCACCGCGCCGGCATAGGTCATGGTCGCCGCGGCCACGCTGGTGCCGACGTCGAACGGTCGCCCGGCCGGCGCCGTGCAGCCGTTGCAATCCAGGCAGTGGAAGCGCCCGTCGCCCACGCGCAACACCTCGTGCACCAGGTAGTTGCGGGCCCGGAGGTCGCGCGCCACTGTCCGGATTGGACCGTCGAGTGAGTCCGGACCATAGCCGATCAAGATGGCGCTGTGGACGTGTGGCACGCGTCGCAGCGCAAGGGAGAACATGCGCGTGATCTCCCGTGTCGGCTGGTCGGCGTCGGCGCGGGAGGTCACGCCGACCTGTCGCTCGGAAAGCCCAAGCAGGACAAGGCTGTCGGTAGGATAGAAGCCCAACGTGTAAGGCACATAACCGAGTAGGTCTTCGCGACTGTTGATCCGGACTTCGATTCGCTCCATGCCAAAGAGCGAACACCTGTTCCAATCACCCCGCAACCATGATCGCGTATCTGTGGATAAGTTATCCACAGGCGAAAAATTCTTGGGGCAAACATGGGATATGCGGCGATAGTCTTGGCGGGCGGTTCCGGCAGGCGGATGGGCGGGGTCATCAAACCCCTTCTCGCAGTCGCGGGCGAGTCGATGCTCCATCGCGTGTTACGAGCCGTGTCCGACGCCGACCACATCGTCGTGGTCGGTCCCATCGAGCTGGCAGGCCACCTCCCCCGCGGGGTGCACCTGACCCAGGAGCAACCCGCCGGCACCGGCCCGGTCGCCGGGGTCGCCGCAGGGCTCAAAGCCTTGCAGCACTTGGCAAGCCCATCATCGTCCACGGCCACCAGCGCAGCAGCCACTGGCGGAGTCAGGGGCACGACTGAGAGGCCTGCGGACGAAGCGGGCGACATGCGCGGGCGCGAGCCGGCCCACGGCCTGACCGGCGGCGCGGACGGCGGCCCATCCGTCAGCGAGGGTGGTGGCTTAGCCCACAGCGTGACCGGCAGCGCGGATGGCGGGGCCCGCGGTGTGACTGGCGCCCCGAGCCGCGAGAGTGGCGGCCTGACCCGCCGCGAGGGCGGCGTCCCGGCCCCCAGCACGGGTGATGGCGCGGGTAGTGATCCGGCCCGCGGTGAGGGTTCCGGCGCGGGTGGTGGCACGATCGGTGATCCGGCCCGCGGTGAGGGCGGCGGCGCGGATGGCGGCACGACCGGTGATCCGGCCCGCCGTGAGGGTGACGGCGCCGGTGGTGGCACGACCGGTGCGGCTGGCGGAGACGGTGTCTCGGGGGCGGACGGCCGGGCAGGCGGCGACACGGTGGGAGACGGTCCGGCGCACGGGGATCGGGCCGCGGATGTGCCGAATGCGGATGTGCCGAATGCGGATGTGCCAAGTGCGCAGGGCTTTATCGCCGTGGTCGGCGGGGACCTGCCATTCCTTAGTGCCAGTGCACTGGCGTTATTGCGACAAAACACCCACGACGTGGCCGTGTACGTGGACGATGAGGGGCGAAGGCAGCCGATGGCGACGGTCTGGTCAGTAAAGGCGCTGATCCGGGCAGTGGCACAGGTACCCCCCTCGATGAATGCTTTGATTGGCAGCGTGGCGCGGATAGCCGAAGTGCCATGGCCGGCAACCGGCGGCGCGATACCGCCGTGGTATGACTGCGACACACCGGAGGAGCTGGAAAGGGCGGAACGTTGGCTGAGATGACGTTGCAGGAGTTCGTGGCGGCCGCGTGTGCCGAGCTTGACCTACCGCCGGACTCGGCCGACACGAAGGTGATCCTCGACCTGGCCCGGGAAGTGGCGCACAACACGGTTCGCCCAGCCGCCCCCATCGGCGCATACCTGCTGGGATTGGCTGTGGGCAGGGGAGCCGGCGATCCGGCCGAACTGGCCGCCCGATTGACAGCGCTGGTTCAAGCCTGACAACGTCGCGGGGACACAATTCCGGAGGAGGCATCATGGCGGACCTGCCCGAGGCCGAGTTGTTGGATGAGCCGACAACGGCTGACCTGGGCGCGAAGGTGAAGGAGGCCTGGCGCGAGTTCGCCCAGGCGCTTGCGACCACCCTGCCCGACATGCCCGCCGGAGCCCGGCTCGATCTCACGCTCGACCCGACCGCGTCCGGCACCGGCGACGCCGTTTACGGCGTGAGCCTGGAGAAAATCGAATCCGGCGGCATCATGGCCATGGCCGTCGGCAATGCCAATCTTCCGCAGGGATACCGCCTGGACCGCGCGGCCGTCGCCGCGATGGTGGCGCTGGGCTGGTCGCCGCCCGGTGTGCTCGCGGGCTCGGGCGAAAGTTTCGGCCTGAACGACGGCGACGACCGCCTCGCCCGGATTGTCACCCGCACGCTGCGCGACGTTTACGGCGCGCCGCATCCGGCCTTCCTGGTCTACGCGAGCCGCGACGCCAAGGACGAACCGCTGACCATCCCGCAGCTCGCCTCGGCCCGCCACGAGTCCACAATGGACGGCGCACCGTCGCTCGATTCCGTGGCGCTGCAAGGCCTTGACCTCGCCGAGCGGGTGCGCATCGTCGTCGCCGCGCTGACCAAGGCCGACCCCGACCAGCTCCAGGTCGACTCCGACGGCGACATCGGCATCCGCGCCGGTTCGGCCATGGTGTTCGTGCGGGTGCGCGACAACCCGCCGCTCATCGACGTGTTCTCGCCCGTCCTGACCGAGGTCGAGCCGAGCGAGAAGCTGTTCGTGAAGCTGTCCGAGCTGACCAACCGCATGCCCATCGGCCGGCTCTACTGCACCGCCGGCACCGTCTGGGCCTCGGTGCCCGTCTTCGGCCGCGATTTCCAGGCGACCCACCTGTCCCTGGCGATCCAGGTCATGACTGGCCTGGCCGACGAGCTGGACGACCGCCTGCACGGCGAGTTCGGCGGCAAGCGGTTCTTCGGCGAGGGGGACAAGCCTGGCGGCCGGTCCCCCGACGGCGAAGAGCGAATCGGGCAATACCTATAGGTTGACGAATCCCAGCTCCCGGGCGCCGTCCAAACTGGACGCCATGGCGCCCTGGCTGGATATGGTCCAGAGCGTGTCGCCGATGACCAGCGAGCGGCGGATCGGTTCGCCCTTGCTCGACGAGTGCGAGATCGTCGCGATCTGGGACAGTGACGCGTCGTCGACCCGCAGCAGCAGCGCGCTCGAGTTCACCGGGATCACGAGCAGCTTCGTCGCGGGCCAGTACAGGAACGCGTGCGGATCGCTTTCCGCCTCGCTGTAGGCACGCGCCATCTTGTGCTGCGCCACCCGCTTCGGCTCGCTGAGGTTGCCGACGTCGAACAGCGACACCTGTGTGCCCTGCACGCGCCCCTGATCGGTCGCGTCCTGCCCGACTCCGAGCAGGCGGCTTTCGCTGACCGGATGCAGATATGCGCTATAGCCAGGGATCTTCAACTCCCCCACCACTCGCGGCTTGCGCGGATCGGCCAGGTCGATCGTGTACAGCGGATCGGTCTGCCGGAACGTGACCACGTAAC
>JBIOYB010000536.1:0-10136 GCA_044869915.1 Allorhizocola sp.
ACATCCGGCAGTGGGCGAAACTGTGGAACGCCGACCCCAAACCGTTCGTATGGAAGAAAACCGCCGAGGAGATCCTCACCTCACTCAGCCGATATCTCTCACGGATTTCCGGCGCAGGACACTAGCGCATCGATTTGTTTCACACGTACCGTACGCACGGCGTTTATCACCGTCTGTCTATTGCCGCCGGATCTCATGGGGAGGAAGGGCCAGTGGCCGATCGTCCACCCGCGACCACGCACCCGTTGCAGCGCTTGCTGACCGCCGGGCCACGGCTGGGCTGGTCCTATCAGGACCCCGCTGCAGCGATGACCCCGTTCACCGAACGGCAGCCGTCTGCCCCGCCGCCTCCCGAAGCCGTGGTGAAGCCGTTTCCGTGGCGGCGCCTCGCGATCACCTGCGGGCTCGGCGCCGGCCTAGCCGTGATGGCGGGCTGCTGCGGCCTGCTCGCGCGAGGCCCGTCCGGAACCGGAACGCTCGGCTCGCAGATCCTGCTGTTCGCCGCCATGGTTGCCTTTGGAACCGCGGGACTGGCCGGGTACTTCGTGTGGCGGCACCAGACCGCTACCCAGCGGGCGGCGCAGGCAGCTACCCGCCCGACCCGCGAGTATCAGGCTGCACTGGTGGCGTGGCAGCAACGGGCCATCGCCCATGAACAAGCCGAGGCCGCCCGCGTGGGTCACAATCCCGTGTGGCTGTCGGCCGGACCGCATCCAGGCGCGACCAGGCTGGACATCGTCGGTGGCACCCCAAACGGCTGGCGTGACCTGCTCACCGTCACCGGCGCCGGATACCTCGCATCCCATGGCCCATCGCTCGTGCTCGATTTGACCGGCGACCAGCTCGCCACCGACCTGGCCGAGCTGTGCCATGCCAGCGGCATCACCGTGGACTGGCAGACCCCGCCCGGCGACGCCGATCTGCTCACTGGTTTGGACAGCGGACAGCTCGTCGATGTGCTAGTCGAATCGGTGCACGGCGACGGCGACCGCGCAGTGCGTGACAGCCGCGCCACCGACACCCGCCTGCTGTCCGCGATCGTCGAAGGACTCGGCGGCAACGTCACCCTCGCCCGCATCGCAGACGCCCTGCGGGTCCTGCTGCGCCAACCTGGGCAAACACCCACCCTATCGGCTACCGAACGGCAGCACCTCGCCGACGAGCTGTTCTCTGCCGACTACCTGACCACATCTATGACCGCGCTACAACGGCTGGAAGCACATCTGCACCCGTTGCGGGGCATGACCGAACGGCCTCGCAGCGCCTCCACCCTCACCATCGTCGGCACCGCCACCGACGGGACCAGCGCCCGCAGCGAACTGCTGCACGATCTCATCCTCGGCAGGGTCACCCGCATGATCGCCACCGAGCCCGACCGCTGCCGCACCCTGCTGATCGCCGGAGCCGACCCGCTTCCTGCCAGGCAAATCGAACGCCTCGCCGACATCTGCCACCGCCAGAACGTCACTCTGATCCTGCTGTGGCGGCACCTGCGCGACACCGCCCAAACGGCGCTCGGCGGCGGCGCGGTCGCGTTCATGCGCCTGCGCAACGGTGACGAAGCCGCACGGGCCGCCGACTTCATCGGCCGCAGCCACCGATTCGTCCTATCCGGACTAACCCGCACCGTCGGCGGATCCACCACTCACACCGATAGCACCGGCATTTCCGACAGCGTTTCGCGCGGCAGCAACGACCCCTTCACCCGAGGCGGGAGGATTGGCGAGCTCATTCACCGCGCGCAAACCTGGACCCGTACGCAGGGCACGACGATCGGCACCACCCGCACCACTAGCCAGCAAACCTCCACCGCCACGGGGGACAGCTGGAGCGACGCCACCTCCACTCAGCGGTCCTACGAATACACCGTCGAACCCGTAGTACTGCAAGGACTTCCCGAGCATGCGCTGCTGCTGATCGAGCATGGGCAGCAGGGAGTCGAGGTGAGGGCGCTGGACTGCAACCCGGCCATCGTGACCCTGCCACAGGTCGCCATGAACCCCACCACGATCACGGCTGCCGGAAGCGGGATGATGCCGCAGCCAGGTACACCACTCGGACCGGGCCGGACGGTCCCGCCTGGATTGCAGGTGGGACAGACACCGACCGCGGTCAGCTGGCATCCGCAGACCGAACTGCGGTCGGACGGCCAACCGTGATCGACGCCGATCTGCCCGCATTGATCGTGGCCCACGCCGGCCACCTGCGCCTGGCCGCCGTCACCCACCTGCTGCGCCCACCCACGAGCGCGCCTGCGGAGCGGCCATCACGCATCGTCGCGCTGGCCGGATGCCACCACGCCAGCCGGCAGGCCGGGACACCATTCGTGTTCGGCTGGTGCCGCCCCCAAGGCGACGGGCCCGTCACCGTACTGACCACCAGCCCCGTCACCGGCGCCGGGCTCGTCTACCCACCCGCGGCCCGCGGCCACCTGCTCGACCCGCAGCACGTCGCCGCACTGCTGTCGGCGACGCCACATTGGGCCCGGCTGAACCTGCACCATGACCACCTCGTCACCCCGGACAGCCAGCAGGCATCCGCACCGCTGGACGAAACGCTGCTCGACGCGTGGACCCAGCCGTTCACCTGGCTCGTCTACGCCACCCCGGTCCCAGACGATCGCCTCAAAGAGCAGGCCGCGCACACCGCCGAAACAGAACGAGACGCACGAAGCCGGGCCAACTCCCCGGCCTACGACATTACCGCCGACCGGGCCCGCGCCCGCCACCGCGAACTACGAGCCGCCGAAACCACCGGCGCCTGGCAAATCCATCTGCTCGCCGGAGCAACCAGCGAAGCAGCCGCCGCCACCTTGACCGGGCTGCTTACGACCGCGATCGATCTGAGTCGCCATGGCTACACGCTCACCCCCGGCCCGGCCGTTTCGAGCCCCGACCACGCCATCGCCGACACGCATGCCTCGACACTGGCCGGAACCCCGGCCCTGGCCGAGCTGTGCATCCCACCGGCCGCGGAGATCCCCGGCGTCGCCGTGCACATCCGGTCCACCTTCGCCGTCACACCACCACCCGTGGAGAAAGGCATGGCGCTGGGCCGGGTACTGGACCGATCCGAACACCCCGCCGGCCAACTGCTTCTGAGCCCAGACAGCCTGGTGCGGCACACCTTCGTCACCGGCGCGACCGGCAGCGGCAAAACCACCACCATCCAAACGCTGCTCGCCCAAGCCACGCAGACCGGGCTGCCGTGGCTGGTCATCGAACCCGCCAAAGCCGAATACCGGCACCGGCTCGACGCCGCGGTACTGCGCATCGGCCATCCCGACAGCCCCGCCATCGGCATCAACCCGCTGCAGCCCGCCGAACGGTTCCCGCTGCGCACCCACGCCGACATGGTCAAAGCCTTGCTCGTAGCCACCTTCCACGCCCAGGAACCGTTCCCCCAGATCCTGTCCACGGCGATCGACGCCTGCTACCGCGACACCGGCTGGGACCTTGCTCTCGGCGCACCAGCCCGCCGCTTCCACACCCCACGCTGGCCAACCCTCACCGATCTGATCACCGCTGCCCGCCGCACCATCACCGCCGCCGGCTACGGGCCCGAAGTCGAAGCCAACGTCACCGGCTTCGTCACCGTCCGCCTGGGCAGCCTCACCACCGGCACCGCCGCCTCCTTCCTGACCGCCCGCGCCCAGCTGGACATGGACAAGGTCCTGCGCGCCAACACGATCCTCGAGCTCGAAGACATCGGCGACGACACCGACAAAGCCATCGTCATGGGCGCCTTCCTGCTCCGCCTCACCCAGCAACTACGCGCTCACCTCAACCACGCGCCAGGCGTGCTGCGCCATCTCACCGTGATCGAGGAAGCCCACCGGCTGCTGCGCCGCCAAGACCAGCCCGGCCCAGCCGCCAGCGCCGTGGAAACCTTCGCCGACATGCTCGCCGAGATCCGTGCCTACGGCGAAGGCCTGGTCATCGCCGACCAGATCCCGGCCCGCCTCACCGCCGACGTCATCAAAAACACCGCCGTCAAGATCATCCACCGGCTCCCCGGCGCCGACGACCGCGAAGCCGTCGGCGCCGCCATCAACCTCACCACCGACCAGTCAGCCCGCCTGCCTGCACTCAACCCAGGACAGGCGGCCGTGGCCACCGACGGCATGCGCCAGCCCACCCTCACCACCATCACCCCACCTGCTTTGACCACCGCCACGCGGACCAGCCGCATCGCGGGCGCAGAAGCGGTGCCCACCGTGGGCCAGCTGGCACACGCCCGTGCCCTGGCCGCCGGCCAGCCGCTGCTCGGGCTCTGGACGGATTTCACCGTCCTATCCCACCTGCTCGCCATGCCGCACCCGAAACCCAAACCCGCCTTCGCCGAATGGCTGGCAACCCAGGACCGCGATCAACTCCTGCTAGCGGTAGAAGACCTCGCCTACGCCGCCGTGCACGCCCGCACCACGGCTATCGGCACCGAACTCGGCCCAACAGGCCTCGCCGAGCATGTCATCGCCGACATCACCGCCGAGATCACCAGTCGCACCGGATGCGAAGACCTGCCCTACCAATGGTGGCTGCACCCTTTCCGCTACAACCCCGCACGCTGCGAACTCAATGACGCGATCCTCGACGAACCTGTGGCAGGCCGGCACCGCCAGACCGCAGCGTGGGAGGCGCTCTACGGGCACCCGATCCCAGGCGACACCGCAGCACAACAGCGGCGGCACCTGGAAAACCTGGCCGCAGAAGCCGAAACAGCCATCGCCGACATGGACAAGCTGCTGTACGGCGAACCAAGGACCCTCGGCGTCCACCTCAGCCACCCCCATGCCGACCCGCGCTTCGCGTCCGCGTTATCGGCGTCCCTACGTCAGCTGCTCATCCCCGGCGGCTGGGCCTACAGCTATTACGGGCTGCCGGTCCCATGAGCGAACTCGACGAAACCCGGCGCCGCACCGGCGCTGTAACCGAAACTGCTCCCACACCACCAGAGCCACCCTCACCACCGGCCGCCATTGACGGGCGGTCATACACTGGCCGCCCTCAGACCGAAAATGCCGAGACCGCCCACGGCGATCGGCAGGAACCGGAAACCGCGGCGAGCTCCGGGTCGCCAGCGAAAGAAGACATCGCCGTTGTGGCGGTGCAGTCCGAGCAGGACGGCGTCCATGTGGACACTGACGGGGACAGCGTCGATGAAGCCACGGGAACGATCAGTATCAGTGACATCGATGACGGCCGTGACGTCCTAGCGATTGCCCCTGAAGGACATGACCAGCGGGGCGTCAACGCCAGCGAGCCGGAGGTCTTTACGGCAAGCGAGCATCCGTCCCAACCCGACGATGCAAAAGCGGAAGTCCCACGGTTCAACCGCAGAGAGATGCAGCCCACGGGCCGTACCGACCCGCTCTACAACGAAGAGCTCTACATAGGACCCGACGGCAAGGAACACTTCGACGGCGACCCGCTGGACACCAGCCGCAACAGTCAAGGGCGGCTCATCAACCCTGACGGCAGATACGCCCCCGAGCCCAATCCACGCCCCACCGAAGACCTCGAAGAGCGCGCGCAGCAAGATCTGCCAACCCGGCGGCATCATGAACCCAAGCCCAACCACACGAACGCCGATAAAGCTGTCAACGATGCGAAGACGGAACGCGAGAGCATCGAACAAGCACGGGACGCTTCGTGGGAAAAGATCAAACCCATCGCGGACAAGCTCAGCACTCAGGGCATTACGATGGAGAAATCTAACACCCGCAACAACAATCAACGCCTTCTCGACGACGCCGCACAGCACCTCAGCGCTGCCGAGCGACTCAAACTCGGCGCAGAGCTGCCCAAGCTGTCAAAGCTCAACCGAGAGCTGAAAGGTGCCAGCGAGCGCCTCGGAACGACCGGCGGAGCGCTCGCTATTCAGCGAGAGTTTCCCAATGCCGTGCTCGTCTCCGGTGGCGACAACCAAAAAGGAACACCAGGCAACCTGGACCGCGTCGTGATGATCGACGAGCGGAACAAGGCCGTCATCGTTGTCGAAGAAAAAGGTGTCGGCAGCGGGCTGGGCAGCCGGATCGTCCCCGATACCGCCAACCCCGGCGGCAAGCACATCCGTGCCGAACAAGGCTCGACCAGCTACTTGAGGCACCTACTGCAGACCGACCACAAACTCGCCGCAGCTCTGGACCGGAACCCAGTGATGCGGGAACGCATGCAAACGATCATCAATGCCAGCGGCCAGATCAGATACCTTGCCGCCCGGACAGCAAAGGATGGAAAAGTATCCGTGACCGACTTCAAAATCGATTTCCTGCGCCTAAGGCGCGCTACCATCATCCTCCCGACCCGGCGGAAAGGAGCCTGACATGGGAAACATCGGTCCCATCGATACAGCTTCCGCCGAGCAAGTACTGAACCTGCTGCGCTCGATCGAACAACCCCTTACCGAGCTCCAGGTCCGCACGCTGGTGGTCGACAAGGGCTGGCAAGTCGACGCGGACTCACCGGGCGAGGGGCTGGTAGCCAGCGGAGACTGGCCCGGTGGCGACGAGGCCATCATGTTCATCTTTGACCAGAGCGGCGAGACGCCCAACTTCACCATCAGTGCATACGCCGGACCCGCAAGCGACTCTGCCTCGACGGCAACGGCGATCGACACCTTCGCCATGCTCGTACGCCTGGCAACAGACCTGTTCGGGCCTCGCACAGACGAGATCATCACCGAGTATCCCAGGGCGTGGTGGACCCTTCCTGGGCAGACCATCTCCATTTCGCGCGGCGGAAATTCTGCCACCATCATGTGGGCAACCCACGAGGACCACGACGACCTCATCCGCAGCGCCCAGGAGGGGGAGGCGTGACCACGTGGGAGCAGCTCGAACACGACCTCGGCAATCAACTCCCCGTCCTGGGTGAGCTCGACACGATCCTGTGGCAGGCCAACGGGCGATGTGTCCAGCTGCAGCAGACCCGCCTCTCGCTTGGCCTATCAGTGGTCAGCAACGAGTACCTGCCCGCTGAGCATGCGCTGACCCCGGCAGAGCAACAGCAGCTGGCAGCATGGGGTTGGGAAGCGCCCGAGCCTGGTGACCTTAACTGGCACATCGAAGTGCCCTGGCCAATGACCACTCGCGATAGCAGCCAGGTGGCGGAACTGCTTCGCGGTACGATGCAGCTGGTACTCGGCGTCGAGCAGCCCGATCACATTTCGGTTCAGCGGTTCACGGCCTACGGGGCAGACCCACGGCGACGCCGGCGCGAAGAGTAAGACCTGAGACGTCGCCGCGAACCGTGATGGTTGTCGCGACAGAGGTTCTCCTGCGCGATATCTGGCAACGCTGCGCCGCCTCCGCGCCATCACCCGTTGGTAGATACGGGTTGAGCGTTTTTGTCGTAGGTGTGTGGCAGGCTGCGCCCGACGGGCGTTGAGGTTTGGCCAGAGAATGGAAGTGGTGCGGTATGGCGGTGACAGGCACGCTGGTGGCCGAGAGCCTGGCGCCAGGAAGCGTGATCGAGTTCGGGCTGACGCTGCGCCGGTTGCAGCGCATCGCGGTCGGCAACGCAACACCGGATCAGCCAGGCGAATGGACACTGGTGGACTTCACCTGCCCCGATGACGGAGCGCAGGATTTCGCTGCCCAGCTTGCCGCGGCAATGCGGGCCGGCTCGTGGTACTGCGACTTCGCTACCGACGACACGAAATACGTGGTCTTCAGCGGCGCGGTGATGTCGTATCCGCGAGGTGACGAGGACGGCTATCGGAAAGCCGCAGCGTACGCCCGGTCGGTCGGTGTTCCCGAGGCGCAACTGGACTGGCCGAAGTGACCGCACCCGCCGTGCAGACCGCCGTGGTCGACGTCTTCCTCGCCCTGCAGCACCCAGACACCGGCCAGATCCTGTTCGGATTACGGGCGGCACACCTGTATGCCGGTGGACAGTACAACCTGATCTCCGGCAAGGCCGAGCCCGGTGAATCGGCAGTCGAGGGCCTGCTGCGGGAAGCCCGCGAGGAGGCAGGAGTCAGGTTGCAGGCGTGCGATGTGCGCCCGCTCGGCGCAGTGCACACCGTCGGAGGCGCAGGACAGCCGCGCATCGGCCTGGTGTTCACCGCTGTCCATGACGCGGCCCGGCACGGCCCCGTCGTCAACGCCGAGCCGGACAAATGCGGTGAGCTGATCTGGGCGGATCCGGCGCGTCCGCCGCAGCCGCTGGAGACCTACAACGCCGCTGCGCTGGCATTGGTCACCTCACCACAGCTGGGAATCGTGACGCATGGCTGGCCCGGTGACAGCCACCGGATGGGGCTGCAACCGCACTGGTTCGACTTGGTGCGGTCAGGAGCAAAGACGGTGGAGCTGCGCCTGGTCGACGAGCGCCGCTCGGCGCTGCATCCCGGGCAGCTGATCACGTTCAGCACGGCTATCCACTGCTCGGAACATACCGCCCGGATCACATGGCTGCGACGTTTCCCCAGTGTGAAGCACGTGCTCGAGTTTGTTCCGGCCGAAGCGATCGGTGGCCCGGGAGCGACTTCAGAAGAGGTCGCCGCCGCGTACGACGGCATCTACGGGCAGCGTGCCCAGTCTGGCGATGTGCTGGCCATCGGCCTCGCCGCGGCCCTCGCCTAATCGAGCAGGGTGCCCTATTGATCTGTGGTTGGCGACTCCTTGGAGGAGCACGTCGCCTCCTGGCATTCGCGTACGGCAGCCGTGATAGCGATCAGAATCGCTGCAGTTGCCTTGCCCTTCTTAGTAAGCGAGTAGACGTGATGGCCGTCCTCATCGTCGACACCATCGATGATTCCGGCTCTGGCCAGCCGTTCGATGCCGCGCACGATGCTGGAGTCGGGCACTTTCACATGGGCGTGCATGGAGACGTGGTAGGCCAGGGCCGTGAAGCGCATGGGCCCGTCGGTCAGGCTGGCGACGATGAAGGCGTCCCAGCGATAGATGAAAAGCTTGTCAACCTGCCGTAGGCGTTCGAAGTCCATCAGTTCACCCCCCGTGGGTCTCCTTGCCCGCGACGAGGGTGGGGCTTGGAGATGGACCGGCACGCAGCGTCCACACTCAGGGAATGTGGCAGAGGGTGTCAAGGAAATAAGTGCAGCTAAATTCGGTGGGCAGCGGCATTTGTGATCTTTTGCCGGGAATGCCGAATCGATTGGACATATGTCAATCGGCTACATATCCAGGTCGTCAAGCGCCCGCAGTCGCTGAGGGGCGTTGAGTTCGATCTCTTCGAGCCGAGAGCATAGTTCACGCCCCTGTGCGGTGATCGCGAGGGTGCTCGGTCCCGGGCTCTCGATCGCACCGACTTCGGTGAGGATCACGAGCGCGTCCGCGAGCATCTGCTCGTCGCAGGTGATGGGCCGGCCGTGCGCTAGATCGCTGAGGGCCTCGAGTGCCAGCGGAGTGCCTATCAGGCGAAGTGCCTGTTCGACGGGGCTAAGCGTTGCTTGCGCCATGTCCAAAACCCCATGATCGCCGTCGATCCATCAGTGTCACTACTTCGGCGTCAGTGTGAACTGTTTTCCCACGGCATACAAGGGTCTATTTTGCACGCTCATCTGCAAATTGCAGGACGCAAGTGCGCGGCGCGCGTGCAGAACCTACTTGGCAGATCGTCGTGGCGCGGAGGTGAATAGATGCATGACTCTTGTGTCCAGGCTTCGCATCCAGACCATGGGGGGACTGCTCGTGCGGATCTCAGCACGCCGTTTTCTTTTTCCGGCAACGACTCTACTTGCCGTCACGCTGCTCACGGCAGCGGCGTGCAGCCCGAAAGAGCCTGCGCCTGCACCTTCGGCGTCGTCGAGTCCGTCGGCAGCACCTCCGGCCACATCGCCGGCTCCCTCGTTCAGTGGAGCGGCCACAGCGGTGGACGCCTACCGCGGCATGTGGAAGGCATACGTCGACGCCAGCCGTATTCCTGATCCGTCATATCCAGAACTCGCTAAGTACGCGCAAGGCGACGCACTGAAGGTGTTCGTCAATGGGCTGACGTCCATGCAGCGAGACGGGCTGGTAGGCAAGGGCGACGTCAAGCTCAACCCCGCAGTGGTTGCGGCCAAGCCCAATGCCACGCCGCCAACGGTAGACATTCAGGACTGCGCTGACACCAGCGAAACGCAGCTGGTGAAGAAGGACGGCTCGCCATACCAAGACACTCCCGGCGGCA
>JBIOYB010000537.1:0-9584 GCA_044869915.1 Allorhizocola sp.
CGGGCCGGGTCAAGGTGGAGCGCCCCACCGGACGAACGACCTTGACCCGGCCCGCAAAATTACTTGAGCTCGCTCCGTGCCGAAGGGTTGGCGGGAGGAACCCCACCTCTCGGAGACTCAGAGGTGCCCGCCGGAGGCGCGCTTTTCAACCCCCACTCAGTTGCCGCATGAGGCCTGCGATATCGGGCGCGACCCACTCCTCCGCGATCAGGTCGCCCTCCATGCGGTAGATCTCGATGCTCGTCAGGCTGACCGGACGATGGGTCGGCGGGATGCCTCGGAACGGCCCGTCATGGGTGCCGTGCATGCGGACACGCACGGCCACCTTGTCGCCGGCGCCAAATATGTCTTCGATGTCGACGCGAAGGTCGGGGAAGCCTTCAAGCATCGCCTGGGTGCCCAACCTCCAGGTGTCCCGTCCGTGCAGCGGCTCGGGCAGCCCCGGAAGGTTGGCGATGAAGTTCACGGCCAGCAGCTCGACGCACGCGTCAAGGTTGCCACTTTGCAGCGTCTTGTAAGCCTTGCGCAGCAACGCAATATTCTTCTCGATCACGCCCTCATCATCACTCATATAGTGATGCTACTACACAATGAACGTAGCTCAACAATCATCCGATATGCACCTTGGATGGGATCGTCCACTGTGGACCAGCTTCCGGTCGAACAACCGACGGCTCGGCCTACCAGCCAAGGGGTTTCAGCCGTGCCGGCGACCGGCAAGGCACGCGACCTACGCCGCACCGCAGAAACCGGCACCCGTCAAAGCGGGCACCCAGCTGGCCATGACAACCTCAGCGTCTACCCGCAAACGGGGCGACGCCCACCAGCGGCGGCTTTCCCAGCGAGTATGAGGTGGAGGCCAGCGCTAAGGTTTGCGGCCGATGAGGCTCACGTAGGCGATGTGGCCGAAGAACTCGCCCGCTTCGGAGCGGCGGCGGGCTTCGGCGTTGAGGGCGTCGGCGGTCGCGGTGCTGATGGACAGCCAGGGTGTCACGACGGCCTCGGTCAGCATCGCGTGCGCTCCTGCGGCGCCTTCCCGGCTGACGGCTTCGACCTGCCAGGAGGCGGGAAAGCCATGCCTGCCAACGGAAAATAGTCGGGCTATGGCGCGCCGGTCTTGCGGCGCACCTGGTCGAGCAGGGATCGCATGCGCTGGGCCTGCCCGTGGAAGGGGTCTCCCGGCGCTACGCGCGACGAATCACGGTCGGTGAGCATGAGCTCCAGCCAGCGGGCCGCCTCCGCGTTGTCGCGGAAGTCGCCGCGCGCGGCCGGGCCACCGCCTGCGGGTCGAGGACCTGCTGGCTCCCCGTGAGCTCGAGGATGGCTCCCAACCGGCCGCGCACGCCCGGGACGCGCTGCTGGACGCCCGCGTCGATGAACGCCTGGATCAGGGTGCGCGCGTGGTTTTGCCGTTGCTCGTGGAAGATTTCGTGCCAGCGGCGCTCGTTGTCGGGCCGGATCCGCGGGGAGCGGTCGAGCTGGGCCCGGCGCGGCTGCGCCGCGGCGCTGAGTGCCTGGAACTCCCGCGCCAGCACACGCAGGCCGGCGGCGTCGGCCTGCAGGCGGGCGGACAGGTCGCCCCGGATCGCCCCGGCCTGCCCGATCTCGGCGAGCACGGCGGCGGAGGCCGTGCCGTTTGCGGGGTGAAACGTGATCATTTCACTGTCTATTGTGGACGGGGCGGCGGTGCGGGCGCGCCGCAGGCAGCCGTCGAGGTGGTCCTGCGCGGCGTCGAGGGCGCCGGCGAGGCCCGCGATGAGGCGGCCGGCCGCGCGGGCGCGGTCGCCGGCCTGGTCCAGCGAGGTGGTCAGGCGCTTGCGGCGGGTGTGATGGCTGGTCGACGCGGCTCCGGCCCAGTGCCGGGTGTCTGCCCGGCTGAGCTCGTCGGCCGTGACGTTGGTCTGGCCTGCCAGCGCTGTCCAGGCTTGCGCGGCCCGGTCGAGCGCCGGGACATCGGCGCCGACCGACCACAGTGCCCTACGCTCCACAATGGACGGGGCAGCAGGCGACGCATGGGACGGGGCAGCAGACGACGCACGGGACGAAACACGGGACGAGCTCATGCCGGCGACGAGCCGATGTGGCCGGCTGCCTCCACGTCCAGCCGTTCGTAGGAGTATGCGGCCGCGCGCAGCTCGGCCGCGTCGGTCTCCAGTGTGGACACGAGCGCCGAATAGGCCGCGTCCGCGGCGGCGGCCAGATCATGATGCGCGGCGTGGAGGTCGGCGGGGCCGCACATGCCGAAAACCGCCGGTGTGATCGCCAGATCGGGCTGTGCGTCGCGGTGCGCCGCGCGCAATTCGCTTGCGGCGTCGGCGGTTTGCTCGGCGAGTGCCGCTAGGGCGGTGGGCGAAACGCTGACCTCCACACCCCCGATTGTGTCGGTGCGGGCCGCCGGGCGCCACGGCAGTTCTACCCACCCCTACACTGTTTTCGACTTCGGACCCGGAGAACGCCGCCGCCAGGGTGTTCGGCGGGAGGCCAGGGGAGGCGTCGATGGTGCGCGATCGACTCGAGCGAGAATACGAGATCGGTGACCTGATCGATCGCATCCAGCTGCACATGTCCCGAGGCCAGATGGACCTGGCGGTGCCGCTGCAGCGGGAGGCCGAGGCGCTCGGGCGGGGCCTGCTGGAGGAGGCGCCCGATGAGCCGCGCTACGTGCAGGGGCTGGCCTCGGTGCTATACGGCATGGGTTCGACGCTGACCGCGACCGGTGAGGCCGACGAGGCGGTGGAGCTGCTCGACGAGTGCGAGGCGCTTTACGAGCAGTTGCCCGACACGGACGCCTATCGGGCCGATGTGTGCGCGCGCCGGGGGATGGCCGAGTCCGCGCGCGGCTTCGGGCCGTCGGCGGTGCTGGAGCTCGACGACGCCGTGGACCGTTACATCCGGCTGGACTCCCGCGACGACCTCGACCTGGCGCGGGTGCTGGCGCTGGGGGCGACCGTCTGGCACCGGCACGCGGATCCCGACCTCGCGGTGGCGGCGGCGGATGCCGCGATCCGCATCCATTTGAACGCGGGCGGGGCGATCACGCCGTACCTCATATATGCCTTGGAAGTAGCCTCGCAGGTACACGGCGCGTTCGGCAGATTTGATCTGACCCGGGCCGTGGATGAGATGGCGGTGCAGGCGCTTTCCGCCGCCGCCGACGCCGAACGGCTCGAGCAGGCAAAGGCGCGGCAGCGGGAGCACCTGGCCGGAGTTTCGTCGGCCGGGCGCGCGGTGACGCTGGCGGAGGCGGTCGAGCTTGCCGCGCCGCTCAATGACATCCTGCAGGGCCTGCTGATCGACCCGCGCGGCACGGAGAAGCTGCCGTTACCGTCCGGCAGGTGCGAGGGCGACGCGCGGCTGGCGGTCATCGGCGGCCTCGCGCTCAGCGAGCACGCGCTGCGGCTGCTCGATTCGTCGCCGGAGGCCGGGCGCAGGCTGGGTCTGGAAACGCACTATCTGCTGGCGATCGGGTCCCGTTGGGAGGAGGCGAACATGCGCTTCAACTACGGCGGGATCGGCACGGTCTGGGCCGCCGTCGTGCTGGCCACCGCCCGCTCGTTCGAAGAGGCGGGCGACCGCGGCACGTGCGAGGATCTGAAGCGCTGGCTGGGCGGGATCGTGTCGGAGCTGACCGTCTTCGCCGCGATCGACCAAAACACGGCCAACGTGGTGGCCGAGAGCGACGCCTACCTCAGGCAGGGTTAGGCGGCTCGTCGGAGGGGTCGAGGTAGAGGCAAAACGGGTGCCCGTCCGGGTCGAGCATGACACGCACCTTCTCCTGCGGCTGGAAGCCGGCGAGCTCGGCGCCCACGCTGAGCGCATAGGCCACGGCCTGCTCGAGGTCGTCGACCTCGATGTCTAGATGCATGGAGATCTGGGGCTGGTCGTCCTCGGCGGGCCACACCGGCCGCGCATATTTTGCCTCATATTGGAATCCCAGGTTGTAACCGGCCTGCTCGGACGGCGCGACCGTCGCCCAGTTTTTCTCCTCGGTGAACACACGCCAGCCCAGCAGGCCGGCGTAGAAGCGTGCCAGCGCGGGCGGGTCGGGCGTGTCCAGCACGACGCCGAACCAGTGCTTGCTTGACCTCAGTGCCATGGGCCCATTGTTACCCACGGTTTCATGGCCTCGAACGGGTGATCATCGTCCTTTGTGGCCGGATTGGCAGGTGCCGATCGAATCATGGTATGACAAGCTGATCAGATGACTAGCTCGGTGTGGAACGAGGTGCTGGCTGCGATCCAGTCGGCGCCGTATCCGGTGGAGGTGCTGCCCGTCGACCCGGCGCGGGCCCAAGAATGCCTGGGCGAACTGAGCATCACGACGCGATCGTGGCTCGGCGCGGTCATCGCCAACGCCGGCGGGATCCTGGTCGACCACGGCTGGCTGCGGGTACTCGGAAGCGGCACAAGGGATCTGCCCGACGTGGTGGTGGCGTCGCGGACAGGCACGGTGACGGTCGGCTATGACGTGCTCGGTGGGGAGTTCGCCTGGGTGCCGGCTCAGCCCGGCCTGCCGCCGACCATCCACTACCTCGGGCCCGGCGCCGAGGTGTGGCAAGACCTTGAGTGTGGGTACTCCGACTGGCTGCACTCCATGGTCTGCGGCGCGACAAGCTCGTTCTACGAAGGACTGCGCTGGCCCGGCTGGCAGGCGCAGACCACGGGGCTCGGCCTGACCGAGCGCGTGCAACGCGGAAGTTGAGGGCGCCCGTCTTAAGGGCGTGCGTTTCTTCAAGGGCGGCTCTGACGACGAGTTTCGTGAGTTCGTGGCCGAGCGGTCGCCGGCGCTGCTGCGGTTGGCCTACCTGGTGTGCGCCGACGCCGCCACGGCAGAGGACGTGCTGCAGAACGCGCTGGTGCGCGCCTACCTGAGGTGGGGCCGGATCGCCACCAATCCGGAGGCCTACGTCAGGCGCATCATCGTGACCGTCGCGATCGACGAGGGGCGGCGGCCGCACCGGCGGCGCGAGGCCGCCTATGCGGAGCTGCCGGACGCCGCCGATCCGGCGCAACCGCTCGCCACGATCGACGCGAAGCACGCCCTGCGGCGCGCGCTGGAATCCTTGCCGCCCAAGCAGCGGGCGGCCGTCGTGCTGCGCCACTGGGTGGGCCTGGAGCCGGGCGACGTCGCCGAATTGCTTGACTGCACGCCCGAGACGGTACGCAGTCAGACCATGCGCGGGCTGGAGAAGCTGCGCGCAGCCATCGCCCTGGAGGGGATGAGTCAATGAACGATCGGGAATTGCTGGAACTGTTGGCCTCCGACGCTCCGGCGCCTCGGGCCGGGCACGTGGAGCACGTGATCCGCCGGGCGCGGCGGACCCGCACGGGGCGGCGCGTCGCTGGGGCCGGGGCGGTGCTGGTGGTCGTGGCCGGGTCGGCCACTGTCGTCAGTGGACAGTGGGGCTGGCCTGCGGTGCCCTTGCGGGTCCTGCCACACGTCTCGTCCCTGCCCGCCGCGGCGCGCGAGTCGGACGCCTACCTGACGGCGATCAGAACGGTCGCGGGAGACCTCACCGAATTCTATGTGGCGGAGGGTTTTTGCGAGGTGATGCGGCCCGTGCCGGACTGCCGCCCGGGACTGCCGGCGCAGGTGCGCGCCGACATCGAGGCCGCTCTGCCGGGTGCGCGCTTCATCCACGTGGAGGCGCCGGTTCAGTGGCCGCTGGTGCGCTTCGGCGAGATGCGGCGGGACGGTGAGTTCGCCGACATCCCGGTCTCGATAATCAGGTCGCTCAAGGACGGCCAGGGCACGACCTACCGGCTCAAACAGGCCGACGGGCAGTGGCAGGTGACGGGGACGGTCGGCGGCAGCTGGATCGCCTGAGCCGCAAAACTGCTTGCGCTAAAGCGACTCGCGGCGAATCGCCCCTTGAGGCGATGACATCCAAGCCCGATCTTGACCACTTCGCGGATCAGAGATCGTCAGGAGGTCACCGCCGGCGATTCGCACCTTAGATCTTTCCTAAGCCGCTTCCACTTATAGAAAAGTTTGTTTAGCGTTTGCGACCACATGCCGATGTTGGGAGAGACACACATGCGCAAACGCTCGCAGCGCCTGCTCGCCGGCCTCGGCGCGATGGCGGTCACGGCCACGGTCGGGGTCTGGGTCACCATCGCGTCGGCGGCAGGGCCGGTCACCGCCGCGTTCACCCTCGAATCCGCTTGGGAGACCGGCTTCGGCGGCAAGTACACCATCACCAACGGCACCGGGGCCGCAGCCAACTGGACGCTCACCTTCGACCTGCCGACCGGGACCACGGTCGGATCCTTCTGGGACGCCGACATCACCGGCGCCGCCATCGCGGGCGGCACCCGCTACACGGCCGTTGGCAAGAGCTGGAACAGGACCCTGGCGGCGGGCGCGAGCACCTCGTTCGGCTTCAACGGCGCGGGCACCGGGCGCCCGGCCAACTGCACCGTCAACGGGGCGTCCTGCGGCGGCGGAACCCTTCCCTCGCCTACCGTTTCGCCGACTGTCTCGCCTACCGTTTCGCCTACGTCCAGCCCGACCGCCTCGCCGTCACCAAGCGCGAGCCCGACTTCCAGCCCCACCAACCCGACGCCGGGCAGGAAAGTAGTCGGATACTTCGCCAACTGGGCCCAGTACGCGCGCAACTATCACGTCAAGAACCTGGTGACGAGCGGTTCCGCGGCCAAGCTGACGCACATCCTCTACGCGTTCGCCAACATCTCGGGCGGTCGATGCGTGCTCTCCGACACCTACAACGACTACGACCGCGCATACACCGCGGACATGAGCGTTGACGGAGTCGCCGACACGTGGGATCAGCCGCTGCGCGGCAACTTCAACCAGCTGCTCAAGCTCAAGGCCCGGTACCCACATATCAAGGTTTTGCTCTCCGTCGGAGGCTGGACCTATTCGCCCAACTTCAGCGGCGCGCTCGCCAACCCGGCAGCCTTCGCCGAATCCTGCTACAACCTGACCGAGGACCCGCGTTGGGCCGGCGTCTTCGACGGGATCGACATCGACTGGGAGTACCCGAACGCGTGCGGGGTTTCCTGTGACACCAGCGGTTTCGGGTCGTTCAAGACGCTCATGGGCGCGCTGCGCGCCAAGGTCGGGCCCAACTATCTGCTCACGGCGGCGATCACAGCCGACGGCACGAACGGCGGGAAGATCGACGCGGCTGACTATGGCGGCGCGGCTCAGTATGTCGACTGGTACATGCCGATGTCGTACGACTACTTCGGAGCGTGGGCGGCTCAGGGGCCGACGGCCCCGCACTCGCCGCTGACCTGCTACGCGGGCATCCCGACGCAGGGCTTCTGCACCGAGGCCGCGATCGCCAAGCTCAAATCGAAGGGCGTCCCGTCGTCCAAACTGTTGCTGGGCATAGGTTTCTACGGTCGCGGATGGACCGGCGTGACTCAGGCCGCACCCGGCGGCAGCGCGAGCGGCCCGGCCACAGGCATCGAGCCGGGTGTCCAGGATTACAAGATTTTGAAAACCCAATGCCCTTCATCCGGTACCGTCGGCGGCACCGCCTACGCCTTCTGCGGCGGCAATTGGTGGAGTTACGACACACCCGCGACCATCGCCGGCAAGCTGAGCTGGGCAAGGTCGCAGTCGCTCGGCGGCGCCTTCTTCTGGGAGCTGTCCGGTGACACGACCAACGGCGAACTGATCACGGCCGTCTCCGGCGGGCTCGGCTAAAGCCGTTCGAAAATGTCGGTACCTCCGGGCAGAATGATGCCCGGAGGTACCGACCGTCATGAACATCGCTCCTTACAAACTCGTCCTCGGCCTGCCCGGCATCAAGCTGCTGATGCTGATCGGGATGCTCGCGCGCATCCCGGCCACGGCCGCGGGCATGGCCATCACCCTGCACGTGCTGACCTCGCTCAAGCTCGGTTACGGCGAGGCAGGCATCGCGGGTGCGCTGGGCATGATCGGCGTCGGCGTCGGCTCGCCCGTGCTCGGGCGCATGGTTGACAAGGTCGGCCTGCGGCCCGTGCTCATCGTCACCACCGCGGCCCAGGCGGTCTACTGGACGATCGCCCCCCAGCTCAACTTCACGCTCCTGCTCGCGCTCGGGTTCCTCAACGGGGTGCTGTCGATACCCATCTTCGGCGTCATGCGGCAGTTCATGGCCGCGCTCGTGCCGGTCGCGCAGCGACGGTCGGCCTTCGCCCTCGACTCGATCGCCGTCGAGATGTCCTACATGATCGGGCCGGCGGCGGCGGTCGCGGCCGTGACCGCGTTCAACAGCCACGTGACCATGATTGGCGTGGGCATCGGGCTCACGGCGGCCGGGCTCGCGCTCATCGTGCTCAACCCGCCCACCCAGTCGGCCGAGGAGGAGGCCTCCGCCGAGGGCGCGGCCGCCATCCCGCGCCGACAGTGGATCACGCCCGCACTGGTCACCCTGCTCGTCATCACCGCCGCCACCACGTTCGTGCTGTCGGCCACCGAGCTGTCGGTCGTCGCCCTGCTCAACAACGGCGGCGCCACCCAGTGGACCGGCCTGGTCATCGGGATCTGGTGCGTATATTCGATCGTCGGCGGGTTCGTCTACGGCGCGATGCGCCGCGCGGCTTCGCCGCTCCTGCTGGTCGGCGTCATGGGCGCACTGACCATCCCGATCGGACTGATCGGCGGCGGATGGTGGTGGCTCACCCTCGCACTCATCCCGTGCGGCGTGCTGTGCGCGCCCTCACTCGCGTCCACAGTGGACACCGTCAGCAAGTGGGTGCCCGCAGGCGTGCGCGGCGAAGCCATGGGCCTGCACGGCGCGGCACTCACCGCAGGCATCGCCGCCGGCGCGCCCCTGGCCGGCGCCGTCATCGACGCCTTCGGTCCCGCCTGGGGCTTCGCCGCCGCCGGCGGCGCCGGCGTCCTGCTCGCGCTGCTCGCCCTGCCCCTCTGGCCACGCACCCCACGACCCGCCGCCGCCCCCGTGGTGCCTGCCGCCCAACAGGTTGGCGCATCCGCGTAGCGGGTGCTTGACGCGGGCTTCGGCGTGTGGGTTCGGCGTTCGTGGGTGGGCGCTGCGCGGGGTGGGGCGGTGTCGGGGGGTTGCTTTTGTGGCGCGTTCTTGGTTGGTCTGAGTCCTTGCCTGCCAGGCCGTAACACTCCCTGTGGGCTTTAGGCGCCACAAACCAACCCCCCGCCCCCGCCTCTGGTCCCCGGCCGTGTGACGCGCGCCCACCTAATCGCGTGTCACCGGCCGGGGCGAGTGGTGGGGGTGCGCCGCCGCGCTGCTTGGGTTAGCGCGCCGCGCCGCGTTTCTCACTGCCGCGTTTGTCCGCAGGGATGGGGTTTTCGCTTGACACCGCCGGTGTACCAGACAGTTTGCGGAGGCTGACAAACGCGGCGCGGCCAAAGAGCTCCCGCAGTCGGCGGCTCGGAAGGCCAGTCTCACAGATCGTCACGTCACGAGTGCGGGCAAGCGTTTTCCGGGCTCGAAGCGTGACAAGGATCAGAGCCGGCGAGCCGCCACCCGGCGTGAAAAACACGCCTCGAAAACACGCCTCGAAAAACACGTCTTGGAAAACGAAGCGCAGGAAAACACGGCTTTTTAAACGTGGCTTCCCCCAGTTCCTCCCGTCGACCCTTCGGC
>JBIOYB010000538.1:0-10083 GCA_044869915.1 Allorhizocola sp.
TGGTCCACGTGCTGGGTGACGTAGTGCTCGTGCTCGGTGAGCCGGTAGGAGGTGGCGACGTAGGGGAACTCGCGCACGGTGCCGAACCGGTTGCCCCGGCCGGCCCGCTCGTCGTAGAGATACGCGACCGGTGTCGCGGACTGACTGGGGTGCAACGGGTTGTCGACCGGCGACTCCACCGGCTCGTAGTGCTCCGGGAAGGGCCCGTCGGCGACACCGTTGCTGAACATCCGGCCCACGCCTTCGCCCGTCATGATGAACGGCAGCGGCGACGCCGGATCGGCGGGGTTGGCCGCGGCCGGGTAGTCGGGCACGTCACCCGTCCACTTCGCACCGTCCCACAGGATGCCGGGGCGCTGCGGATCCCACGGTTTGCCGGCGGAGTCGGCCGACGCGCGGTTGTAGAGCACGCGCCGGTTGAGCGGCCACGACCACGCCCAGTTGGGGTAGAACCCCATGCCCGTCGGGTCGTTGCCCGCCGGATCCTGCACGCCGTTGCGCCGCTTGGCCAGGTTGCCGCTCTCCGGATAGTGTCCACAATAGATCCAGTCGCCGGAGGTCGTCGTCCCGTCGTCCTTGAGCGCGGCAAACGTCGCGAGCCGTTGCCCCGTCACGAGATCCCGCCCGTTGATCTCCTGCGCGATCTCGTCGAGCTCGGGCCGGCGCGGATCCTTGTAGGGCATGGCGAGCTGCAGCACCGGCTCGGCATACTTGCCGCCCTGCCGCTGATAGAGCTCGCGCACCCGCATGAACGTCTCGGCGAGCATCCAGTGGTCGTGCCGCGACTCGCCCTCGGGCGGGAGCACCTGCTCCTTCCACTGCACCCACCGGCCGCTGTTGGTGAACGAGCCGTCCTTTTCGATCCAGTGCGTGGCCGGCAGGAGCAGGACCTCGGTCTGCACCTTGGCCGCGTCGATGCCCGGCGCGCGCCAAAACTCCGAACTCGTGGTGGAGTAGGAGTCCATGACGCACAGCCACTTGAGGTTGGACAGCGCCTGCAGCACCTGGTTGGAGTCGGGCCCGATGCTGGTGGCCGTCATGCCCGAAAGCATGAGCCCTTCCATCCTGCCCCGCAGTGCCTGGTCGAAAATGGACAGCCAGGACGCGTCCGCTGCGGGCTTGGGCAGGTGGTGGAAGGCGAAGTCGTTGTCCGGGCGGGCGCTTTCTCCGTACCACCCCTTGAGCAGGCTGACCAGGAACTTCCGATAGTTGTCCCCGAAGAAGTTCAACGAGTTGGGCCGTAGTTTTTTCGAAGCGCTCCGCGCGAGATAGTCGGCGATGCTCTTCTGGCCGGGCGCCGGGATCCGCAGATATCCGGGCAGGATGTCCCACGAGATGGCGTGGTCGGTGTTGCCCTGGATGTTGGCGTGGCCGCGTTCGGCGTTCATGCCACCGCCGGGCCGGCCCATGTTGCCCAGCAGCAGTTGCAGCAGCGCGCCGGAGCGGATGAGCTGCACGCCGGTGGTGTGGTGGGTCAGGCCGACGGCATAGATGATGGTCATCACCTTGTCGGGCTTGCCGGTCTCGCCAACCAGCTTGGCGACCTCGAGGAATTCGGCGCGTGGGATGCCCGTGATGCGCTCCACCATTTCCGGCGTGTACCGGAGGTAGTGCGCGCGCATCAGGTTGAGCACGGATCGCGGGTGGTTGATGTCGACCACCGCGAACCCGTCCGGCCCCAGCTCATACGCCCACGAAGCCGTGTCGTAGACCTTGCGCTGCGCGTCGAACCCGTTGAACATGCCGTCGTTGAACGCGTAGCCGTCCTTGACCACGAAGCCCGCGTTCGTCGCGAACTCCACATACTCCTTGTGGTACAACGAATTTTGCAGCACATAATTGATCAGCCCGCCGAAGTAGGCGACATCGGTGCCCGTGCGGATGCGCAGGTGCCGGTCGGCAACGGCCGACGTGCGGGTGAACCGCGGATCGGCGTGGATCATCTTCGCGCCGCGGTCGATTTTTGCGCGCATCATCCACTGGAAGCCGACCGGGTGCGCCTCGGCCGGATTGGCCCCGTTGATCAGCATGAGGTCGGCGTGCCTGATGTCACGCCAGTGGTTGGTCATGGCTCCCCGGCCAAACGTGGCGGCCAAACTGACCACCGTGGGGCCGTGTCAAACGCGGGCCTGTTGCTCCAGATAGATCAACCCGAGGCCGCGCATCAGCTTGGTGGCGAGGTATCCCTCCTCCGAGCTGAAGGCCGCGCCGCCGGCGAAGGCTATGCCCTCGCAACGGTTGACGACATTGCCATCGGCGTCGGTGGTCACGAACGTGCGGTCGCGCGACGCCTTGATGTTGCTCGCCAGCTTGTCGAGCGCGAAATCCCACGAGACCTTGGACCACTCGGTCGCGCCGGGTGCGCGATACATCGGGCTCTCCACGCGCCGGCGCGAGACCGCGAGCTGCAGCGCGGAAGCGCCCTTGGGGCACAGCCTGCCCTCGTTGACCGGGCTGTCCGGGTCGCCCTCGATCTGGAGGAGCTCCGTCTTGCCGTCAGAGGTCTTTTTCGTGTACGCGAGGAGCGCGCAACCGACCGCGCAGTATGGACAGATCGTGCGGGACACGGTCGCGCCCTCGATGCGCAGGCTCTGCTTGATCCGTGTCGCCTCGGCGAGGTCGAACCCGAGTGGGGAGAGTCCTACCGTGCTGCCAAGGCCTCCCAGTTGCAAGAACTGACGCCGGTTGACATCCATGAAGGTGATAATATGCCCGAGTTGAAGGGTGTCAACCCGTGGCGCGCAGCCGTCGCTGTGCGTGATAGAGGTTGGGCGGATCGGCGAGCGGCTCGGTCCGCGATTCGAGTTCGCCCTCGAAGTCGGGCTCGTCGATCTGGTCAAACTCGCGAGCCTCCGACACGCCAACGGTCGCGCTGCGCGGGGCCAGATGGTCGATTTTCACGCCGCCCGCGCGCTCGTTGGTCACCTCGATGCCCCAGTGGGCAAAGCGCGCGCCATAGAGCGGGCCCGCGTCGGGGCTGCCGCCGTGCCGGCCGTCGTTGTTGACGGTGATCTGCGTGCGCACGTTGCCAAACGGCAGCCCGCGATGCGTGTCAAAGGTGCCGTGGTCCATGACGCCGCGCGACCACACGTTGCCGCACGACAGGCCCTCGACGTTGATCCCGTGAAACGGGCGGCTGTCCACGCGGAAGCCGTCGACCAGATTGTCGTGCGACTGCTCGCGGCACACGTAGGCGTGGTGGTGCTGCCGCCCCATCGTCGAGGTGTCCCACAGCGAGATGTTCTTCGCCGACACGAAGAGGAACCCATTGTCACTGTCCACAACGGACACGTCACGCGCCCAGCAGTCCCAAGCGCATTGGAACGCCAGCCCGTTGTAACCTCTGTCCTGCAGGTGTTCGGCCGGCTCTGCGGGTGCGAAGCGGATGGTGAGCCCCTCCACGCCCGAGCCCGTCACGGGCGTCGCCATCGTCGTGATGCGCGGATTCCACTCGGGCCGAGCGTCGAGCGGCAGCGGCTGCTCGAGCGCCACCCGGTCGCCGGTGACCGCCGCGATCCGCACCGGCCAAACGAAAGGCCTGTAGGACAGGAGTTTTTCTTTGTCGCCCCATTCATATTTTTTGGTACCACTGACGTCTCCGCACATGTGGCGCAGCAGGCCGAATCCGGGGTCGTCGTCGAGCCGCAGCAACACCCGCTGTCCACGGCTGAGCCGCTCCGGCGACTTCACCGTGACCCAGAAGTCGCCCTGGGCCGCGGGCTCGGTCAGCGTGGTGACCAGCCCGCCCTGGTCGGCGCCGTTGCCCGTCCACCCCTCAAACGGCCAGCGCTGCGCCTTGATGGCCGACAGCAGCGCGCGGTGCCGGTCGCGATGGCACACCCACACGAGCCCGCCGCCCCAGCTCCAGGCCGACTTGCCGCCGCCGTAACGGCTCAGGTTGGGCCCGACCACTTCGTCGAGCGGGCGCGGCGCGAACAGGGTGGTGCTTGCGGAACCGGCGCCTTTGAGCACCACGTTGTCCCATCCGATGCGGATCTCGCTGTCGATGCGGTAGGTGCCCTCGGGCACGAGCACGGTGCCGCCGCCGCGCATGCCCACCTCCACGATGGCCGCGTTGATGGCGGGCGCGCTGTCGGCCTCGCCGCCGGGCGCCGCGCCGAAGTCCACCACGTCGGCGCGGACCGGCCGCGTCGGCGGGTGCTCGCCGCAGCGGTATCCGGCGAAGGAAACATTGGGTATCTGCGGGTGTTTGTAGGGCGAGCGCTGAAACTCTTGCCACAACACCGATGTCATGACGACCACTCCGCTCCCAGCTCGTCCGGCGCGTTGGCGCGCACGAACTCCACAAGCTCCACTTCGGACAGATTGGGCCGCGGCATCACGATGAGCCGCTGCACGCCCAACTCGGCATATCGCGCGACAACTTCCGGCGTGAGCCGGTGACCCGGCGTCACCGACACATGCAGCTTCTCGTTGAGCCGGCGCACCGCTTCGACCTGGCGGGCCGCCTCGTCCACCTTCAGCATGAACCCATACCACCCGTCGGCGTGCCGGGCCGCGCGCTGGTGCGCGGCCGGGCTGTGCCCGCCCATGACGATGGGCAGCCTTACTTGGACGGGCCTGGGATGGGCGTCGACGCCTCCGAAATGGACGGTGCGCCCCTGATAGGCCGGTGCCTCGTCCTCCCACAGGCTGCGCATCGCCGCCAGGTATTCCATCGCCCGCCCGGCCCGCCCCGCCATCGGCACCCCGATCGCGGTCAGCTCCGGCTCGAGATAGCCCACGCCCAGGCCGAAGATGAGCCGCCCGCCGCTGAGCACGTCCAGGCTGGCCAGCTGCTTGGCCAGCACCAGCGGGTTGCGCTGCGGCAGCACGATCACGCCCGTGCCGAGTTTGACGCGGGACGTGTGCGCGGCGAGATGGGTCAGCGACAGCAGCGGGTCGAGGATCGGCTCGCCCGGCTCCATCGGCGACGGCGCCACGCGCGGGCTCGGCAGCACCACGTGCTCGCCCGCCCAGAGCGAGTCATAACCCAGCTCCTCGGCCAGCACCCCGATCCGGGCCGACACGGCCGGATCGGCGCACACGTGCGCATTGACAGAGAACAACCCGATCGTCGGCCCGGTCATTGGCGCATCCTACTGTGACCACCTATGCCCCGCATGATCACTTGAACGGCCCGCTTCGGGGCACCACGGCGCGGCGCGCGCACCGTGCCGAAGCGGCGCGAGCCCGCGTGGTGAGCTATGCCCAGTGCGGTGACGTGGGGGACGGTGCGGCCTAGGCTCGGCGTTATGACAGCTTCGCGGGTCAACGTTGGCGTGGTGCTCGACCGGCAACCGGCCGATCTGGGGGAGTGGCTGGCCGACGCGGCCGCCTATGACTCGGCGGGCGCAGACGCGCTGTGGGTGGATCTCGCGCCGGAGTCCACTCTCGACATTGCCGCGCTCGTCGGCGCCCTCGCGGCCGTCACGTCGCGGGCGCTGCTGGTCACCGAGGCAACGCCGGCGGCGGGCACGATTGACCGGCTGAGCCGTGGCCGGCATCGGCTCATCGGCGATCTCATCGGGGGCGTCGCCGACCGCTGGATCACCATCTCGCCGCCGCAGGGGCGCGACGCCTGGCGGGAGCGGCTCGCCGACGCGGCCGGGCAGGGCGTGCACGGGTTGCTGATCCCCGCCGACCCACGGCTGCTGGACCTGCTGCGCAACCCCGGTGATCCGGGCCATCGCGGCGACCTGCAACTGGCGGTGGGGTGAGCATGCGGGTCGAGATCAGCGTGGAGTCGCTCGCGGGTGTGCGCATCGCGGCATCCGCCGGAGCCGACCGGGTCGAGCTGTGCTCCGGGCTGGCGGTCGGCGGGCTCACCCCGGGCGCGGCGCTCATCGAACAGGCCGTGGGCGCCGGCGTGCCGGTGCACGTGCTGATCCGCCCGCGGCCCGGCGGCTTCGTCTACGCGCCCGACGAGGTGGCGACGATGGCGCGCGACATCGCCTTGGCCCGTTCGCTTGGCGCCGCCGGGGTCGTGGTCGGCGCGCTCGACACCTCCGGCGAGGTGGACGAGCCGGCGTGCGCGGCGTTTGTCGAGGCGGCAGCGGGCGCGCAGGTCACGTTCCACCGGGCCATCGACGTGTGCGCCGATCCGGCCCGCACACTGGACCGGGCTGTCGCGCTCGGCTTCACGCACATCCTCACCTCCGGCCGCCACCGCACGGCCCTCGACGGCGCGCCCGTCATCCACGCCCTGCGGGTGCGGGCCGCGGGCGCGATCGAGGTCATGGCGTGCGGCGGCATCCGCGCCGCCAATGCTATACGTGTCATCGAAATCACGGGCGTATCCGACCTCCACGCGGCCCCGCTCACCCTGGTGGACACGCCCACCCCCGCCGGCGAGGTGTCCTTTGGCCCACACCACGAAACCGACCCGGCCGAGGTCGCCGCGCTCTGTTCGCTGGTCAAATCCTCACGAGGGTGAGGGCTTTCGCGCCGTACATGGCCTCGTCGGCCTGATCGATGAGAGCCTCGGCGGCGGCGGCGAGGGCTTCGGCGGAGGCGGGGTCGGGATCGGTGAGCTGGCCGCCGATGCCCGCAGCGGCTCCGACGGCCGCTCCAATCACGACGGTCTCGGCGCCGATGGCGATCGGGCGGGCGAGCTCGTCGGTCATGCAGGCGGTCAGCTCGGCGGCCTCGGCCAGGCCGGCCCCCCGGGTCAGGACGAGGAACTCATCGCCGCCGAAACGCCCCACGAGGTCACCGTCGCGCGCGCACGCCAGCAGGCGGGCGGTCACCTCGACCAGCAGCCGGTCGCCGCCGGTGTGCCCGAACCGGTCATTGACCGCCTTGAAGTCGTCGAGGTCGAAAGAGAGTACGGCGCTCGCCGGCACCGCGCACGCCGGCGAGCTATGGTCCGGGCCGGGTGAGCTCCGCCGCCAGCCGCGCGGTGAACTCACGCCGGTTGACCGCCCCGGTCAGCGAGTCGTGCGTGGCCTCGTGCCGCAGCGCGAGCTCGGCCCGGGTGCGCTCGCCGGCCAGCCGCCCGATGCGCACCATCACCATCACCAGCGGCACGATGGCGAGGCTCCCGGCGACCAGGAACAGGCCGTCGACCGGCTGACCGCGATGGCAAGCGCCGAGAGGAGCGCAAAGGCCGGCACGGTCCATCGCATGGACCGCGCCGGCACACGTGTCGTAGCCGCAGATGCCATTGGCCTAGCTTATTGCGGCGCTTATCGTTCAGCCGGGCATTAAGATCATCCGGTCGGGCAAATCACTCCGTCCGGTCCTTGCCGACGGTGACTGTGTCGGGATCGGGATCGGTGACAGTGCCGTTGTCGACGGTCTGCTGCGGCCCGGTAAACCAGTGCCGCGCGCTGATCCGCCACCACAGCCACGCCCCGCCCACCACCACGGCCACCGCGACGATCGTGTAGTTGAAGTTCTGCGGTGTGATCGGGCTCGCGGCCGGGAGCACAAACAGCACGCAGATGACGCCGACCCACCCGATCGCGACCCAGCCGACCGGCGCGCTCCACCGGCCCAGGTGCCACGGCCCGGGTTGGAAGTCCGGCCGCAGCCGCCGCAGGAAGACCGGCGCCACGTACGAGATATATAGGCCAATCACTGCGATCGATGTCGCCGCCAGGTAGGCGGTGGTGTTCCACAGCGACGGCAGGACGAGCAGGGTGGAGCAGGTGACGCAGAGCCAGATCGAATTTGTGGGCGTACCGCTGCGCGAGTTGACTTTGCGCCACAATCGTGACCCGGGCAGGGCTCCGTCCCGGCTGAACGCATATGCCATCCGGGAGTTGGCCGTCACGGACGCCATGCCGCAGAAGAACTGAGCCACCACGCACACGAACAGCAGCCAGATGCCGAGGTCCTCGCCGACCGCGTCGATGAAGATCTGCGCGGGCGGCAGGCCGAGCTTTGTCGTGCGCGCGGCCTCATAGTCCTGAATGGACCATGTGATCGCGGTCAGCAGGAAAAACCCCGCGATGACCGAAACCACCACGGACAGGACGATGCCGCGCGGCGCCGCCCGGCCCGCGTCGCGGGTCTCCTCGGCGACGTGCGCGCTGGCGTCGTACCCCGTATAAGTGTATTGAGCCATAAGCAAACCCAGCAGCACCGCATAGACCGCGGCACCCGCGAAGGAGAACCCGGTCGCGTTGTATACCTCGAAGAAGACCTCCGACAGCGGCTTGTGCTGATCGGGCACGATGGCCAGCACGCCGACGATGAACGCCACACCGACCAGGTGCCACCACGCGCTGATGTCCGACAGCACGCGCACAAGGTTGACGCCGAACGTGTTCAGCAGCCCGTGCAGCACGATGATGATGAGGAACACTCCGAACGTGCGCGCGGGCGTGACCTCCGGCCCGAACGTGAAGCTGATGAACGCCATCGTGGTGATGGCCGCGCCGAAGTCGATGGCGGCGGTGACGGCGACCTCGCCGAGGAAGTTGAACCAACCGACGAACCAAGCCCACGCCGCCTTGTTGCGCTTGGCGAGCGCGTGCGACCACCAATACAGCGCGCCGGCGGTCGGGTAGACCGAGCACACCTCGGCCATGGCCAGCGCGACGAGGGTCACCATCCCGCCGACGAACAGCCAGCCCAGCGTGATGGCCAGCGGCCCGCCCGCGGCCATGGCGATGCCGTACGACGTGATCGCACCGGCGAGGATCGAGATGATCGAGAAGGAGATCGCGAAGTTGGAGAAGCCCGACAGCTTCCGCCTCAGTTCCTGTTTGTACCCCAGCTCCGCCAATCGTTGTTCATCACTCACGGCGTTCTCCGCTCTACGGGGGGTGATCGAAGATCTGCGAATCATCACGCCGCCGGGGTTCCCGTGTCAATCGGCCTTTTCGAGCCGCTGCACCATCAGGGCGGAATGGACAGTGTTGACTACGGGGTCATCCCGGATCCTCTCTACGGGCGTCTACGGGATTTTTGCGGTACGCGAACGGATGTGACCTTGCAAGGCATGGGCCGAGGCTTGCGGAATGAAACGCCTTGTGCTTGTGATGGCCACCGCGGTCACGCTGGTTTTCGTGCCCGGCCCGGCCGGCGCGACCCCGGCAGGCTTCGACGTGCAGAGCCTGGACGGCAGTGGCAACAACCGGACGCATCCGGCCTGGGGACAGGTGGGGACCAACTATCTGCGGGTGGCGCCCGCCCTATACGCCGATGGGATCGGCTCACCGTCGCACGGGCCCAACGCCCGCTATCTGAGCAACCGGATCTTCAACGATGCTGGTCAACAGCTGTTCTCCGGGCGGCGGACCAGCCAATGGGCCGCGGTGTGGGGGCAGTTCCTCGACCACACGTTCGGGCTGCGCCAGGATTCGGGCGATCCGCAGCCGATCGCGTTGGATCCGGGCGACCCGCTGGAGGTGCACCACAGCGATCTGCCGTTCATCCCCATGGCGCGCAGCGCGGCCGGGCCGGGCACCGGCGTGAGCACACCGCGCCAGCAGCCCAACATCGTCAGCTCCTATGTGGACGCTTGGGCGATATATGGCGGCACCCGGGACCGGCTCGAGTGGCTGCGCGAAGGGCCGGTCGACGGCGACCTGAGCAACAACGGCGCGCGGCTGCTGATGCCGGGCGGGCTGCTGCCGCGACGCGACGCCCGGGGCGACGCCGACACGGCACCGGACATGGACACCACCGGCGGACTGGAGCAGCGGGGTGTGGTCGCCGGGGACACCCGAGCCAACGAAAACGTGGCGCTGACCGCCGTGCAGACGCTGTTTGCCCGGGAGCACAACCGGATCGTGTCGCTGCTGCCGCCCACGCTGACCGAGGAGCAGAAGTTTCAGGTGGCGCGGCGGGTCGTGATCGCGACCCAGCAATACATCACCTACGAGCAGTTCCTTCCGTCGCTCGGGGTGTGGCTTTCTCCCTACCGGGGCTACAACCCGAGGGTGGATTCCAGTCTGGGCAACGAGTTCGCCACGGTCGGATATCGGGCGCACAGCATGGTCCGCGGCGACTTCACGGTCGAGGCGGATGCCGGGCGTTACAGCCCGGAAACCCTTGATGCCCTGCGGGCGCGGGGCGCCACGGTGACCCTCGCCGGTGGGCGGGTGCGCATCGCGTTGCCGGCCGGGCTGG
>JBIOYB010000539.1:0-11491 GCA_044869915.1 Allorhizocola sp.
GATCGAGGGGTTCACGTTGAAGTAGCAGTAGCTGCCCATGCCCCAGCCCTCGTGGGTGGTCACGGTGTCGGCCACCTTGTAGGCGGCGTAGCCGTTGGCCCCGGTGCGCCAGGCGGCCTGGGTCGGCGGGTCGTAGGGCATCTCGTTCTGGAAGAAGATGGTCCGGCCGCCGTTGCCGTTCCAGATCACCTCGTACTTCTGGTAGTGCTCGACGAACAGGCCGAGCGCGGTCACGTTGTCGCCGTTGACGATCAGTCCGGTGTCGGCGGGGTTGACCGTCCAGCCCACGCCGCTGCCGTGGTCACCGCGCCAGGCCCAGATGTGGTCGATGAGCGTGTCGTGGCTGTTGACCACGAGGCTGGTGGTGGCGCTGCCTGGCCCGGCACCGCCGATGCGGAAGAACACGTCGTGCAGTGAGATGGGGTTGGCGGCGTGCCGTGCGCCCGCGCCGGGCTGGCCGATCTGCAGCAGGATCGGCGAGTTGACCGGGCCCGCGTCGAACAGGAGCCCGGCCACGCGTACACCGTCTACATCGGACACTGCCATGGGTACCACACCGTTGTCGGGAATGACGGTGGCGTATCCGAGCCCGAGGACGACCGTGTTCGCGCGGGTCACGTTGATCGTCTGGTTCAGGTGATAGATGCCGGGCGTGAACAGCAGGTGCAGCCCGGACGCGAGGGCGGCGTTGATCGTGGCAGCCGAGTCGCCCGGCTTGGCGACGTAGAACTGTTCCAGCGCAAGCGAGGTCCCCGGAGTGTTGGGCCAGCTCGCACCGGACGCGTTGGTGCGCAGCGAAGGCACGAACACGCGGTAGTTGCCCGCCGAATCGGTGTAGAGGTACGGCTTTTCGCGGCTCACCGGCGTCGTGGCGAGCGTGGTGTATGGCGGGTTGGGGAAGCTCGTCGCCGGGGCCCCCGCCACGCCGGAGAACACCATGTTCCACACGCCGTTGTTCCATCCGCCGACGTTGCTGTCGCGGGTGTACCACTGCTGCTGCGAGCATGGATTGACGGTCCCGCTGATCCGGCTGTCGGCGATGTATCCGCCGGAGGCCCATCCGCAGTCGGGTGAGGCCAGCGTCATGCCGCCCTGGACGTCCATCCGCCGGAACGGCGCCGCCTGCGACACGGCCCAGCGGTCGACCCCGCTGACCGGGACGACCGACAGGTTCTCGGCCGAGCGCCAGAAGTTCTGTGTCGCGTTGCCGGCGAACCAGCCCGCGTCCACGGTGATGTCGCCGTTGATCCGCACGTCGGTCGGGTTCTGGCCGAGGCCCGAAATTGAGGTGTAGAAACCGATCTGCGCGTTGAGGCCGCTGTAGGCGCCGGGCCGGAACAGCAGCTGGTATCGCTGCGTGCCGAACTGGTTCGACTCCATCTCCCGGAAGATCGTGTCCAGCCGGCTCTGGATGGTCGCCGAGGACATCGACGGGTCGAACACGACCACGTTGGGCCCGAGCGGGCCGCCGCCGCCGGGTGGTGTGCCTCCGGTCGTATAGATCTCGAACTCCCACAGTGAGTAGCCCCATGCGGTCGCGCGGGCCGTGCCGTTCATCCGCATGTATCGCCCGGAACCGTTGACCGTCAGGGTTTGCGTGCCACCGGTGCCGGTGGTCGTGCTGTGGATCGTGTTCCACGGGCCGCCCGCCGCTTCGGCGGTCTGGATCTGGAACGCGCGCCCGTAGGCTCCCTCCCATCGCAGCACCACCCGGCACACGGTCACGCTCGCGCCCATGTCCACCTGGATCCACTGTGGATCGGCGAACGCGCTCGACCATCTGGTCCCGGTGTTGCCGTCCACCGCCGCGGTGGCGGGGAAGGCTACGCTCTGCACCGACGACGCGGTGGCGAGCTTGCCCTGTGCGGCGTTGGTCGTGCCGCACTCGGCTGCGAGCGTACCGAAGACCTGGAACTCCCATAGCGAGTAGCCCCATGCGGTCGCGCGCTGTGTGCCGTTCATCCGCACGAATTGCCCGGAGCCGTTGACCGTCAGGGTTTGCGTGCCGCCCGTCCCGGTCGTGGTGCTGTAGATGGTGGTCCACGGGCCGCCCGCCGATCCGGACACCTGCAGCTGGAAGGCGCTGGCGTATGCGCCCTCCCAGATCAGCGTTACCTGCTCGATGGTGGCGGTGCCACCGAGGTCGATCTGGATCCACTGTGGATCGGCGAACGCACTCGACCATCTGGTCCCCGTATTGCCGTCAACGGCCGCGGAGGCGGGTGTGCCTGCATTCTCCGTAGATGAGGCTGTTGCCGGTTTACCTTGTGAAATAAGTACCGGAGCGGCACTCGCGGTTACCACCGCGATGGATCCGCCCAATAGCAGCGCCGTTGCTGCTATTGATAAGGCACGCGGGACGAAGCGCATGTCATCTCCCATGTTCCCAGTAAAAGATCTAAATAGCGCTCTCCCGACAGAAGCGTCGGGCCCATCACCAGGCAATGTCAAGACGCAGCCGCCGCCGTGTTTCCGAAAGGTTAATACGGAACGTGAACAAAGGTGCCCTGGCCAGCGAGTTTGTTGTCGGGGACACCAAAATAAAATTTTCGGGCTTGACCGATCGACAGGCCTCGGTGATACCTTCATCGGAAGCGCTCTCCCGTGGTATCCATCCCACACGAGAGCAGGAGCCAGTCATGGCACCTTCCCGCGTCACATCCCTGATCTTTGCCGCGCTCACGGTCGTCGCCGGCTACACGGTCGCCATCGCGGCACCCGCCGTGCAGGCAGCCGGAGCGCTGCTGTCCCAAGGCAAACTGGCCACGGCCTCCTCGGTCGAAAACGGGAGCTTCCCGGCAACGGCCGCGGTCGACGGCAATCCTGGCACGCGTTGGTCGAGCCAGTTCAGCGATCCGCAGTGGATCCAGATCGACCTCGGCGCCCCGGCGACCATCGATCAGATCACGCTCGTCTGGGAGACCGCCTATGGTCGCGCCTTCCAGCTACAGGTCGCCAGCGCCACGGGCGGACCGTGGAGCACGATCTACAGCACCACGACCGCCACAGGCGGCACGCAGACCTTGCCCGTCAACGGTTCCGGGCGCTACGTGCGCATGTACGGCACCCAGCGTGGCACGCAGTGGGGATACTCCCTATGGGAGTTCCAGATTTTCGGCACCATCGCAAGCCCGACGCCGACGCCTACACCGACGCCAACCCCGACACCGAGCCCCGACCCGGGCGGATTCTGGGGCGAAACAAGCACCATCCCGCCCGCGCGCAACGTGCTCATGGTGAAGGTGCTCAACCGCACCAACGGCCGGTATCCCGACAGCCAGGTGTTCTGGAGCTTCAACGGCCAGGTGCGCTCCATCGCCGAACAGCCATACCTCGACATGCCCGCGAACTCCGCCGGGCGCATGTACTTCTACCTGGGCTCGCCCAACAGCCCGTACCAGGACTTCATCGAGTTCACCGTCGGTCCGGCGGTGTTCAACGGCAACACCACCCGGGTCGACGCGTTCGCGCTGAAGCTGGCGATGCGCCTGCACGCACGCGACGGATACGACGCCGAGGTGGGTGAGGACCGGGCCACGTTCGCCGAGGACCGGTCGGTCACGTTCCAGAGGTTCATGGACCAGGTGCCCGCCGAATTCGACGTGCTCGCCCAGGCCGAGGCGCCATACCGGATACCGGCCCCCGGCAGCCACGCGAGCTTCAGGCCGGGCGGGGTCAACGCCAACTACTTCACCGCGTATGCCAACTCGGTCGGATTCAGCGCCACCTCGCAGGAAATCTTCGGCTGCTCGGGACCGCTGGCCGCCAACCCAACGATGTGTGCGGCACTCAACCGGCACACCGCGCACCTGCCGCAAGCGCAACGGGAAGACCCGGCCCGGTTCTACCAGGCCGCACCGGCCAACTACTACTCCAAGTTCTGGCATGACCGGGCGATCAACCGCCTCTCCTACGGATTCCCGTATGACGACGTGGCCGACCAATCGTCGTTCATCTCGCACGGCAACCCGCAGTGGCTGCTGGTCGCGGTCGGCTGGTAGCCGGCACCCCCCGATTAGGAGTTCGTGATGCGTTTACGCGCTTTAGCCATGGCAGCAACGGTGCTGCTGCTCAGCGGATCTCTCGCGGTGGTACCCGCGAATGCCGCGCCCGTCCTTCTGTCCCAAGGCAAACCGGCCACGACGTCGTCGGCTGAGAACGCGGGCACACCACCGTCGGCCGCATTCGACGGCGATCCCGGCACCAGGTGGTCGAGCCAGTTCAGCGATCCCCAGTGGATCCAGGTTGACCTGGGCGCCACGGCATCGATCAGCCAAATCACGCTCGTGTGGGAGACCGCCTACGCCCGGGCGTTCCAGATCCAGGCCGCCGACGCCGCGGGCGGCCCATGGAACACGCTCTACAGCACCACCACCGGATCGGGCGGCACGCAAACCTTGACGGTCAACGGTTCCGGCCAGTTCGTGCGCATGTACGGCACGGCCCGCGGCACCGGGTGGGGCTACTCGCTGTGGGAGTTCCAGGTCTATGGCACGACGGGCGGTCCGCCGACGGGTGGGGACGTCATCTCGCGCTACATGCCGGTGAAGGCGTCCTCGTGGGAGAACGGTGGCATGGCACCGGCCGCGGCGCTCGACGGGCGCACCAACACGCGCTGGTCGAGCCTGTTCAGCGATCCCCAGTGGATCCAGGTGGACCTGGGCGGCACCGCGTCGGTCACGGGCGTGACGCTCAACTGGGAGGCGGCATACGCCTCGGGCTATCGCCTCGAGATCTCGTCCAACGAGCAGACGTGGGCCACTCTGTACAGCACCACCACCGGGCGCGGCGGGGTGGAAAACCTTGCGGTCACCGGAACCGGCCGGTTCGTGCGCTTGTATGGCACGGCCCGCGCCACCGGCTACGGCTATTCGTTGTGGGAGTTTGAGATCCGCGGCACCGTCGACAACACCGCCACCACACCACCGATCCTGTCCGGCCCGACCCGCAGACCGCCGACCACGGGCCAGTTTGCCCTCTCCGCGCCGGGCGACAACGCGTTCATCACCGACACCAGACGTCCCGCCTTCTCGTGGGCCGGCGTCGGCGGTGCCGTCCGGTATCAGCTTTGGATCAATATCAGCCGCACCGACTACGATTTTGCGGCGAGCGGCAGCCTGCTCGACATCTATACCAAGGTCGCGGAGACGACCACAAACAGTTACACGCCAACGTGGGATCTGCCGGACCGGTGGACGTATCGGTGGTATGTGGTGTCGGTCAACGGATCCGGTGGCACGTCCACTTCGAACATCCGCGCGTTCGGCATCTATCTGCCGGCCGTCGAGACCGTCGCCGACGGTGTCGGGATCGTGGGCGGCGCCCGGGACCTCAACCGCAACGGCGCCATCGAGGCGTACGAGAACTGGCGCCTTCCCATCGAGACGCGGGTCAACGACCTTCTCGGCCGGATGACGATCCAGGAGAAGGCATACCAGATGTTCTACAACGCGCAGGTCTTCCCGCAGGCGGGGTGGCACTTCGGTCCCGCCGGAGCACCGGACCTGCACAATTACCTCTTGGCATCATCCGGTACCAGGCTCGGCATACCGTTCGTCTCGGCAGGCGACACCATCCACGGCTACCAGACCACGTATCCGACGCAAAGCGCGCTGGCCGCGGCGCGCAACTACGCGCTGGACTTCAAGCTCGGCGACGTGCAACGCCGGGAACAGCTGGAAGTGGGCACGCGCGGTGTGCTCGGGCCGCTGGCCGAGGTCGGCACGAAGGTGCTGTACCCCAGGATCCAAGAGGGCAACGGCGAAGACGCCGCCGTCGCCGCGGCTCAGGTCCGGGCGCTCGTTTCCGGCCTGCAGGGCGGACCGGAGCTCAACCCGCGATCCGTTCTCGCGACGGTCAAGCACTGGCCGGGCGAGGGCGCGGGCGGTGAGGCGCTCATCGTCTACGACGGGGTCACCATCAAGTACCACATGATTCCGTTCCGGGCCGCGTTGGACGCCGGCGCGGTGAACATCATGCCGGGATACGCCGGAAGCTCCTATTTGGACCCGGGCGGCCCGGGAGCCGGCGACAGCAAGCCGATCCTGGACTATCTGCGGAACAATCTGGGGTACACGGGTCTCATCACGACGGACTGGTTGCCCTCCGGCGCCTGGGTCCGCGCGGCCAACGCGGGCTCGGATGTCATGGGCGGCGCGGATCCGACCGGGTTCATCGACACGTTCGTCGCGGGCGTGCCCGCAGGCCGCATCGACGACGCGGTCCGCCGCGTGCTGCGCCTGAAGTTCCAATTAGGACTGTTTGAGAACCCTTACGGCGACCCGGTCAACGGCCCGTACCGGTTCCACCAACCGGCCTATGCGGCGCTGGCCAACCAGGCGTCGCGGGAAGCCATGACGCTGCTGAAGAACGACGGGATCCTGCCGATGCGGCTCAACGCCGGCGACAACATCGTGGTCGCCGGTCCGCGTGCAACGGATCCGCTCTCGTGCTGCGTGTGGACCAGCTACTTCCACCAGGAGTACGGCTCGCGCAGCATCCTTGAGGCGGTCCGGGACCGGGCCACGAGGGCCGGCGTCAACGTGTACCAGGACACCGGCCCAGCGCCGAAACTGGCCGTGGTCGCGGTCGGCGAGGCGTCATACACCCACGGCACCAACTGGGTGAAGGAGCAGCCTTACCTCCCACCTGATCAGCTGTCCGTCATCCAGAACTTCCGCAGCCAAGGAGTTCCGGTGGTCGTGTTGCTGGTCATGCCGCGCCCGTATGTCATCACCGAATGGGCCTCGCAGGTCAACGCGATCGTCGTGACCTATCGGGGCGGTGAGGAGATGGGACCGGCCGCGGCCTCGCTGCTGTTCGGTGACTACGCACCGAGCGGGAAGCTGCCCTGGCAGCTGCCGCGCAGCTTGGACCAGGTGTTGCGACCGGGCGGGACCGACGTGCCGGCCGATGCCAACGAGGCCTGGGATCTGCCGTACGACCTCGGCGCGACAAGTGCACAGCGGGCCGACATCCGCGCCCGAATCGACGCGGGTGGCACCGTCCCGAGCACCTACGGCAATCCGCTGTACCCGTTTGGCGCGGGATTACAAGGCTGGCAATAGCCATTGCGCTCACCGCCACGGTGTTTGCCGTGGCGGTGAGCACGCTCAGTGCACCTCCACCTCCGAGAGCTGACCGGCCGGAGGCGGTTCGATCGGATTCGGTGGCGTTACCATTCCGTTACCAACGCAACCCTTGCGCAACCCCCCGAGCTGGCATGAGAGTGCTTCAACACGAGTTGACAACACGAGTTGAAGGACCGGGATGGCAACGCGACGCGAGGTTGCACAGATGGCGGGCACGTCAGAGGCCGTGGTCAGTTACGTGCTCAACAACGGGCCACGCGGGGTGGCGCCGGCGACGCGGCAGCGGGTGGAGGCGGCCGTGGCCGCCTTGGGCTACCGGCCCAACGCGGTTGCCCGATCGCTGCGCACGCAGCGCACCATGACGTTCGGCCTCGTCGTCCCCGACAACACCAACCCGTTCTTCGCGGAACTGGCGCGAAGCATCGAGGATGTTGGCTTCGAGCACGGATACACGATGCTGCTCGGCAATGCCATGGACAACGGCGAGCGCGAGGCCACCTATGTCCGGACCCTGCTCGACCGGCAGGTCGACGGCATCATCGTGGTACCGGCTCGCGGCCCCTCGAGCTGGCTCGAGGAATTGGCCCGCACATCCATCCCACGGCTGATCGTTGACCGCGAACTCGACCTCGCTGACGCGAGTCACGTCCTTGTCGACAACGAACAGGGCGCGTACGAGGCCACCAACCATCTGCTCGGGCACGGGCGCCGGCGGATCGGCTGCCTGGCCGGCCCGGCCGGGGCGCATCCCACGGTGGACCGGGTCGCCGGGTGGCGCCGGGCACTGGTCGGAGCGGGCCTGCCGCCCGCCGAGGACGCGGTGATCCATGTGCCGTTCGGCCGGGCCGACGGGTATCTCGCGGGCCGGCGGCTGCTGGCGCGCGGGGATCGACCCGATTCGCTGTTCGTTACCAGCGACGAGCAGGCGCTCGGTCTGCTGCGGGCCGCGGCGGAGCTTGGCGTACGGGTACCAGAGGATCTGGCTATTTGCTCCTTCGACGGCATCGAGGCGTCGGCCTACACCGTGCCGGCGCTGACGACCATGCGGCAGCCGGTGGAGCAGCTCGGCCGGTCGGCGGTGGAGTGGTTCGTCGCCAAGGCGGAGAACCCTGACGTGGCACCGATCCGGGTGGTGGCCGCCACGACGCTGGTGGCCCGCGGATCGTGTGGCTGCCCCGACCCGGCCGGTGGGGACGAACGGATCGGGCCCGGCCCCATGCCGCGGCAGCGGGGTGCGTCATGACGGCGCCGGGACGCATCGTCGTGGTCGGCAGCGCGAATGTCGACCTGTCGGTCACGGTGGACCGGCTACCCCGACCCGGCGAGACCGTGCTCGGTGGGGATCTGATCCGAGGTACGGGTGGCAAAGGGGCCAACCAGGCCATCGCTGCCCGCCGCAGCGGAGCGCAGGTGTGCTTCGTCGGCGCTGTCGGTCGAGATGACCTCGGGGAGGAGTTGGTGCAGGTCCTCGGCTCCGAGGGCATCGACGTGTCGCTCGTGGCCCGGACGGAGGCCGCGACCGGCACAGCGTTGATCGTCGTGGACGCGCACGGACAGAACATGATTACGGTCTCGCCGGGCGCGAACGCCACTGTGGGCATGCCGGCCGTGACCAGACTGGCGGACGTGCTGCCCGGTGCGGCGGCCCTGCTGCTTCAGCTCGAGATACCGGTCCGCACGGCCCTGGCGGCAGCGCAGGCGGCCCACGCGGTCGGGGTGCCGGTCGTGCTGAACGCGGCGCCGTTACCCGCGCCCGACGATCCGGATCTCGACGCGCTTCTGTGCATTGTGGACCTGCTCGTGGTCAACGAGACGGAGGCCGCCGGGCTTACCGGCCTGGTCGATGCCGAACCTTCTGCGGCGGCCGCGTTGCTGTTGGCCTCGGTGTCCGGCGACATCGCGATCACCCTGGGCGAGCGCGGCGCGTTCGCGGCCGCCACGGCCATGATGACAACCGTTCCAGCCTTTCCGGTCGATGCCGTCGATGCGGTCGGCGCCGGTGATGCCTTCTGCGGCGAGCTAGTGGTCGCCCGGTATCACCGGGGTCTGGGCTTCGCGGCGGCGGTGCGGCGGGCCTGCGCGGCAGGCGCGCTCAGCACGTCCCGGCGCGGCGTGCGGCACGCCCTGCCCACGCAAGCCGAGGTCGATGCTTTGCTCGCCGCACGCACCGGGTCTGAGGAGGCCTGACATGCGCGTCGACGGAATCTGGCATCCACGCCTGTCGCAGCTCATCACCGCGGTGGGACATGGCGATCTGATCGTCGTCGCCGATGCCGGCCTGCCGGTGCCGCCCGGCGTCGAGTCGATCGACCTGCTGTGGCGCCGTGGGGAGCCACGCCTGCTACCGGTCGTCGAGTCGCTGCTTGCCGAATGCGCCGTCGAGGCCGCGTTCGTCGCGGCCGAACTGGTGGACCCCGCCGTCGTCGCGGGACTCACAGATGTCCTCGGTCAGGTCCCGACCGAGGCGGTATCACATGAACACCTCAAACGGCTGACCGCATCCGCACGAGCCATCGTGCGGACCGGGGAGGCCACTTCGTACGCCAATGTCGTCCTCCGTGCGGGTGTCGTGTTCTGACCCACAACGGACGGCAACCCCCCAACCCTGTCGGAAGGGAGTGATCCGGTGAGATACAGGGTCGCACTCACGGTGGTCGTCGCGTTCGCGGCGACACTCGGTCTGGCCGCCTGCGGCCAGGAAAGCACCACTACGAACACACCCGCCGCGTCCGGCAAGCCCACCGTATGCCTGATCATGAAGTCGCTCGCCAACGAGTACTTCCAGGCCATGCAAAAGGGTGCCGAGAGCCACGTGGCCAAGCGCAACGATCTGACGCTGCAGTCCAGCGGCACGCAGAACGAGACCGATGTGGACGGTCAGGTGGCGCTGGTGGACAAGTGCATCACGCAACAGGTTCAGGCGATTGTCATCGCTCCGGCCGACTCGAAGGCGCTGATTCAATCGGCGGCCAAGGCGTCCAAGGCCGGCATCAAGGTCGTCAACATCGACGTCAAGTTCGACGACGCCGCTCTGCAGCAGGCCGGCATCGCCGTCCCGTTCGTCGGGCCCGACAACCGTGACGGCGCCAAGCAATCCGGCGCGGTGCTCGCCCAATTGCTCGGCAAGGGCGGCAAGGTCGTCATCCTGGAGGGCAATCCCGGAGCCGACAACGCCCTTCAACGCAAGAACGGCTTCAACGACGCCATAACCGCGGGCGGCCTCGTGCTGCTGGACAGCAAGACCGCTCACTGGGAGACCGACGAGGCGCACACGGTCTTCGGGAACATGCTCACGGCTCATCCCGACATCCAGGGCGTCATGGCCTCCAACGACTCGATGGCGCTGGGCGTGCTGAAGGTCATCGAGGAGCGCAAAGCCAACATCAAGGTCGCATCGTTCGACAACATCCCGGCGGTGAAGTCATTCGTGCTGAGCGGTGCCATGGTCTGCACCCTTGACCAGTACGGCTCGCAGCAGGCGGCCAACGGCATCGACGTCGCGATGAAGATGATCGGCGGCGAGAAGATCACCGGCTGGCAGAAGACCGAGATCAAGGTCATCACCAAGAGCAACATCGGATAGCCGGCCAAAAACCGGGGTGGGATCGATCTCAGCGACCCCACCCCGGACCACTCCAGGTTAGGAGACAGCATGCGACCGACGTCAGGCGAGCCCGCCGTGCCTCCAGTGCTCTCGATCTCAGGTCTTGGCAAGCGATACCCCGGCGTGGCCGCGCTGACCGACGTCGACCTCGACATTCGTGCAGGCGAGATACACGCGCTGGTGGGAGAAAACGGCGCCGGCAAGTCGACGCTGGTCCGCTGTCTGTCCGGTGTGGAGCGTCGCGACGCGGGCACGATGACATTCGCGGGCAAGCCGTTGGATCCCACCTCCGCCGCCGACGCCCTGCGGGCAGGCATCCAGGTCGTACACCAGGAGCTGGCTCTGTTGCCCGGGCTGAGCATCGCCGAGAACCTCTTCCTGCAGCGACTGCCAAGGCGCTTCGGCATCGTCGATCGCGGGGCCCTGCGCCGGCAGGCGGCCGAGTTGCTGGAACGGGTCGGTCTTGCGCTGCCTCCGGACACACCGGTAAGCGAGCTCGGCATCGCCCAACAGCAGCTGGTCGAGATCGCCAGGGCCCTGTCGCGCCGCTGCCGTCTGCTCGTGATGGACGAGCCGACGGCCACGCTCACCCCGCGCGAGACCGCGCGGCTGTTCGAGATCATCCAATCGCTCACCTCCACCGGCGTGGCGGTGCTGTTCATCTCCCATCACCTCGACGAGATCTTCCAGATCGCGGATCGGGTCACCGTGCTGCGCAATGGACGCCGGGTCGACACGCGGGATCTCGCCGGGCTGACGACAGCGGAGTTGGTCGCGATGATGGTCGGCCGCGACC
>JBIOYB010000540.1:0-5567 GCA_044869915.1 Allorhizocola sp.
GCCGCGGGGCCGAGCCCCGCGCTCCCCACGATCGATGGTTGCGCGCTGCGGGTTCGAGTCCTCTCATCTGCACGAGTCAAGGGGGCTCGAACCGCTCGTTTATCAAGCAGTTTGAGCTGGATATGTAGGCGAAAGCCTGTCTGGTTGGGAGTCGTTCGGCTTCGGCGCGCTCCGTTCGTGTCCCTCAAGAAGTGATATGCGAACCGCAATTGTCCAGCTCAACCGGGGTTGAGCTGGGCTGTGGCCGAGTAGCTAAAGGTGGCTGCATCCGAACCGTTCACCTGAGCGCTGCGAACGGCGATCGAGAACCGCTGGCAAGAGGGCCTTCAGCCGCGCTATAGCGGCACGACGGGTAACCCCCACCCCATACCGCCGCCCTCGCTGGCAAGCTCGAAGCCGATCCTGACCCGGCAGGAGGCTGGAAGGTGAAGGCCCATCTCAGGACCGGCACAGCGACGGGGACCGATGAGCATTCGGGTTCTGGTCGCGGATGACGATCCGCTCATGCGTCTCGGCCTGAGAACAACGCTCGACTCGCACGAAGATATCCATGTCGTCGCCGAAGCGGACAAGGGCGCGTCGCGGTGACTCGCGCGGGAGCTGTCGCCCGACATCGTGCTGATGGACATCCGGATGCCGACGCTGGACGGGATCGAGGCCACGCGGCAGATCGGGTCGTCGGTCCCTGCCTCCAGGGTTGTGGTCATGACAACATTCGATCTCGACGAATACGTATACGGGGCGTTGTGCTCCGGCGCGAGTGGCTTCCTGCTCAAGAACACGCCCACGCCTCGCACACCACCCAGCCCCATGACAGTGGCCACGACCTTCCTGGCACTGGGATCGATGTTCATGGGCCTCCTACTCGCGGCGGTCGTTCTCGGCGGGGCCATTCCGAACCGCCGTCGTCGGCCTGCTTCTTGTTTATGCCTGGTACGGAATCGTGCAACAGTTGCTGTCCGATGACCCGGGCGCCTTCGACATCGCAGGCAACGTCACGCTCGCGCTTGGCGCGGTGGGCCTGGCCCATGTCGCGCTGCGACGCGCGAGTCACCGTAACTGAATCAGCGGGCCAGCTGCCGCCACGAGACTCGGCCCGGCGGCATGCGATCCACGACCTCCAGCAGCGGCGACCGTTGGATGCGGTAGCCGGATTGATAGCAGGCGGCGGTTGTCTGATCACGACTCCCAAGTTCGACGGTGGCGCAGCACCGCAGGTGTTACCGCTACGTGCCGGGAAGTTGGTCGCGGTTGGCTGCGCAGCCGACCCGCCTCGCCGCTCGCCGGCTCATCTGATCCGCACCACGGACAGGCTCGGGTGGCTGTCCTCAAAAGGGCGGCCCCGGCGCTGTTGCCGATCTCCTTGCGAGAGCGCTCTACAAGCAACTCGTCTTCCATTGGCCATTGACTTCGATCATTCAAAGGAGAGATCCTGAGAGCGCTCTCTCACCGTCGAGCCTGGGAGGAATGATGTACCGTCCCTTAACGAGAGTGGCATTGGCGGCAGCCCTGCTCGCGGGGTCGCTAACTGTCATGCCGCAGCCCGCCGCCGCCGTGCCAGCCACCATCCCGCTCACCGTCAAGAACAACTCGGGCCGCAGCGAAGCGACCTACCTCTATGTCCTCGGAACCAATCTGACCACGGGAAGACTCGGCTGGGCCGACGTCAACGGCGGGTTCCACCAGTGGGCCAGCGGAAGCATCCCGCCATCCCCGGCTCCCGACGTGTCCATTCCCGGGCCCGCCAACGGCCAGAGCATAACCATCCGCATCCCCAAGCTTTCGGGCCGCGTGTATTTCTCGTTCGGTGCGAGAATCAGGTTCTTCCTGACCCCGACCGGCCTGGTCCAGCCGGCGCCGTGGAATCCCTCGGACCCGAACCGCGACATCCTCTTCGACTGGAGCGAATACACCCTCAACGACAGCGGGCTCTGGCTCAACAGCTCGCAAGTGGACATGTTCAGTGTCCCGCATGCCGTCGGCGTCAAGAACACCGCAGGCGCGGTGAAGAACACCGGACAGTTGATCGCCAACGGCCGCAACAGTTTCTACGACGCTCTCGTCGGGCAGCCCGGGGGATGGGGAAACCTCATCCAGATCAGGCAGTCTGACGGCCTGCGGCTGCGGGCGCTGGCGCCCGGGAAAGGAATCGACGCTGGCAGGCTGAGCGCGTCCATCATGGACAGCTATATCACCAGGTCATGGGACTATTACCGCACCCGGACGCTGACCGTCGTCCCGTTCGCCAATCAGCCCGGCACGCGGTACTTCGGGCGAACCTCCGGCAACGCGATGGTGTTCACCAACAGCGCCGGCCAGACCGTGGCAACATTCCAGAAACCCAGTACCGCCAACGTTTTTGGTTGCGACGGAGCCTTGCATGCGCCCAATGACCTTGTTGTCGGCCCGATCGCGCGCACACTGTGCGCCGGGCTGAACCGCTCCACTTTGGCCAGCATCACGACACAGCCTTCGCTGGACCCGTCGAAGTTCTACGTCGATGTGGTGACCAACCACTACGCCCGCAAGATCCATGCGCGGATGGTCGACGGAAAGGCTTACGGCTTCGCCTTCGACGACGTGGGCGCCTTCGAATCGCTGGTGCACGATGCCAATCCGGCAACCGCCTACATCACGTTCACGGCGTTCTGATGCGACGCCTGAGCTTCATCTAGTCACTCGCGCTGGCGCCGCTCAACGTGGCGGCGCCCGCCTTCGCCGCACCGATCCGCAATCGGCATCGCGATGGGCGAGACCCGGCTCTATCCCCTTTCGCAATGGAAGTAGCCGAGGGTTTCCAACCTTCCGCCGGTGCGAGGCCAGCGATACGTCGAGGGGTCGCCCATCTCTCGATCTTTAGAGAGCGATCTCTAGCTATTTTCCTGCGATCGAATAGCTGTTGGAGAGCGCTCTCACAAAATTCTATCAGTAAAGGCTCTTGACTGTCGAGCAGGGTCGATCATAATTTTCACTATCTGACTGCCTCTATGAACATAATGTTCATCATCCCGCTCGGAGGTAACCCTGTGTCCCGTAAAACGATCGCCGTCGGCGCGGCGTCACTGCTAGCTGCCGCGGGACTCACCATCGTCGTCGAGGCCGCCACGGTGGCACCCGCAGCCGCTGCCACGTGCAGCGTCCTCTTTGATGACTTCCAGTACTCCTCTTCCGCCGATCCGGCGCTGTCGGCTCGTCATTGGACGGTGCGCACTGGTGGAGGTGGGCCCGGTATTCCCGGCGCCTCCTGGCTGAGCTCCAACATTACGTTCCCGGTGTCGGATGGTCAGAAGGTCTTGCAGCTGTCGTCCTATACCGACGGAACGGGCGCGGGCACGGCGCAAACCGAGATGTACCACCAGCGGAAGTTTTTTGAAGGCACCTATGCCAGCCGCGTGCGCTTCACCGATGCGCCGGTGTCCGGAAACGATGGCGACCGGGTCGTCGAGACCTTCTTCACGATCACCCCGCTGGCGTACCCGATGGAACCGAACTATGGGGAGATCGACTTTGAGTATCTGCCCAACGGTGGCTGGGGCGAGACCGGTTCGGCGTTCTTCGAAACCACCTGGGAGACCTATCAGCCTGATCCCTGGGTTGCCGACAACGTTCATGCGGTGCAACGGCGCAGCTACAACGGCTGGCACGATTTGGTGGCGCAGGTCGCCAACGGCCGCGTGAAGTATTTCATCGACGACGTCCTCGTTGCCGATCACGGCGACAAGTACTACCCGGAGACGCCGATGTCGATCAACTACAACCTGTGGTTCATCGACAGCATCGGGCACGCGGGCGGGCGCAGCACCTACATCCAGCAGGTGGACTGGCTCTACTTCGCGGGCAACGAAGTGATCTCGACCGCCACGGCACGCAACCGGGTCAACGGTTATCGCGGTGCGGCAACCACCTACGTGGATAGCGTTGGCACGCCTGGAACCTGTCAGGAGCCGGGCGGCACCGGCCGGGCAATGATCGGCCTGGCAAACAAGTGTGCCGATGTGCGCGGAGCCAGCAGCGCGGACGGCACGCCGATCCAGATCTACGATTGCAACGGCACGATCGCCCAGCAATGGACCTACACCGGCAATACGTTGCGGGCGCTTGGCAAATGCATGGACATCTCCGGCAGCGGCACCGCCAACGGCGCCCGGATCGTCCTGTGGCCATGTCATGGTGGCCAGAATCAGGTCTGGCAAATGAGGGCTGACCAGACTGTCTACAACCCACGGTCTGGCAGGTGCCTGGAAATCCCCAACAGCAACACCACTAACGGCACCCAGCTGATCATCTGGGACTGCAACGCCGGCCCCAAACAGCGCTGGCGTCTGGCATGAAAGAAGCGGCCGGCCACACGAGGTGGCCGGCCGCTATAAGTCAACCGGGAGTCAAGGGGACAGGGTGTCGCCAGGTCCTGAACAGTGCCGATAAGTTCGTCCCGGTCGCGGCATCGGACGTCGATCTAGTGATCCAACCGGTGGAGGTGAGCACCGGTGCTTGCGCCTGGTCCACGGGCGCAAGCAACGTAGCTATAACGTAGCTATAACGTAGCTATTTAGACGCCGTCGATGAGTCTGATGGCGAGGGCCGGGTTGAATTGTCCGGCGGGTGTATTGGGGGCGATGCCGCAGTTGCCGTCGGAGTTGCCCGGGGTCTTTATCCAGAGCAGCATTTCCGCGCCGCCGCCGGTTCGGGCGGTGACGCCGAGTTTGCGGCCGGGTGGGTTGCACCACTGTCCATTGTGGCCGTTGCCGTTGCGGCTGGTGTCGATGACGAATTTGGCGGCGTACCCGAGCGAGGAGTTGACCGCGTTGGCGTAATTCATCGATGAGCTGGTGGTGTAGTAGTTGGACACGTTGACGGAGTATCCGCGTGCGTTGCGGACTCCGGCCCGGTCCAGCCGGCCGGCCATTGTTGATGCGGCGACCCAGCCGGCGTTGCCGCCATCCAGGTAGGCCCACGTTTGCGGCGACTTTTCCCGGAATTTTTCGGTGGCGTAGCGGAGCATGTCTAGGCGTTCCTGGATCGCTGTCTCGCTCATGCAGTTGAAGTCACCGAGGGCATCGGGTTCGATGATGACGATCGCGGGCCGGTTGCCGACGGCCGCGGCGAAGGTGGCGATCCAGGTGCGGTAGGCGCCAACGCTTCCGGCGCCGCCGCCGGAGTGGCCGCCGCAGGCGTCGCGGCCGGGGATGTTGTAGGCGACCAGGATGGGCAGCTTGTCGTTGCTGTCGGCGGCGCCGACGTGGCTGGATACCGCCGCGGAGATTCCATTGGGCTCGTTGCCGAACCACCGGGCGATGGGTTTGGCGGCGATGGAGCTTTGGATCCGGGCGGCTCTGGAATCGCTGGAGTTGTTGCGGGCCCAGACGGCTGGGTTGGAGTTGGGATTGACGTAGAAGCCGCTGGTCATGCCGATCGGGTCGGCGGCGGCTGCGGGGACGGCGGGGAACAGGGGAGTTGCCGTCACGGGAACCAGGAGCGCGGAGACGGCGAGCAGGCGGGGTGCCCATCTCATAGCGGGTTTCCTTTCGTGATCGGACTTGAGTGTTGGGTGGGGTTCGCCGGCCGCC
>JBIOYB010000541.1:0-2956 GCA_044869915.1 Allorhizocola sp.
CCCGGTGAACTGGTGCCGCTTGACACGGTGGACCGGCTGCGCTGGGTCAAGGACACCGACGAGCTCGCCCGCATCAGCACGGCGGTGGAGATTGCCGACGCCGCGTTCGCCCACATCCGGTCCTTCCTGCGGCCCGGCGCGGTCGAGCGCGACGTGGCGCTGGAGATGGAGTTCTTCATGCGCCGCGCCGGCGCCGACAAAGAGGCGTTTGAGACCATCGTCGCCAGCGGGCCCCGCAGCGCGCTGCCGCACGGCCGGGCGGCCGACCGTGTGCTCGCGCGCGGCGACCTCGTCACGCTCGATTTCGGCGCCGCCTACCGCCACTACGTCTCTGACTGCACGCGCACCGTCGTCGTGGGGGAGGCGGACGATCGGCAGCGCGAGATCTACCAGATCGTCCTCGCCGCGCAGCAGGCAGCGCTGGCAGGCATCCGGCCGGGCATGACCGGCAGAGAAGCGGACAAGTTAGCCCGCGACGTGATCGCCGATGCCGGATACGGCGACGCCTTCGGCCACAGCCTGGGCCACGGGGTCGGACTGGCTGTCCACGAGGGACCGACGCTCTCCCCGCGGGAAGAGGCGACGCTGGGGCCGGGGATGGTCGTCACGGTCGAACCGGGGATCTACCTTTCGCAGTGGGGCGGAGTGCGCATCGAGGACCTGGCGGTGCTCACCGAGGACGGCTGCCGGCCGCTGACGGCGTCGCCGAAAGAGCTGCTCATTCTCTGAGCGGCGGGTGGTAGACTGTCTGCGGTGTCGCGATGATTTCGACCAACGATTTTCGAGCGGGCGTGGTGGTCGAGCTGGATGGGGACCTCTACGCGGTGGTGCAGTCCCAACACGTGAAGCGCGGGCGCGGCAGCGCCTATGTCCGCGCCAAGATCCGCAACCTCAAGACCGGCGCGACGACCGAGCGCACGTTCAACGCCGGCGAGCGCGTGCCGCTGGCCTATCTCGACCGAGTCCCGATGCAGTACCTGTACGCGTCGGGCGACGAGTACGTGATGATGGACCAATCCACCTTCGAGCAGCTGTCGCTCCCCGCGGCCCTGCTGGGCGAGGCGGTGCACTACCTCAAGGACAACACCGACGTCACGGTGGTGCTCTACGAGGGAAAGGCGATCGCCGTGGAGCTTCCCAACGCCGTCGAGCTGCAGGTTGCCGATACCGCGCCCAGCGCGCGGGGCGATACGGTGTCGGGCAGCACGAAACCGGCGCGGCTGGAGACCGGTCTGATGGTCCAGGTGCCGTTTTTCGTGCAGACGGGTGACCGGATCCGCATCGACACGCGCAGCGGCGAGTACCTCGAGCGCGTCAAGTAGTGTATAATCCGTCTGTGCAGGGCCACCCGCAGCGTGTGGTTGGCGCGGTGCTGACCGGGGAGCTCATTCGGTCAGGACCTCGTGCCCCCACCGCCGTCTCGGGTGGTTATTTCTTTTGGGGATCGGGCGGGCGCGTGTAGTGGCCTCCCGCCGCCGCGCGCGCGAGATCGCGCTGCAGGTGCTCTTTGAAGCCGAGGTGGGGCGGCAGCCGCTGGCCGAGGCGCTGGCCCGGGCCCGTGAGTTCGCCCCGGATGAAGACTGGACGTTCATCACGGCGCTGTGCGAGGGCACGTGGGCGGCCCGCGGGGAACTCGACGCCCAGCTTGCCGCCGTGACCTCAGGATGGTCACCCGAGCGGCTGGCCGGGACGGACCGCGCGATCCTGCGGCTGGCGGCGTTCGAGCTCCAACGGCTCGGCACACCAACGCAGGTCGTCATCAACGAAGCGATCGAGCTGGCGAAGGCATACGGCACGGACGACTCCGGCCGGTTCGTGAACGGCGTGCTCGGCGCGCTGGTGCGGGCCGCGGCCGGACCATTCGGGCGTGCATGACCGGTGACGATCGGGTCCGCGGGCACGTCTGGATCAGCGGGGCCGTCCAGGGCGTGGGGTTCCGGTACTTCGCCCGGCGCGCGGCCAAGACGCTGGGCGTCGGCGGATCCGCGCGCAACCTGGCCGACGGCCGCGTCGAGATTGTCGCCGAAGGGTCGCGCGTCATGGTGGAGCGGTTCCTGACCGAGGTGCGCCGCGGGCCGTCGGGCTCCGAGGTCGCCGACGTGCGCGTGGAGTGGGAGCCGGCGTCGGGCGCAGTGGAGTTCGTGATCGATTAGGAGGGGAACGCCATCTCGTGGGTCCGCTAACCGATATCGAGCTGCCGGCGTACTTGACCTCGCGGGGGCGTCTTGTCGATGACGCCCTCGAGCGCTGTCTTCCCCCCGACACCGAGAGCCCCGCGGTCATTCACCGCGCCATGCGCTACGCGGTGTCGGCGGGCGGCAAGCATCTGCGGCCGATGCTCGTCCTGGCGGGGACGGAGGTCTGCGGCGGCGCCCCGGAGGCCGCGCTGCCGGTGGCGTGCGCGGTGGAGCTCATCCATACGTACTCGCTGATCCATGACGACCTCCCGGCGATGGACAACGCGCCGACGCGGCGGGGGCGGCCCACCTGCCACGTCGTGTTCGGCGAGGCGATCGCGGTGCTGGCCGGAGACGCCCTGCATGCACTGGCCTTCTCGCTGTTGCTGCAGTCCTCGGACGGTCTGCCGCCGGCGCGGACCCTGGCGGTGTGCCAGGAGATCGCGCAGGCCATCGGCACCGCCGGGATGGTCGGCGGGCAGGTCCTCGATCTGCTCGCGGAGGACCGCCCATCGCTGCGCGGCGCCGCCGACGCCGCCAGGCCGCCGGCCGAGCTGGTGCAGGAGATCCATCTGCGCAAGACCGGTGCCCTGATTCGAGCGTCGATCCGCGCGGGGGCGATGCTGGCCGGCGCCGATGCGGCCACGCTGGCCGTGTTGGGACGCTACGGGGAACGCATCGGGCTGGCCTATCAGATTGTCGACGACATCCTCGACGTGGAAGGGGACGCCGCGACGCTGGGCAAGCAGGCCGGCAGCGATGCCGCGGCGGGAAAGGTC
>JBIOYB010000542.1:0-8207 GCA_044869915.1 Allorhizocola sp.
AGTTTTCCGGCCGCACTTATCGCTGTCCGTGACGTTCGTCGCGCCTATGACCCGCGACATCACGGCCATCCTTACCGACCTACACCGTTATGTTCGCCATGTCGCTTATGGTCGGTACGGAGGAAACGTGGCAGACAGGCTGTTGCTGGGCCAGCTCAGGGTCCAGAAGGTGACCCATCGCGACGGGCGGCGCTCGTACACGATCGTGCAGCCGTGCGGGACGGCGCATGCGGCGGCGGACCGCTATCTGGCCACTTATGCAGGCACTGGATCCGACAGGCCGTACGCGTACCTACTCGTGGATCACCTGCGCTGGCTGGAAGACGAGAATCTGACTCCGGAGTCGGTGGTGTTCGCTGACTTGGAGCGGTACATGGGCGCGCTCGGCGCGAAGGTGGCCAGACCCCTGGGCACGCCGTGGCGTGTCGGGCAACAGCCGTATGGCAACAGCGCCTTGAGTTCGGCGGCCTCGGTACTGAAGGGTTTCTACCTGCGGCAGGCCGCCAGCGGGGTCAACGCCGAGCTGGGCGAGTCGCTGAATCGCCGGCGGATGCCCACTGCGGCCGATCGTGATCGCGCTCTGCTGGGCCACCTGATCCGGGAGCTGCCAGCCAATCCGCTGGCGCCAAAGCGCATCCGGAGGCGGCATCCGAAGATGCTTCCAGACGGGGCCCGCGCTGCGCTGATCCCGGTGCTGGACTGCGCCCGGGACCGGCTGGTCGTAAACTGGCTTGCCGATGGGGGCCTGCGGATCGGTGAGCTGTGTGGGTTGCATCTGTCAGATCTGCACCTGCTGGAGAAGGCCGCGTGCGGGGAGTGCCGCGCCCCGCATGTCCATGTCTGCCACCGCGAGGGGTTGGCCAATGGCGCCCGTGCCAAGACGAAACGGCCGTGGATGGTGGAGGACGGGGTAGTCTGCGGAGGTTTGATCAAGCGGGTCAGCCCCGCGATGATCCACTCGTATTTCGAGTACGTCATGAACGAGTACCCGCGCACCGCGACGCATGGGATGCTGCTGGTTCAGCTGCACGGCGCCGATCGCGGGCTGCCATGGGCGCCGGAGGGCGCACGCAGGATGCTGCGGCGGGCAGGTACTCGCGCTGGCCTGGGCGTGATCCGGCCGCACGCTTTTCGCCACTCGTTTGCGACAGCGGTTCTGGACGCCTCGGGCGGGAACCTGGTGATCGCCCGGGACGCGGGCGGTTGGGCCTCGACGGAGGTGGTCGATGAGATCTATGCGCACGTCGATGTTCACGATCCCGCCTTCGATCTGGCGCTGCGCAAGACGTGGGGTGAGGTCGCATGACCGCTTGCTCTACGACCTTGCCTACAAACCCTTCCAGGCTGCTGGAGGTGCTCGAGCACGGCGGCGTACGCCTGTCACGCGATCGCTTGGAGTTGCTGACCGCGTTGCTGAACGCGCCTGGCGTCGAGCCGTTCTTCCGCGATGAGGTGATCTGCTATCCGGATCAGCACCGGGTTTTTGCTTGGCGCTGCTCGGTTTCGGCCTGCGGCGCGCCGCGCACCGGCCACAAGGACATGTGCCACGGGCACATCGAGCAGTGGGCGCGGTTGAAGGCGGAGGGCGGCAGCCGGTTCGAGTTCGCGCGCACCGCGACCGCGTCGGTGTCGACGGTCGTGATCGAGCTAAAACCGTGCCGGATCTGTGGGCACCGCCCGACCAGCCGTCACAGCAGGAATCTGTGCGATCGCCACGACGGCCGATGGCGCGACTACCTGCGCGCTGGCGGAAGCAAGGCAGACCTGGAGCGGTGGATGTCCGGCGAGGACGCCTATCCGTCCTACGGCCGCTGTCACGTCGCGGTGTGTTCCGATTTGGCGGCCAGCCCGCTGCGGCTATGCGCGGACCACCGCATCGCCTACACCCGAGCGGGACGCCCCGGAGGGGCCGTGCTCCCGCCGGGCTGGAGCAACAGGGAACTGGCCGGACGGCAGACGGTGACGTTCGCCGACGAGGCGTTGTTCCGCCAATGGTGCCAGGCCGCGGCGCCGACCTCCCGCCCCGGCCAGACCAACCTGCGCGGCCTGCCGCCCCTGGTAGCGGCGGAGATCCGCTACGGGCTGCTGGCCCACACCCAGCGGGAGACCCACACCATCTGGGATCTGCGCTGGGTGCAACTCGTCGTCGACGCGGCCCGCGCCGGCGGCGTCAGGTCGCTGCTGTCCGACGAGGTCAGCGTCGAAGACGTGCATGGCTGCCACATGGTGCTGCGAGAAATCCGCCGCGAGCTGCAACTGGTCTACTTCACTCCGGCCGGGACCAAGGAGGCCGGCTACATCGAAAGCGAGCACTTCGGCGTCAGATTTGAGAACAGGTTCAGCAACTTCGACTTGACCGGTGTCTCCCAGCGGTGGCTGCGCGACCTTCTGTGGGACTATATGGCCGCCCTGTTCCGTTCCCCGTCGGGGCCGCGCAGCACCACTCCCGTGGACGCCGCCCGCCGCGGGTGCGTGGAGCTGAGCGCGTTTCTGGAGATCACCGCCGTGGGTGCAGGGCACGATCCCCGGCTACTCACCCAGGACGACGCGCTGCGGTTCGTGGCCGACCAAGCCCGCCGAGCTCGCGGCAACCTGCCGTCCCTGGGCATCCACCGGGTCAAGGATAAGCAGCCCGGGACCGTCACGGACAACACCAAACGTGTGGTGTTCAACGCCTGTCGCCGGATCCTGCGCGCGGCCCTGGACAGCGGCCAAGCCGACCAGATCGGACTGTCCCGCGATTTCGTCACCGCGATGCCCTTCGGTGGGAGCATGGCCAAGCGGGCGCGAAGCCCGTTCACCGACGAGGTTGCCCGAGCGCTCGCCGACGAAGACAACCTCAAGCGCCTGGCCGCCGACTACGACGCGAACGATCGCGGGATCCGAGACGTCTGGGAGACGATCGTGATCACCGGGCGACGCGGCCGGGAAGTGACGGACCTGCGGCTGGAGTGCGTCGGCCGCTACCACGGTCTGCCCCTGCTCTGGCACGACCAGACCAAGGTCGGCAACTACGACGAGGCGATCCGCATCCCGGAACGGCTGTTCGCCCTGCTCGCCGAACGGCAGCGCAAGACTCTGAACATTTTCACTGACCGTTTTGGCCAGCCTGCTACGGCCAAGCAACGAGCACACCTGGCGCTGTTTCCCAGCCACATCCGCAACCCGCACGGCACCCGCGCGATTTCCTACGGCTGGTTCAACACGTGCTTCCGAAGCTGGATCGAACAACTCGATCTCGGCGGGCACGTCCCCCATCAGGCCCGGCACACTGTGGCGACCAACCTGCTGCGCCACGGCGCCGGCCTGCACCACATTAAGAAATACCTCGGGCAAGTCAGCACCCATATGGCCGAGCACTACGCGAAAGTCGCGACCTGCGAGATCGAGGACGTCCTGCAACACGTCTGGGTCGCCGGCCCTGGATCGGCCGCGCCCGGCACACTGGTGGCCTCCCCAGCCGAAGGGCTGAGCAAGGCCCAGGCCCAAGCCCTCGCGATCGACCTGTCGCGGCGCAGCACCCCGGCCGAAGGCGGGTTCTGCACCTTCCAGCCGGTCGTCGACGGCGGCGCCTGCCCTTGGCAACTCAACTGCGAAGGCTGCGACCATTTCGTCATCTCAGGCGCCGATCTGCTCTACTGGCGACGCAAACGCGAGCAGTGGCGATCCATCGCCGAACGCGCCCCCGACGACACCACCGCGGACTACCTGCACGAGATCTTCGCCCCGACCTCGCGGGCCATCGACGGCCTGGAGCAGGCATTGGCCGCGCTCGGCCTGCTCGACGAAGCCCTGGCGCTGGACCTGCGCCGGCCGCAGGACTACTTCCAGCGGATCTGGAACACCGCCTTCCGCGCCAGCGATCTGGCTGCCGCCGAAGACAGCATCACCGATCGGCACGACTGGACCGAGGAACATCAATGACAGGCGCGGTCCAAGCTCCACGAACGGCGGCGGCGCTGGACGCCCGCCGCAAACGCACCGAGGCGGGATTGGTGAAGATCGAGGAAACCCTCGAACGCATGGTCAAGACCCGCACAGACATCACCTTCACGGCCGTGGCTCGACACTGCGGTGTGTCTCGCACCTTCCTCTACGAAAACGACCGGGCGCGAGCCCTGGTCGGAGCGGCGATGAACAAGACCGCTGGCCGCAGGACCAGAGACCGGCAAACCGAACAGGCTGCTGCGGAGGCGGCATGGAAGCAGCGGGCGCTGAATGCCGAGGACGCACTCAAAGCTGCCCACCACGAGATCCGCACCCAACGCGACCACATCGGCGACCTCCTCGGCCAGGTACGCGACCTGCAAACACACTGGACAGAACAAGACCTCATCCGCGTCGTCGACGACAACAAACGCCTCAAGAAGCAGGTGCGCCAGTTGACCAGCGAGAACACCGACCTAGGGAACAAGCTCGCCGCGGCAAGGGAGAACGCACGGTTCGTCGACAGACGCCTCGCCGCACTTGAAGCCCAGTACGCGACCGAAACCCTGGGACGCGTCGCTTTCTGATGTCTATTGTCACTCGTCGGCACCTGCCCCGCCGCAATGTCGAGGAGCCGAATGGGGTGAGACGGCCGAGCAGGCGTTCGTCAGCGGACACAGGTCAGGTCGGCAAGGTCAGCGCTTCCATCCAAGAGCGACATGAATGACGGGTAGAACACGGTCCACGGACGCCACCACGTTTCCGCCGTGCGGCTTAATGGTGAAAGTAAGGAAGGTGTTCCCTCGATACGCCACGACAGTGCCATCGTAGGTCACCGCCCTGTCGCCAAAGCCACCGATCTCCCACTTGCGGCTTCGGCGCGCGGCTGGGATCCGCAGCTCTCGCATGAATTCGTTGACCGCTTCTTCCTGCGAGGCAAAGGTCTTGGCACGGAGCCCGAAGGCCGCCTGGGTGTCAAGGTTGATCCAGGTGCAGCCTTGCTCATCATGATCTACTATTGCGACAAGCGGTTCCCCAAGCTCAGCGGCAAGCTGGTCGACCCCGACCGTCCGGCAAAGGCGGTTCGCCGGTACCGAGGGCGGCGCCGCAGTCGCGCGGTCGAACGGGCGGTCCGCTACCCACGATCGCTTGTCGGACAGCCATTCGTATTCGCGAGACCGCCATCCGGCCGGGGGAACGCCGTAGATCCAGAAAGGTTGGCCGTTCGATGCCGACACCTGGAAGTCGTGATCTATCCCATTGACCGAGAGCGTGCCGTCGAAAATGTACCCCCAGCGGCCGCGGGCGTCGGTGTTGATGAGATACATCGCAAGGTTCAGCGGCGATTCCGGCTGCACCACCTTGGGATCGTCATCAATCCAGGATGGCTCGAAGGTGCGTTCGAACATCGAGTCGAACCTGCCCATCAGCGGATCCTTCGGGTTGATGACCGGTATGTGGTACCCAACGCCGCCGATATCGATCTCCTCATCGAATCCAGGCTGGTCTGGTCGCCGCACGTAGCGTTCCCGCCAGTCGCTGCTGCTGCACGCCGCGACAGATCGGCGGCTGGGCCGGCTGTCGGACACCACTCGAGGACGCAGCTTCTTGATAGTCACCTGTGTCGTACGAGATGCGGCCAGCGACAACTCGAGCCTGCCCGCCCTGGCGACGTCGCCGAAGCTCGATAGTGCGGCCAAGGCCGCGCGACAATCGTCGGCCGACGACAGGCTGTGCAGCGGCGGTAGCGGCTCGTTCAGTGCCACCAGGTCGAAGGGCACTAGGCGAGCTTCCAGCCGAAGGCGCTGCCCCACCATGAACACCTGCGCAGGGTATCCGGCGCGCATCGCCGGAAGACCGGTTTCAGCGCCGCCGACCGCCGCCGCTAGCCCGACCACTGCAATCCAGCAGGCTATACGGCGGGCTGCGGCGGGTTTCATCGCGGACCGAGCCGGGTGCAGTCGCTGTCTTGGCAAAGATCCTGCACCGTAGCCACGGTCATTCCAGATTTCATCGCCCATCGGTAGAGTTCGGAATAGGTACGGCTGGGCGCGGTGGTGCGGAAGATGTCGTGGGTATCGGCGACGCGGACCGTGTGGACCTTGCCAGTGACGATGAAGCGGACTTCGACATCCCATTCCACGTAGGACGTCCTGGTATGTCCCGTTAGTCGGAAGCGCAGTTTCTCGTTCTTTTCGAGCTCGAGTCCTTTGTCGTTGTCGAGGAAGTTGCCTGGCTTGATGCCTTTCTCGTCGACGGAACGCGCGTCGAGGTTCTCCGAGTCGAGGTCAAACGCCAGGTCCACGGGCGGGTCGGTCTGCCCGCCGCCTTCGACGGCATAGACCACCGCGCCTGATAGTGGAGGATTCACCTGCAGGAGTACAGCGTTGATGCGGGTAATCCGAACGGTTTCAGTCCGCCTGTTTTCCAGAGTGACCCACCGGGCGACAGGGCCGACCCGGATCGCTTTGCGAGTTTGAAGTAGCGCCTTGACGCCGTCATGCGTCGGCGGCGTGGGAGCGTCGCGAAGGCTGCCGTTGACGACCCAAATATGGTAAGGCCCCATGCGGGGCTCGTCGAGCGGCTCGGCATACACCCGAATCGCGTCGATGCCGAGCCAGTCTTCGATCTCGCCGACCCAGCGGTCGTAATTGGCTGTGATGACTATCGTGGCCGCTGTCGCCAGCACCCCAGAGGCGCTCAATATCGCGATCAGCCCTCGCCGAAATCGGCGGCCCCGTGGCTCCGGTGGGGATTTGTCATCAGGTAGCGCTTGCTGCTTGTTATCCGTGGCCCCACCCTGTGGACCCTGTGGTCCCTGTCGACGGCGCCCTCTGCCCACACCATGCTCCCTTTGCCTACCATTGCCTACCATGCCAAAGCGGCATGCATAGGCTGACACCAAGAAGGAGGTCATACGAGACAAAGCCGCTGTCGTAAATGCGTCAGTGCGAATAACCTTTCGCGTCAACCCGCAGACCGCGTCCGCGTCACTCCCCAGGGCGAGGCCGAACAGCCACATAGAAGCATCTGGGAAGGTCGTTACACTCAGCCAACCCCGATGATGAAGTCTCAACGGCACTCCAGCGGAGAGGTTGATCCGATGAACGCACACCTGACCCTGTTGCGGCTGCTTGCGGCGCTACTCGTATCTTCGGCCCTAGCGGCTTGTACAACAACTGTTCCGTCGCCAGCAGCGGCGCCGAGCGTCTCCGGCTTCACTGCAGCCGGCAAACTCGTTCTCCTCAAGGGAGACCAGGTGTCGGCCAGCGCCCATACGGGATCTGACCATGTCAGCCGACCTGCGTTCACGAGCGATGGCCGCTATCTCTTCGCTCAGGCTGACGGCAAAATCCATATTGTGAGCGTGGACACCAATGCGGTCGCTAGCTTGTTCTGCCAATGTGACAGCGCGATGCCAGCCGGTGCAAGCACGGTCGTCTGGCTCGCGGAGACCAACAAGCTCATGAAAGCCGACCTTTCCAAACCCACAGCCCCGCCATCGCAATTACCTGTTCTGCTCAAGCCACCCATCGACTGGGACGAACATCGCCCAAAACTCCTTGCCGTGGCTGGAAACAAGGTCCTCACAAGCTATTCGGCATACATCTCCAACTATGGCGGGCCGGTCGAGATCTACCTGACCGATATCGTTGGGACGACTAGCAAACTCCTCGGATCCTCGGGTGGCAATCTGCCGATTTCGTTCGCCGCCACTTCGGCCCCGCAGACAGAAGGGGGCCACCTGATTGCCCTAACAGGCGGCATGCGGAGTGCGCCGTGCGAACACCCAAGCGTATGGATCATAGACTCGGGTCTCGGCACCATCCGTAACGACCTGCCTACGCTGCCGCTAGGCGCGACGACGCTGACCTCCTACGTCACCGATCTTTGGTGGGAAAAGAACACGCTCTACATCAGCCTATCCAGCCATACATGCGATGCGAACACGGCGACACCCGACGAGTTTGGTGTTTGGCGTCTCGACGCGAACTGGACCAGAGTCGCCACTGACCAGCTGGTATCGGTACTCCGCTACCTGCCGGGTGGAGCCCGGCTCGAACTCGGCGTTAGCCAGCAGGACGGTACCGCAAACTTGAGTTTCGTCGAGGGCAGCACGCGCAAACAGCTCGACCCCAAGGCCTACGCCATAGCCGTGCCCTAGCGTGGAAAGTTCCCCTTTCATGATCGGCGCGTACGACGCCAATCGTCGTGAACATGTCCGCTATGCTTAGCGGCAGGTCAGAGGCGCATTCGCGGAGATCAAGGCCGGAAAAGTC
>JBIOYB010000543.1:0-4109 GCA_044869915.1 Allorhizocola sp.
CCAACGCGGACGCTCCACCCCCCACTTCCCCCACCCCCCACTTCCTCGCCACCCCCCACTTCCTCGCCACTCCCCACTTCCTCGCCGCTCGCCACAGCTCCGCTATCCCGCAGCCCGCCACCGATTCGGCGCTCCGCGCAGCCCGGCACACCATGCAGCCGACACCCCCAACGGCCCGGCACACCGCACGGCCCGGCACACCGCACGGCTTTGGCCGGTTTAAACACCCGCGGGCAGGAGCGCCAGCACGGGCACGGATGCCAGCACGGGCACAGGCACGGACGCCAGCAAGAATCCGCTATGCGGTCGTCGCCGTCGCCGCCAGCCCTTCCTGCAGCGCGGCTCGGTGCCGGACAGTCCACTCGTGTGCGGCCCGAACGCTGTCGGCGGCGCCGAGGTCGCGCAGGCGCACCATCGCCGGTTGACCGGCTTCGGCCGCGGCTAGGATTCCGCGCCAACACCGGTCCTGCCACCACAGGATTGTGTCGATCAGCGCGGATCGGTCGGCCATGCCGTACGCATCGGCGATAACCCGCAGCAGCTGGCCCGCTTCGCCGGGGTCGCGGAGGGCGGGGCCGAGATCGATGTATTGCCAGCACACGTGAGCGACATCGTGCACGCGCCGGCCCGGTGCGGCGATGTCCCAGTCGATGAAGGCTACCGGCCACAGGCCGCTGCCGAAGTCGCGGTAGACGGTGTTTCTCGGCGATAAATCGTTGTGGCACACCACTTCGTGTCCGCCAGCCAGGTCCGTGCCCGCGGTCAGATCATGGAACTGGCGGACCAGGCGGGCGACCGCGGCCAGGCTCTGCTCGGACCGAGCCTGCGGATGCTGGTCTTCTCGCCGCCAAGGCACATAGCCATCGATAAAACTAAGTACGTCACGACTGCCGTCGTCAACGCCGAGGAACCGTGGCGCGCCGGGCCATTGGTGTTGTCTGAAGTGGTCAAGCAACCGGTGGACAAATGCGGGATCCGGCGGTGGCGATTTGCGGACCGTATCGCCGACGCGGACGGCGTCGCCCACAAACCCGCCGGCCAGTGGCTGCCCTGCGTGCCCATCGTGCTCCTGCGGCCGATCCGAGCGGCAAGGGGTCGCGTGCCGGCCGCCGCCATCAGCAAGTTGATCGACTGACCGCAGTCGCTCCCGATCCGCCATGTACACGTCCTTCAAAACGTTGAGCCCCAAAACGAGTCCGCGGCCCATCGTGCCCTCGACGACCGACGCGTCCCGTATCGCTGATGTAGCCGCTCTCCAATACCGCCGCCCGGCCACCTCGCCACCTCTGGCAACGTCGCCACCTCTGGCAACGTCGCCACCTCTGGCAAGCTCGACACCCCCGGCAACCTCGGCACCCGCCGTGATGAGGCCGACTCGCGCATATGGCTGGTCAAGCGGCTGTAACCGACCGTAGAGCATAAGCGCACACCCCCGCCAAGCGAAGTCTGAGAAACCGGCAAACTTCCGCCTGTCACCGTGTTGACCCCGCGCACCTTGCGCCACACGACGCGCAGTCCGTGCATCACCCGCTCTCCGCGCTACGCGCTCATGGGCTGGGCCGCGCCGGCGTGACATCGCGCTACATCGAAAGGTCCACACCTCTTTACATCGCAGACTAGTCAATCTAGACTTCCAAGCGAACTGAGGCGACCTAGTTGAGGAGAGAACGTGACCAGATTCGAGTCCATCGCAGCGTACTACCGTGACAGGATCCTCTCCGGCGAGCTCGAGCCCGGAGACAAACTCCCATCGATCGGCCAGATGCGGGAACAATTCAACGTCAGCTACGGCACGATTCGTTCGGCCGTGTTGATACTCAAGGCAGAGAAGCTGATCGCAGGGGAGTCGGGTGTTGGCGTCTTCGTGTGCCGCACGGGTGACCAGGTTTAGCCGTGCAGCATGCCACCCTTCACAGTGGGCTCCGATCCCCCTCCTGTCCTGGCGCCGAGGCAGCCTGCTCCGCATGCGCCACCGGTCCGAGCCAACGCGGCAAGTTGGTTGCCGGCGCTGAGCGCGTGTAACCAGCAGGGACTGCACCACCTGGTCCGAGCCTGACAGCGTATGGCATCGCTTCCTGCCGGAGTGCTTGCCCGAGCATCGCCGCGAAGCTTGGTCGGGCGGCACCGCGCCGATCCCACGGCAGTCATCGCGTTTGGAGCCACAATCCTCGCCGCGCTGAGCTTCGGGACGGCGGTAGCCGGTCAGCAGGTCATCCGGGAAAACACCAGCGGCAACTTCTCCAGAACGCTGGAAACGCCGGCCGAGTAAGGCAAGCTGTTGGTGCAGACGCATCCGGTATCGGGCACGCAGACATCCGGATGGGAAGACGCGAAGCCAGATCTCGAGGCCCAAGCCGCCGAGCAGGTTGCGAGGCAAACTCCCTATTCGGAGGCGACCGCCTGCCGCGAGGCCGGCAGCGTCTCCAAGGCGCCCAGGCGATATGGCCGCAAAGATGCTCCAGAACAACGACACCAACTCGAACTTGGAAGCGCTGACTGCAGCCGCCAACTCCTTCGACGCCTGATCCGAGTAGTCGCATATGGCACGAGAAAACATCGGCTGCATTCCTTTCCAGGAAACAGTTTTTGTTGCGGCCCACACACTACCGCCCCCCACCGACAAGCGCCGCCCCCTCGTTCGAGAGTCGAACGTCACATTCGCAAATTTCGGTTGACGACCACTCGCCCCGAGAGCAAAGTGAACGCATGGCTTCGTTGTGGCGGCGAGCTAGCTGCGCCGAGCCGGTCTGACAGCACCGGCCGGCTCGGCCTTCGTGTCCTGTTTTCCTTCAACAGACTGCGAGGCATTGCCGTGCACACCGACCAGATTCGATCCCTGTTCTTCGACTTCTTCCGCAAGCTTGCGCACCTGCTGATCCCACCCGGGTCGCTCATTCCCGACGACGACGGCATGCTGCTCACCGGCGCGGGGATGGTCCAGTTCAAGCCCTACTTCCTCGGCGAGCGCGTGCCACCCGGGCCGCGCCTGATGTCCACACAACCCTGCGTGCGCACGGTCGACATCGAAAACATCGGCCGCACCACGCGACATTCCACATCCTTTGAGATGCTGGGCAGTTTCTCGTTCCACGGTGAAGGGTCCTACTTCAAAATCGAGGCGATGGAGTGGGCGCTGCGCCTGCTCACCGACGGCTACGGGCTCGACCGCGAGCGCCTGTGGGTCACGGTTTTCCACGATGACCACGAGACTTTCGACCTGTGGAGGCGGCTATCAGTACCCACCGAAAGGATTCAAAAGCTGGGCTTAGAAGATAACTTCTGGTCTATGGGTGTACCAGGTCCGGCCGGCCCCAATACGGAGATCTTCTATGATCGCGGCGAGCGATTCGGCACCGAGGGCGGGCCCGCGGTCAACAAGGAGCGCTACCTGGAATTGTGGAATCTCGTTTTCATGCAAGTGATCCGTGGATCGTCCGATGTGGACATCGTTGGCACGTTGCCAAATCCGTGTGTCGACACGGGCATGGGCCTGGAGCGCGTGGCGATGGTGCTGCAGGACGTCGACCACATCCTCGACATCGACGGCGCGGGACGTCTGCTGCCCGACATGCCCGATGGGCCGAGCATGCGCATCGTCACCGACCACATCAGGGCGGCACAACTATTGCTGCGCAACGGGATCCGACCGGGCAACGAGGGTCGGGACTACATCCTGCGCCGTCTGCTGCGCCGGGTGGTCCGGCACGTACGGATACTCGGCGTGCACGATCCGATTTTGGGCACGCTCACGGGCGATCCCGACATCGAGCACGAGGAGCTCCTGTTTGGACGGACGCTCCGCCGCGGTTCGCACCTGCTCGAAAAGCAGATCGACCGACACGGGCGCGTGCCGGGCGAGGTGGCGTTCAAACTGCATGACGCGCACGGGTTCCCGATCGACCTCACCATCGAGATCGCATCCGAGGCGGGCGTCCCGGTCGACGTCGACGGGTTCCGCATGCTCATGGAGCGCCACCGCGCGATCAGCCGCGGCCATCCGACCTGACCACACCCACGCGACACACCGCCGCGCGACCAACGGGGGCCGCGCGGCGAAACACCCACACAGCGCGCCGCAACACGACCAGCCAGGCCGCGTCGCGACACGC
>JBIOYB010000544.1:0-17190 GCA_044869915.1 Allorhizocola sp.
CCTGCCCGCGGACCGATTTAGGGGGACGACGATGAGCACTCCGACACAGGAGGAACAGGACGTCCGCGAGATCCGGGTCAACACGTCGCTGTGGGAGTTGGAGGCCAACCCGGGCAAAATCGACGCCGCGGCGGGGGCGTGGCGGCGGCTCGGCACGGGGTGCGAGACGGTCGGCACCGATCTCAACGCCGATTCCCGGCCGGTGCTCGACTCGGCCTGGGAGGGCAGTGCCCGCGACTCGTTCGCCGCGCACCAGGGCAAGGTGATCACCAGCCTCGACTCGGCCGACACGCACGCGACGCGCCTGGCCGGCGACCTCGAGGCGATCGCTGATCTGCTTCGGCGGTACCAAAATCTGCTCAGCGCAAACCGGGATGGTCTGGTTGGCGCGGTGCCGGGATATTCGACCGGCAGTGATCTGGTCTTCCAATGCGACACCGACGGTGAGGTGGCGACGGTCAACAATGCCGTGGCCGAAGCGCGCGACCTGCGCCGCGAGCTGGAGCAGGCGCTGGAGGCCAAGCTGTCGGCGTTCAAGACCGCCGACTGGGACGCGATCGCCGGCCAGTGGGGCGCGGTGGTCGAGGGCACGTCCGACCCGTTCACCCTGCCGGCCGAGGCCACCTCCGATTACTCCGTGATCATGGTCGACGGCCGGGCCGTGGTCAACACCGGCAACGGCGACGACAACGTCAAGGTGACCATCGACCCCAAGACCGGCCAGGTGGTCCTGGACGTCAACGGCACCAAGCACTATCTGCCGCCGGGCACACCGGTCACGGTGCGGGCCGGCGACGGCAACGACCGCATCGAGGTGCCGCAGGGCACCAACCTGAGCCTCACCATGCTCGGCGGGCGCGGCAACGACGAGTTGCGCGGCGGTGACGGCGCCGACACCATGGTCGGCCTGCACGGCTCCGACAAGATCTTCGGCGGCCAGGGCGGCGACTACGCCTCGGCCGGCTCCGGCCGCGACTATGTGGACGGTCAGGGCGGCGACGACATCATCTCCGGTGGCACGGGCAGCGATGTCCTCTATGGACTGTCCGGCAACGACAAGATGTCCGGTGGCGAGGGCGACGACTATCTCGAGGGCGCGACGGGCGACGACTCGCTGCACGGCGGCGCGGGCAAGGACATCCTGTCCGGCGGGCGCGACAACGACCGCATCGACGGCGGCACCGGCGACGACGTGATCTACGCGGGTCACGGCCGGGACAACATCGAGGGTGGCGGCGGGCGCGACACCGCCTACCGGCAGGACGAGGACACCGTCTCCGGCGTCGCGCAAGACGTGCGGGTCGAGGTCAGCGACGCGGCGCAATACATCCGGATCGAGGGCTCGCCCGAGTTCCAGGAGCGGGTCCGCGCCGACCTCGACATGATGCGCGCCTCGCCGGTCGGCCAGCAGATGCTCGCCGAGCTCGACGACATCCACCGCGACACGGCCGCGATCGCGGCCGACTGGCCGGTCCTCGGCGGCATCGCCTATCAGGGCAACCCGTTGACCATTGTGGAGACCACGGGCGGCAACACCGCGAGTTACAGCACCAACTGGCACCTCGGCGAGGATTACAAGATCGAATACAATCCGAGCCGGACCACCGCGGCCGACGACCGCCCGCCGATCGCGGGCATGTTCCACGAGATGGCGCACGTCTACGATTTCGGCAACAACACGTCGGCCGAGGGCACCTACAACGGCAGCGATCCCGCCGACAGCGGCCGCGTGCCCAACGACGAGCGCGAGGCGGTCGGCCTGCCCATCGACCACGACAACGATCCGAGCACCCCGGAGATCGTCGACCCTGACCATCCCTATGGTTACACCGAAAACGCCCTTCGCGACGAGATGGGCTGGCCGAGGAGGCAGCACTACAGTTGATCAAGAAGTGGTTTGCGGCCGTGACCGCCGTGCTTTCCCTCGCCGGGTGCTTTTTGGCTAAGAGTGAGGTGTATGTGGACTACGAGCCCGAGTGGAAGGCGACCGGCGCCCAGCCCGACGCGACCCTGACGGCTTCCATCCAGCCACAGCAGGACGCGCTCGCTATCCGTTACACCTTGCGCAACAACGGAAGCGAGCCGGTGGTGGCCTACGTGGGCGTGCCCGGCGAGGCCGCCTCGCACTCCTGGGACGTCTACGTGACCGCGCGCCAGGACGGCGTCGTCGAGCTCGCCAAGCGCACGTTCGAGATCCCGCCCAACGTGCGCGCCGACAGCGTGGGCGAGATCGAGGGCGTGGTGGTGCAGCCGGGCGCCGAGTTCTCCGAGGAATTCCGGGTCCCGTTGCCGCTCAAGGGGCGCAGGCCCTACGTAAGCGAGGTCAAGCTGCCCGATCCCGTGCGGAAGGTCGCCTTCTGCCTCGGTGTCGTGCTGCGGAAGGAGGCGCCGCAACCCAAGCCCGCCGACAACGACCGGGGGGCCTACCCGGCCAACGGCCCGCAGCACCTGCTCTGCTCCGAAACCGTCGACCTCAAGTAAACGGCCGAAGACTCAAGCAAGGTCTGTGCCGTGGCCCCGGATCACCCGGCCGTTGTCAAACTCGAGCACCTCGGCGCGCAGGTTGCCGCTCTGGTTGCGGAAGGCGATGACCAGCGTGTCGATGCCCGCGTAGACGGACGTGACCTCGAAGCGCAGATCGGGCATCTTGCTCAGAGCCGTGCTCCAGTAGGCCCGTAGCGCCTCCTTGCCGCGCACCACACCGCCGCTTTCGGGCACGACGCGGGCCGCGACCGGCGAGGTGAAGGTCACGTCGTCGGCGAAGTGGGCGAGCACGGCCTCGAGGTCGTGCTCGTTCCACGCGCGCTCCCACTCGACCGCGAACGACTGCGCCCAAGGCTTATCCAACATCGGCCCGCTCCGCGGCGACCTTGAATCCGTGGTTTTCCTTGGCGAGAGCACCCGCGAAGGCGCGCCCGCCCAGCAGGCCCAGCAGGCGCGCGCCGAAGCCGGTCACGTCGAGGGTCAAGGTGTTGCGGCAGCCCCGCTCTGCCGGCGCCAGCAGGTGCGAGCCGACCATGGTGATGCCCAGGCGCTTGGTCTGCCAGGTGAACTCGCGCTCGGGGATCAGGCCGGTGACGGTCCAGACCGCCGGGGCCTGACCGGGCTGCTTGATGCGGGCGGTGCTGCCGACCGCGATCGGGCCGGAGTCGAGCCGCCGGACGCTCTGCATGGTCGGGGTGTAGTCGGGCCACCGCTCGACGTCAAGCGTCAGCTCCCACACCCGCCGCACAGGCGCGTCGATCGTGACCGTGTTCTGCCATCGCATGAAATTCAATGTACCATATGGTACATGGCTCGCGAGCAGCTACTGGAAAAGATTGTGGGATTCGCCGCCGAGCGGGGCATCTCCGGCAGGAGCCTGCGCGAGATCGCCGCCTGCGTCGGCACCAGCCACCGCATGCTGATCTATCACTTCGGTTCGCACGAGGGGCTCATGACCGCGATCGTCGGCGCCGTCGAGGCCCGGCAGCGGGCCGAGCTCGCCGAGGCCGCGGCCTCGCCGCACGAGCTCATGGCAGGCCTGTGGGCACAGGTCTCCAGCCCCGAGGTGCGCCCGTTCGTGCGGCTCTTCTTCGAGGTGTTCGGGATGGCCGCGCAGGGCGTGCCCGGCACGCGGGCCATGCTCGACAACCTCACCGACCCGTGGCTCACCGCCGGTGTCGCCGCCGCGGCCCGGGTCGGCGTGCCGGCCGACGCGACCGCCATCCGCCTCGGCGTGGCGGTCACCCGCGGCCTGCTGCTCGAGCTCCTGGCCGGTGCCGACCCCGACGAAGTCGAGGCGTCGCATCGCCTTTTCACAGATTTCTTTGAGCGGTACCTAGAAAGCCGCTAACACCTGATCGACAGTATGCGCCCCGACCGCGGCCATGGGCGGGTTGTCGTCGGCATGCAGCGAAAGCACGGTGCCGAAGACGAGCGCCCACCCGTGCGCCCGCGCCCACGTGTGCTCGTCGGGGTCGACCCGCGCACGGAACGCGGCCCGCCCCTCGGCGTCGAACACCATCCACGCGGCCGCCAGATCGGTGGCGGGATCACCGGACGTGAGGTCGCCGAAGTCGAGCACGGCCGCGAGACCCCCATCGCGCACCACCATGTTTGCCGGGTGCGGATCGGCGTGCAGCCAGACCGGCGCGTCCGTCCACTGTGGAGTCCCCACCAGACGGTCCCAGAGGCGCAGCAGGTCCCGCCATCGCGGGATGCGGCCGGCGGACAGCTGCTCGCGCAGGCCCGAGTCGCGGTCGGCCAGCGGGATGCCGCGCCACGGGTTGGCCGGCGCGTCCGGCGGAGCCGGGACGTGCCAGCCCACCATGAAGTCGGCCAGCGCGACCGCGATGCCGGTGCGGTCGGCTGGGTCGAGGTCGGCGGCGAGCGTGCCCTCGTGCCAGGCGGTGATGGTCCAGGGCCACGGATAGCCGAGGCCGGGCCGGCCAATGCGTTGCGGCACGGGGATGGGCACGCGCACGTTAGCGGCGAGCCCCGGCAGCCAGCGCTGCTCGTGCAGGATCAGGTCGACGGCGGCTTTGCGGCGCGGCAGGCGCACGCACAGGCCCTCGCCGAGCCGGAAAATCGCGTTGTCCCAACCGTTGGCGACCAGCCGCACGCCCAGATCGGCAAGGTCGGGATGCTGCGCGCGCAGCAGTCGACCCACCAAAGCATCATCGATGTCCACCTCGGCGGCCGGAGTGTCCATGGCCCCCACGATAATGGGTCGGGCCATGGAGCGGTTCGCCACGTTGATGTCGCCGCACGAGATCGTGGGCTGCACGCCGACCTGCCACGCCCACCTGCCACGCCGACCTGCCACGCCGACCTGCCACGCCCACCTGCCACGGCGGCCCGCCGACGGACAGACCGAGGTTGCCGTCGCAGCCGTGCTCATACCACCGCTGGAAAGCGCGCTGAGGTCAGCCAAACCCGGGCAGGCGACGGCGTATGGGACAGTCCCGGCCTGCGAAAACCCTGTCCCCGTCCAGTCCTTGCAGGTTCGGTGGGGCCATGACGGCACTTCTCACCATGGATCGAAACCTGTATCCTCCTCGACGGGCAGGCACCGCATTGGGGAGGAATCCATTGCGTCCTGATCCGGATGCCGGGCCCGATCCGGCGCAGGCCCAGACCGCCGCCGAGTTCGTCGCCATGCTCCGCGCGCTGCGCCAGTGGTCCGGGCTGACCTTCCGGCAGATCGAGCGCCGGGCGACGGCCAACGGAGACGCGCTGCCGCACAGCACGGTGTCGACTGCGCTGAGCCGCGCGACGCTGCCGCGCGAGGAGCTTGTGGCCGCGATCGTGCGAGCCATCGGGTGCGACAAGGAGACGGTCGAGCTTTGGGCCGCTTCACGGCGCCGGCTGGCCGCGGCGGCCGAGCTCCCTCAGCCGGTCGTGGCCGCGCCGCCGCCGCACGATGAGGATGAGGACCAGGACCAGTGGTGGCCGCCGCCCGAGCCGGTCACTCGCGCCACACCCATAGAGCCGCTTGAGCCGGTCACTCGCGCCACACCGATCGCGCCGCCCGCGCCCGCCGCCCGCGCCACACCAATAGCGCCGCTTGAGCCCCCCGCTCGCCCCACGCCCGTCGAGTCGCCCACACAGATCGCAGGGGAGGCCGAGCCGGTCGCGGTGGGGCCACAGGTGCGTGAGCCGGTCGCTGCGGTCATGACGGAGGCCGGCATGCGCGAGCCGGTGCCGGCCTGGCACGCCGGCGACGCGCAGACCGTCATCGAGCCGTGGACGCGCCGCACCACGGCCATCGAAGACGCGCCGGGCGAGGAGGCGGCGCCGTGCGAGGAAGAGCTGCCGTGCGAGGAAGAGGCAGCGGCAGGCGAGGAGGCGGCGCCGTGCCAGGAGGAGGCGGCGGGCGAGGCGAGGGCGCCGGGCGAGGAAAAGGTGGCAGGCGAGGCGGGGGAGGACCTGCCGCCGCTGGGCATCCGGTCTCGCGAGTATTCCGACGGCGCGCTCGCCGCGGCCGTCCACAAACGACAGCATAGCGACACGTGGGTGGGTCTGCACCGCCGGACCACGGCCACCGGCGGCGATGACGAGCGGGCGGACCGGTTTGGACTCAAGGACCTGGTGCCGCCGATCGTGTTGCGCGCCGGCTGGTCCACGCGCGTCATGCTGGGCGTGCTCGCGATCGTCCTGATCCTGATCGCCGCCGGGGCCATCGTGGGCGGCCTCCGTAAGGACATCGTCGCCGATCCACCGGGCGAGGATGTCTGCTGCCTCGACGACGATCAGTATGGCGATCCCGGGAGCCCTAGCCCGAGCCAAACACCAAGCCCCGTAACGTCGCCCACCGGCACAGGTGCGGCCGCCCCGATCGTCAACCCCAAGCCCACGCCCACGCCCACCACAGCGACCCCGCAACAGCCGCGCCCGACACCGACGACGCCGTCACAGACGCCGCCGCAGGCCCAAAACCCCCAGCTCACCGGGACCGCCAACGCCATCTGCGTGCGCCGGGGCCAGGAGTGGTGGGTGGACATCCCGGTCTCGGCGTCGCTGTCGGGCGCCTCATCGGGGACAAGCCCGACCGCCATGGCCGGACAGGCCGATTCCATGCGGTCCTTCCCGCTCGGCGGCTCCGGCACCACCTCGTTCAGCGGGCAGACCAGCGTCTATATCGCCCCCTACAGCGAGTTCGCCTCGGTGTTCGGCAACATCCAGTGGAGCGTGACGGTCAGCGTGCCCAGCGGAGCCAAGATCGGGACCAGTGGCCGGGAGAGCTTCCGATGTAACTAACGCCCTCCAGGCACCACGAGGCCCGACTCGTAGGCGTGGATGACGGCCTGGGTGCGGTCGCGCAGGTCCAGTTTGATGAGGATCCGGCTGACGTGCGTCTTGACCGTGTCCTCGCTGATCGTCAGCCGCCCGGCAATCTCCGCATTGGACAGTCCTTCCGCGACGAGCAGCAGGATGTCGGTCTCACGCGGGGTAAGCGGCGGCGCCGCGACCCCGGACGGCCGTGCCGCCGCGACCCCGGACGGCCGTGGTGCCGGGCTTGTCCTGCGGCGTACGACCTCGGCGATCAGGCGCTTGGTCACGGCCGGAGCGAGCAGCGCGTCACCGGCGGCCACGACCCGCACCGCGCCCGCGAGCTCGTCGGCCGTGACGTCCTTGAGCAGGAAGCCGCTCGCGCCCGCGCCCAGCGCGTCGAAGACGTAGTCGTCCAGATCAAACGTGGTGAGCATGATGACCCGCGGCCACGCGCCCGCGGCCGTGATCTGCCGGGTGGCCTCGATGCCGTCGAGTCCGGGCATCCGCACGTCCATGAGCACGACGTCGACCGGCTCGCGCCCGCACAGCCGCACCGCTTCCGCGCCGTCGGCGGCCTCGCCCACCACCTCGATGTCCGGCTGGGTGCGCAGCATGATGCCGAACCCGGCGCGGATCACCTCGTGATCGTCGGCGATGACGACGCGGATCGCCATCAGGCGGCACCGCCCGTGGGCAGCTCGGCCTCGATCTCGAACCCGCCTCCCTCGGCCGGGCCCGCGGTCAGCCGCCCGCCCGCCATCGCCACCCGCTCCCTCATCCCGATCAGCCCATATCCTTGCGCGCCGGTGCTTTTGGGGCCCGGTCCAGCGTCGCGCACCCGCAGCCGGATCGCTCCGGCGGTATATCCGATGAGGATTTCCACTGCGGCTCCCGGTGCGTGCCGGCGGACATTCGTGAGGGCTTCTTGGATTATTCGGTACGCGGAAAGCCCCACCCCGGGCGGCACTACGCGCTCCTGCCCCTCCCACCGCAGCACCACGGTCATCCCGCCCGCACGAACGGTCTCGACCAGCTCGCCGATCTGCCGAAGATCCGGCTGCGGGGATCGCTGCGGCGCCTGCGAGGGGCCGACGTCGGGACGGAGCACGCCGAGCAGCCGGCGCATCTCGGCCAGCGCCTGCCGCCCGGTGTCGCGGATGGACTCGAAGCTCTGGCCGGCCTGTGGCACCAGGCCGGGCGTGCCGACCCGCGCGGTCTCGGCCATCACCACCATCATCGAAACGTGGTGCGCCACAACGTCGTGCAGCTCGCGGGCGATGCGTGACCGCTCGGCGAGCACGGCCTGGTCGTGCCGTGCGGCGTCGCGCTCGGCGAGGGCGCCCCGGCGCCTGCGGTGCGCGTCGCCGAGGGCCACGGCGACCAGCCCGGCGCACAGCAGGATGATCCCGTAGGAGCGGTTGTCGTCGCCGTCGTAGGGGTAGACCGCGTTGCCGGTCAACGGGATCAGCGCCAGTGCGGCCGCCCGCCGCGGGAGCGCCGCCGCCACCGCGTAGAGCGCCCACGTTTGTCCTATCAGGACGGTCAGCGGTGGCATCGCGGCCAGCGCGAGCCAGGCGGCGGTGACCCCGCCGATCGCGGCGGCGACCAGGCCGGGACGGCGCGCGACCACCAGTGGGGCGGTCGCGGCGAAGCTCAGCACGACACCCGTGGTGACATCGACCCCCTGCGGGGTGGCCAGCCGGGTCTCCGCCAGTGCGGCCAGGGTCAGCCCGATCGCCGCGGCCAGGCGCGCATCGCGGCTGGCCGCGACGCGACGCCCGAGCGCCTCCCACCATCGCACGCCACGTAGCGTGCCACGACGCCGGAGAACGGTCATCCCTCCACAGTGGTCGGCCTCAAGTGGTACCCAAATATGGCTCTTGAAGGCGACGCTCAAAGCCGCAGCCGGCCGCTAACGTCCCTGGCCATGTCGCTTTCCCGGAGAAACATCTTGCTAGCGGCGGCGCTCGCACCGGCCTTGCCGGGCGTGGCACACGCGTCGGCGCCGCGGCTTTGCCTGCCCGCGCCGACCGGCCGCCACCCGATCGGCACCGCGTCCCTGCATCTGATCGACCGCGATCGTCTCGACCCGCTCGCGCCCGACACGCGGCCGCGCGAAATCATGGTGCGCCTGTGGTATCCGGCACGGTGCCACACATCGACCGTGCCATATCTGTCCGCGACCATGTCCGGCCTGCTGATCGACCAGTTCAACGCGCTCGCGGGCACGGATCACCCACGTGATCTGCTGACCTTCCCGACTCGCGGCCGGGCCGACGCACCGTTCGCCGTGGGCTCGCATCCGTTGGTGCTGCTGTCGCCGGCGCTCGGCACCAACGCCGCCTTCTACACGGCGCTGGCGCAGGAGCTGGCGAGCGCCGGCTACGTCGTGGCCGGGATCGACCACACCTTCGACGCGATCGTCGAGTTCCCGGGCGGCCGCATCGAGGCACCCTTCGCCGAGGTGCCCTTTGACCTGCTCCTGCAGGTGCGCACCGCCGATATGCGCCTGGCGCTGGACAGGTTGCGGGCCATGCCGGGGATCGACCGCGTGGCCACCGCGGCGGTCGGCCACTCGATGGGCAGCATGACCACGATTGAGGCGATGGCCACCGACCGGCGGGTCCTGGCCGGTGTCGTGCTGGACGGCAACCCGCTCGGATCGTCGAGTTTGGACCGTCCGTTCCTGATGCTGGGCAACCCGACGCACCGGCGCGCCACCGACGCCGACTGGGCGGGCTTCTACGACCGGCTGCGCGGGCCGCGCCTGCACCTGGTCGTGGACGGGTGCGAGCACTACGACCTGAGCGACATCGCGGCCTTCAAGGCATCCATCGACCTGGACGAGGTTTTCGAGGTCGGGCCGATCGACGGGACGCGCGTCATCACGATCACGCGGGCATATGTCACGGCTTGGCTGGGCCGCGGTCTGTTTGGCCGGCGGGATCCGTTGCTGGAGCGGGAGCCGCGCCGCTTTCCCGAGGTCGACTTCCAGCCGGTGAATCACACTTCGCGATCCGACCCCGCCAGGTATTCCGCCCAGAACTCGGCGCTTGCGGACGTCTCCCACCCCTCATATGGGTAGCTCTTGTCGACACCGAACTCCTGCGGCACAAAGTCGACCAGATCCGGCGCCCAGCAGATCATGTCGGCCCCGTGCACGGAAAGCACCGGATGCCCGTGGGTCCCCCGGCCCGCGGGCAAAAACAGCTTGCCGTAGACCGGGACCAACCTGGGCACCGCGGCGAGACGGTCCGCCGCAACGGCTTGGGCATCCGCCACGCCGTCCGGGCGAGCACCCCAGCCCGAAGCCCAGAAGCCGCGGAACCTGACCGCCTCCAGCACGCCCTCCACCGGCAACCCAAGCCACCGCGCCAACTCGCCCGGATCGCCGTGGCGCCAGTCCGGCCAGCCGCCGCCATCAGGCAGCCCCGCCGCAAGGAACGAACGGTGGTCATCGGCGAACTCGAACCCGAACCGCTGCTCGGCCCGGGCCAGCTCCTCACCGGTCAGGCCCGGGCCGATCCGGACCGAACCCAGCCTCGCCAACCGCCGCGCGGCCTTCCTCCCCGAACGCGTCCCCAGCGTCTCGACCACGAACCCAGACTATCGACCACAGCGCTATCGACTACAGCGCGGCCAGCTCGGCCTTGGCCACCGACAGCGGCCAGCCGAAGGCGCGCGCCAACTGGCCCGGCGTGGCCTCGACCATCGTGCGCAGGAAGATCTGCGTCGCGAATGGACGGTCGAACCCGCCACCCACGTCGAACAGGCGGCACGTCAGGTCGATCACGGTGACCGGCCAGCCGGCCTTCTGCTCGCGCACCCCGGCCGAGCCGACCAGCAGATGCCGGTGCAGCTCGCCCATGCCCCGCTCGTAACGTGAGCGCACGCCCACGATCTCCCGCAGCGCCGAGGCCGTCAGCGGGCCGGGCATCAGCGCGTCGGCGATTCGGTGAGCATCTGGCGACAGGTCAAACCCGAGGTGGTCGTCGGGCTCGCCGCGGCCGGGATAGAGCGCGTTGAGCAACTCCGGCGCGATAACGCAGGCCCGGCGGTAGAGCAGCTTGCCGCCCCAGGCCAGCCCGGCGGCGGGCAGCGCGTCCTTCCACGTCCAGACCTTCGACTCGAACTCGCCCATGCCGTCGGCCCACGGGGTCTCGTCGGGCCCGGCGATCGCTTCGTAAAGCGACGGCGCGTCGATCCCGGCTGCCGGGAACAGCAGCGCGAACCCGTTGGTGGCCACGAACTTCCCGGCCTGCTGCAGTGTCTTGGGTGGACGCTTGGGCGCCCACGTCGCGGCACGTTCCCGCGCAATCGAACTCACACCGCCAGCATAGTGTCGGCTTGGCTACTGTGTGGCGCATCGTACTGTGTGGCACATGGTACTGTGCGCCACATGGTAGTGGCCGATGATCTCTTCGACAAACTCGAGCAGGAGCTGCGCCGTGGCGTCGTGATCCTGGCCGTGCTCTCGCAGCTGCGGCAGATGCGCTACGGATACGAGCTGCGCCAGCTGCTGCTCGACCGGGAGCTGCGGATCGACGAGGGCACGCTCTACCCGCTCCTGCGCCGGCTGGAGGCGCAGGGCGTCCTGAGCAGCCAATGGCTTGCGGCGCAAGGCCCATCCCGGCGCTACTACGTGCTCACCGACGATGGGCTGCGGCTCTACCAGCGACTCGCCGCCTCGTGGCGCGGCATCAGCAAGGCACTTGACGAAATTCTGGACGAGGGGGATTCACAGCCATGACCGCTGACGAGATCATCGAGTCCTATGTGGCCGATGTCGCACGGCTCCTGCCCCGCCGGCAACGCCGCGACGTGGCGCTGGAGCTGCGCTTGCTGCTCACCGAGCAGATCGACGCGACGGGGCGGTCCGGTCACGACCAGGCGGAGGCGGCACGCGAGGTGCTCGCGGGCTTCGGCCGCCCGGCCGAGGTGGCCGCGCGCTACGGCACTCCGGTGAGCCTGATCGACCCGGCGGACACGCGCGGCTTCCTCACGCTGGCGATCTCCGGCGCGGCGCTGATCGTGCTGGGCGCCGTGCTGAACGCGCTCAGCGGACCGGTCGGCAGGGCCTCACTCAACGCCGGCACGGCCGTGGCCGTGTTCGCATGGTTCGGCACGCTCACGGCGGGCTTCGCCGTCGCCGCGTGGCTGCGGCGGCGTCAGCCGCAGCCCACGGCGTGGAAGCCGCGCCCGCTCCTCGACGACCGGATCAGCCGCCCGGGCCGGGCCGCGGCGCTCGCCTTCTTCACGCTCGGCACGCTCGTGCTGATCGACCCCGCGGGCCTGAGCGTGAAGGCGTTCGGCACCGAGCTGGCCGCGCCCTACTTCACCTATGACGAGGCCTTCCTGCGCCAGCGCGGGCCGTTCGTGCTGGGGCTGATGGTCCTCGGGCTGGCGATCCAGGCGACGGTGCTCGTGCAGGGACGGCGGCGGCTACTGACGGAGCGCGCCGACCTGGTGCATGCGCTTGCCGTCTGCGTCGTGCTCACCTGGATCCTTTCCGCCGGCCCGATCTTCCGGGCGGCCACCACCGACCAACTGGTCAAGGGAGCCATCGGCCTGATCATCCTTTTCGCGCTTGCCGACATCGCCGTGCGGGCGCACAGGCTCGACGTCCTGCAGGCCGTGCGAGGCCCGCGCTGAGGAGGCGGCCCAACGGCGTGCCCGGCCCGCCAGCGCCGCGGTGAAGGTCTCCAGCGGGCCACGGCCGACCGTGGCCCGCCACGCCAGCCCGACCAGCAGTGCGGCCGTGACCTGTACCAGAAAACCGGTCATGGCATCGAAGGTGTCGTAAGCCGAATTGATGAACATGATGTGCGCCGTGTAGAACGTCAGCGTCATGGCGCCTGCCGCGGCGAGCGGTGCTTGGAACGCGATCGCGAGCCGGCGCAGAGCGGGCCGCGTCGCCAGGCCTGCCAACAGCATCAGCCCGATCACCGCCATCGCGACCCCGGTCGTGTCCAGCAGGTCCAAGGTCGTGGCCGTGTGCGGGAGGTCGACGGCCAGCCACCACCATGTGGAAGTCACTGTGGTGCCGTCTCCGCCGAACGCCAGCTGACTGGCCGTCTCTCGCTCGGTCAGGCCACTGCCGGGCTGCGCGGCCCAGATCGCCGCCAGCGCATACCGATCGACCAGAAACGAGGAGACGGCCGACGCCGACACGGCAAGCAGCACACCCGCCCCGGCCAGTGTGGCCGCCACGCGCCGCCGCGTCAGATCGAGCCTGCCGATGGCCAGGCCCGCGCAGAGGTAGGCCAGCCACGCCAGCGCCGGATACTCCCCGCTGATGGTGATTTCCCCGAGCATACCCAGTGGACTGTCCACAAGGGACCGTATGGTGACGTTGTCCAGCTCCGGCACGGGCATGTGCGGCCGCACGAGGTGACCGAGCACGGGTACGCCGGCCGCGATGACCGCGCCGGTCAACCCGATGGCCCAGGTCGGCAGGAAGACGAGCGGGATCCCCAGCAGGAATGTCACCGCCAGGTAGGGCAGGATCACTGTGCCGAGCCCGGCGTCGGTGTAACCCAGCGCCAGACCGATCCCGCCGATCGTCAGGGCCCTGGCGGCCAGCCCCGCGGCGGTGGTTTTGGCCGCGGACAGCGGGACCTGCCTGCTCCCGGTGATGAAGGCGATGCCCAGCCCGGCCAGCACCGCGAACAGTGCCGCCGACCGGCCGCCGAAAACCGAGAACGACCATGTCGGCGTGCCGTCGGGATTCGCCTCGTACAGCGAATGGACGGCCATCACACCCAGCAGCGCGGCGCCTCGCGCCGCGTCGACGCCCACGAACCTCTGCTCGCTCATGACTTCATCACCGCATCCACGAGATCGAGACCGAGATCGTCACCCAGCCCGCCGGTGAGGCCGAGCCCGGCGTCGGCATACCAGTCGACGGTCGCCTCCGGGTGCGGCCCGACAACGCCGACCCTGCCCTCGCCGAAACTGGAGACCAATGCGGCTATGGTGCCGTTGGGATAGGTGGCCATCACCGCCACACTGCCCTGCGGGTCCACTTCGAAGACCGGCCCGTCCTGGAAGAACAGCACGCGCTCCCGCCCCCGCCAGCACACGCGCACGAGCGTGTTGTCCTCCGAGGAGACCGTGGCCCGCGGCGAGGCGATGTATTGGTCGGTGTCCCCGGGCAGGAGGGCGAATCCGGGTGTCGCGCCGGCCAGGTATCCACCCAAACAAAACCCCAGGTATCTGCCTCCGGACCGGACGAACTGCCGGATCGTGGCGCGGTGGCGGCGCATGTGGCGGTAGCCGCGCTTGAGCGAATCCCCGCCGGGTTGAGCGTAGATCGCCGCGCCCGCGAACTCCGATGTGGACAGTGAAGCCTTCTCCTTGGGCCCGACGTAGCGGACGTCGAACCCCCACCGGCTGCAGCACAACAGCCTCGCCACCGCCTCCGGGCAGCCCGGCAACGCCGCCGGACCGCGGTAGACAAGCGCCACGGGTCTGTTCATCGGTTTCCCCTCATCAACGAAATGTCAGGCCAGGCCCTGCGCGGGCAGGCCGCGCCAGCACGTCCCCGGGGTGAGATGTTCGCCCTTCATCAGCAACGAAAGCGAGCTGAGCGCGACGTCGTCGCCGACCACGGCGTCGTAGAGCACGATCGCCCGGGTCCCGACCGTGGCGCCCGCCCCGACGGTCACCACCGACATCTTCATCACACGGTCCTCGAACAGGTGCGTCTGCAGCGACACCTCCGTGCCGATCGAGGCGTCGTCGCCGATCACCACGAGGTCGAACTCGGTCAGGTAGGTGGTGCCGATCCAGGTACGCCGCCCGATCCTGGCACCGAACCAGCGCAGCACCGGCGGCAGAAACGGCGTGCCGACAAGCATTCCCACACCGGCCGGCACGGCGGCCGCCTCATACACCCCGGTCGCGAACTCGGTCCGCCGGACGAAGGGACTCCACAGCGGTTCGACGCGCGGCCGGTAGGTCCCGACGACATTGCGTTTGATCGCCGCGCAGCACGCGATGACGGCGACGCCCGCCGCCATCGCCACGAACGGTGACACGATCGCGGGAATCAGCAGATCCCGGCCACGCGTCAGGGAGGACAGCAGCAGCAGGTAGACGTAGAACGAGACGCCCAGCAGGGACGCGGGCAGCGTGACCCGGAAGAACTCGACGGCCAGGCGATGGGCCACCATCTTTGGCGTCGGCCGGAACGTCTGCTCCTCCGGATAGGACCCGCTGTCCTGGCGCAGCGGCAGGTGCATGGCGGGCGACCCCAGCCAGGAGGTCCCGGCCGGCACACCCTCGATGGGCGGCAGCGTGCCAACGCCGACAAGGGATCCGTCGCCCAGTTTGGTGCCCGCCGGCACGACCGCGGCGTTGCCGACGAAGGCGCGGCTGCCCACCTCGGTCGGCAGGAAGGCGACCCGGCCGTTGGCATAGCTCGCCGCGCCGACGCTCGCCATGTCGGCCACGAAACTTTCCCGGCCCAGCACCAGCAAATCGGGGTCGATGTGCGCGGCCGTGGAGACCTCGGCCCCCGCGCCCACCCGAGCCCCCAGCATCCTGAGCCAGGGCACTGTGTACAGGGTGGAGTACAGCGAGTTGGTGAACGTCAGGCTGAACTCCAGCAGCTTGTCACAGATCCATTTGCGCACGCCCAATCCGGAGCGGGCGGGGAAGATGCCCACCGGCACGCGCGGCAGCACAGCGAGCTTGCCGAGCGCGACCGCGAGGCACACGGTGATCACGTAGACCGGCCCGGCCAGCAGTGTCGCGATGAGACCGGCGAGCACTCCCCAGGTGAGCAGGGCCCCCCACACCAGCGCGACGCTGGGCACGATCATCCCGATCGCGACCATCTCGAGCCCGATCAGGCCGAGCACGGCGGCGGCGAGGTGTTGCGGGCGCCAGCCGCGCAGCCGGCCGCGGCAGGTGAGCATGCTTTCGACCACGGGCGTGAGTTCCTCGGTTTGCCGGGGCGGCGAGCCCGACCAGCGGGCGCCGGCCGGGACCGATTCGTCGTGGCCGAGCGCGGACTGCTCGCCGAGCGCGGCGCCCGCGCCCACTGTGGAGCCGGGCTCGAGCACCGCGTTGGCGCCGACGAAGGCGCCCTCCCTCACCTTGATCGGCGCGACGTACACCCAGCCGCCCTCCACGCGCCATGGGCGAAGCGAGACGCCGTATCCGATCGAGGCGTCGGCGCCGACCTCCACCATCGTGGGAAGGCTGATCGCGCTCGTGGCAATCGTGGTGCGTGGGCCCACCCTGGCCCCGAGTAGCCGCAGATATATCGCCATCAAAGGGGATCCGCTGAGGATGGGCAGCGGCCCGGTCGTCAGCAGGAGGTTCAGCGCCCAGATCCGCACGTATGTCGGTCCCCACAGCGGATATCTGCCCGGCCGGATGCCCGCGGCCAGCGGCCTGGCGAGCAGCAGCGGCACCACCCAGCGCACGAGGAGATAGCTGACCAGGATCGCCATCATCAGCTGCAGCAGTACGCCGACCGAGACGTCACCGTCGTTCCACGTGTACACATAGGACACCGGCAGGGTGACGATGAACGCGAGAAGGTAAATCATGACCGCCTGGCCCACCCCGGCGCGCGCGATCCGCCGACTGCCGTGGCGCAGCGGCGCCGGGCGGGCGGGTGCCGCCGCGCGTGTCTGCGCCGAGGCGCCCAGGTGTGCGGCGAGCCCGCGGATCGTCGGATGGTTGTAGATGTCCCGCAGGGCCGGGCTGGTGCCCACACGGCGCTCGCGCATCAGCGAGACCACGCGAGCCGCGAGCAGCGAATGCCCGCCGAGGTCGGCGAAGAAGTCGGCCTCCACCGAGAGTGCTTGCGGCTCAAGGCCGAACGCCTCGGCCCAGACGGCGAGCACGCGCTCCTCGAGCTCGCCGTCGGCGGCCACGATCGGGCCGTTGGCCTGTGCCAGGCGCCTGCCGGTCGGTGGCGACAGGCGATTGCGGTCGATCTTCCCGCTGGGCATCGTGGGCAGGTCCGCGACAATGTCGAGGTAGCACGGGGCCATATATGCGGGCAGCCGTCCGCGCAAGGTTTGCGCGAGCCGCGCCGCGAGCGCCTCGTCGTCGCCCGGCTCCTTGCGCACCAAGTAGGCGGCCAGCTCGCCCCCGATCAGCGCGACCACCGCCTTGGACACCGCCGGATCCTCGAGGAGCACGCTTTCGATCTCCCCGAGGTCGACCCGATGCCCCCGGATCTTGATCTCGGCGTCCGCCCGCCCGAGATACTCGATCTCGCCGTCGCTCGTCAGCCGCCCCAGATCGCCTGTGCGGTAAAGCTTTCCGCCGGGCGGCGCGAGGGCGTGCTCGATGAACCGGTCGGCGGTCAGCTCCGGGCGCCCGACGTAGCCGCGCGCGACGCCCGGCCCGCCGACGCAGATCTCGCCCACCTCGCCGTCGGGCACCAAGCGGCGCTGCTCGTCCAGAAGCACC
>JBIOYB010000545.1:0-2589 GCA_044869915.1 Allorhizocola sp.
CGGCGGCATCGAGCAGTTCGCCCGGCTCGCCCGGCTCATCGGCGGCAATGGCTATCTCATATGGCCCACTGAGCAATGCCTCAGCCGCCGCGGCGGCGTAGCCGGCGAAGCGCACATGGCTCTCGAGCACCGGCGCGATCGTCCCTAGCGCCCGTTCCGCGACCTCGCGGTAGCCGGGCTCGCCGGTGAGCGCGGTATAGGTGATGAGCGCGGCGGCCACAGCGGAAAGCCCCGACGGGGTCGCGTTGTCGGTCGGATCGGCCGGCCGGGTGACAAGCCGCTCCGCGTCGTCGGCCGTGTCGAAGAACCCACCCCGCTCGCTGCCGAAGCGGGCGATCGCCGTGTCGAGCAGACCCTTGGCAAACTCGAGCCACCGGCCCTCGCCGGTGAGCTGATGCAGCGCGCAAAACGCCTCGGCGACGCAGCCGTAGTCCTCCAGCACCCCGGCGGGCTCGCCCACCTTGCCGTCGCGCGACACACGCCTGATCCGCCCGCCGGAAACGTGAACCCGCGCCAGCAACTCGCCGGCCGCGAGCGCGGCCGCGCGGGCGTCGTCGTCCTTGCACACGCGGGCATACTCGGCCAGCGCGGTGATGGCGAGCCCGTTCCACGCGGCGACCACTTTGTCGTCGCGCGCCGGCTGCGCCCGCTTGTCACGAGCCTCCTTCAACCGGGCGCGGATCGCCTGCCAGCGTTCGCCCACCGTCGGGGAGGCGTCGTCCACGTCGCGCATGAGCCGCAGCACGCTTAGCCCGTGCTCGAAGGTGCCGGCCTGCGTGACGCCGAACAGGTCCGCCGCAAAGGCCCCGTCGTCGTCACCGAGCACGTCGCGCAGCTGGCCCGGATCCCACGCATATGTGAGCCCTTCCACGCCGTCGGTGTCAGCGTCCAACGCCGAGGCAAACCCGCCCTCCGCCGTGCGGGCCTCGCGCAGCAGCCACCCGACAACATCCCCGGCCACCCGCCGGCTCAGCGGATCCCCGGTCAGGCGATAGAGCTCGGTGTATACCCGAAGCAGCAACGCGTTGTCGTACAACATCTTTTCAAAGTGTGGTACCGTCCACGTCTCGTCCACCGCGTAGCGGTGAAACCCGCCGCCCACCTGATCGCACAGCCCGCCGCGCGCCATGGCCTCGGCCGTGTGCCGGGCCATCTCCAGCGCCTCGCCGCCGCCGTGGCGCAGCAGAAACAGCAGCAGCATGTGCGGGGGAAACTTCGGCGCGCCACCAAACCCGCCGTGCACCTGGTCGTAGCCGCGCTTGGGCCCGGCCACCGCCCGCCCCAGGAGCTCGGCCGTAACCGGCTTCGGCGCGGCCGCCGCCAGCGAGTTGGAGGCGATCGCCTCCACGACCTTCTGCCCCTGCGCCACCACGGCCGCGCGCTGGTTGCCCCACGCATCCCTGACCGCATTGAGCAGAGCCACAAACTGCGCCTTGGGAAAATATGTCCCGCAGTAAAACGGCTCCCCATCGGGCGTCGCAAACACCGTCATCGGCCAGCCGCCCTGCCCGGTCATCGCCTGTGTCGCGGTCATATACACCGCATCCACGTCGGGCCGCTCCTCGCGATCGACCTTGACGGCCACAAAGCCCGCGTTCACCAGGCGCCCGACCGCCTCGTCCTCAAACGACTCGTGCGCCATCACATGGCACCAGTGTTATGTCAGAGGCTGTAACCAATGGCAGGATGAATACCCCACTGAAATAAGTAGGGGTACGTCCCGCCGTTTTGCCTCTGACATCGCCTCCTCTCCCCACGGCCACCAGCCCACAGGGTTGGTGGCATGTTGGAGGAGGTAGGGCGAGGTCGCGCTACCGAGCCGGTTCATACCTCCACCCTCTCACACCTGCCCCGCGCAGCTCGCGCCGACCGGCAATGGATCAGTGGCCCTTGCGCCACAAGCCGAGCTGATCAAGCTCGTAGCGCACTTGTCACAATGCGACCACGACATCGACCCACGGTCATGATCAGCCGTTACAGGCACCAACTCGGATTCAATCGATGCTTCCGATCTGCCGCCGTCACATTAGGCTGGATCACGTTTTGTTGACAGGCGAAAACTGAGAGTGGATCACGTGCGGAAACTGACGTTGCCCCAGCTCGAGCGGCACCTATTTGCTGCGGCTGACATCCTTCGCGGCAAGATGGATGCCTCGGAGTTCAAGGAGTACATCTTCGGGATGCTGTTCCTCAAGCGGGCGTCGGACATGTTCGACGCCGAGTGGAGCGGGTCAAAGAGAGCCGGCGTGAGGAGCCTGACGCCTATCGTGAAGCTTTCTTCGTTCCGAAAGAGGCTCGCTGGCAGACGATCGGGAAACTCCATAACAACGTTGCCAGTGGTCTGAACAAGGCTCTCGGCAGGTTGGAAGAGGAGAACCAGGCGTCGCTGCAGGGTGTCGTCCAGCACATCGACTTCAACCGCCAGGTGGGCAATTCCCGCATTCCGGATACGAAACTCAGGGACCTGATCAAGCATTTCGGCCGGTACCGGCTCAGGACCGAAGATTTCGAGTTCCCTGATCTGCTCGGGGCGGCATACGAGTACCTGATCAAGGAATTTGCCGACTCGGCCGGCAAGAAGGGCGGCGA
>JBIOYB010000546.1:0-18252 GCA_044869915.1 Allorhizocola sp.
GTCTCAGGCAACGGGCCTTGGCGGGGGCGGCTTTGACGGCGGCGGCTTTGACGGCGGCGGCCTTGGCGGTGGCGGCGGTGGCGGCGGTGGCCTTGGCGGGGGCGGCCTTGACGGCGGAGGCGGCCCACACGCATCAGCGTTGGGAGACCGGTCTCCGGCGGTGGGCCTTGGAGACCGGTCTCACGAGCCGGACCTTGGAGACCGGTTTCCCGCGTCGTTTCGTGACCGGTTCACGGGCGAGACACGGGCGGTCGGGGTGGCCGACCTGACCGCGTTCCTCGACATCACCGCCGCCAACGAGCTCGACGTCTTCGCCCACCAGCCCGGCTTCGCCGAGCGCTATGGGCCGGGCCTGCTTGTGCTCATGCGCCGCTGCCGGGCCCACCTGTCCGCGCCCGCCTGGCAAGCCTGCGAAGCCGCCCTCCTAGCGCTGCATCCGGGTCCGTGATCCGACGGGCCGGGCCCGCTCGTGCTCATGCGCCGATGCCAGGTCCACCTGCCCGCGCACTGATCGCGGCCGGCGACCGGTCGGGCGCCGTCGCACCGCACCGCGCCTTGCCGGTTTCTTCCGCGGCACTACCACATGAATGCGGTACTACCACATGAACGTCGCCTTCTCCTTGAATGATCGGAAAGACCCGCGTCCGGAGCCCCCCGTAACTAGCCTGTTAGCCGGGGGTGGAGACCATGCGGGTGTATCCAGACGTGGTGATCGGGCCGATCGGGCGCAAGATTCTCGCGATCGCCGAAAGATATCCAAAGGCCGATCAGCTCTACGTGACAAGCGCATATCGCGACGAATCGGGTTCTCATCACAACGGGCTGAGCTGGGACGGTTCACCGACCGCGGCGCTCGATTTCGGCGCCTACGACGACCCGGAGCCCAACAGCGTCGACCAGGCGAACATGCGGGACTTCGCGAAGTGGCTGATGGACAACTTCGCCGCGAACCTCGCCGAGCTGATTCACACCACGCCATACGCCAATGACACCGGTTTCTACGTCCAATATGGACACCGGGCCTCGTTTGACCGGAGCACCAGAAGCGCTCACCTAAGCCACGTGCACGTGGCCATGTCCGGGCTGAGCGCCCAACGGATCCTGGCCCAGCTCGGCGCGCCGACCGGCCGGCCGGTCGGGTCGCGGCCCGACCGCCAGGAGGTCTGGGGTTGGGACGCCAGCAACTGGGACTGGCAGCGCGGGCCGATGGACTTGGCAGCCGCCCGCTCGGCGGGCATCAACTTCTTCGTACACAAGGCGACCGAAGGGGTGAACTTCAAAGACCCCTACTACCGCCAGGCGATGGAGCGCGCGCGGGCGGCCCGGATGCCGGTCATGGGCGCCTATCACGGGCTGTGGCCGGACAACCCGATCAGTGACGCCAGAGCCTTCTTCGAGCACGTGCAGCGGGAAACCCCTTGGTGGCACGAGGTGGCGTGGATCTGGCAGGGCGACTTCGAGAAGTTCGGCCGGCGCGAGCCCAGCCGGGCGGAGGCCATCGCCTTCCTCGACGAGCTCAAGCGGCTCACCGGAGGCCGGGGTTACCTGATCGGCTACGTCCCGCGCTGGCTCTACGGTAACTCCTTCGACCCGTTCCCGTATGACATCTGGGCCAGTGACTACACCGGCAGCGGGGCGTCTCGACCGTTCCACGAGCAGTACCAAGGGATCCCGTCAGCGTCCTGGAACGCCTACAGCGGACGGCAGCCCAGGATCCTGCAGTTCGCCAGCGACGCCGTTACCGGCATCCAGCCAAAGACGTGCGCCGACCGGTTCGGCGGCTCGCTGTCGGAGCTCGTCTCGCTGACGACCAACGCGGCGCCGCCGCCGGCTGCGGAAGCGCCGGAGTTCGCCCGCCACAACGGCCATGCCGCCAAGCGCCCTCTCGGGACCGACCCGGCGCCCGCCCGCCGCAGGGCCATGGCCGCCGCCGGTGCGAAACACGCGCACGACAAGGTCCCCACCGAGGCCGGCGCGGAGGCCTAGCCCATCGATGTAGCCGCACGGATGCCCCGCCACGCGCCGCACGGATGCCCCGCCACGCGCCGCGGGGTGCCAGTGGGGGCATGCGCCGCGGGAGTGCCGATAAGGCATGCGGGCGGGACGTGAGGGCGGCGGGGTGGGTTCATTCGCGTGACGGCGGGGTTGAGGCGCGGGCATGGTGGGTAGGGCGAGGCAGTCGTGTACGTCGATGAGGAGGTTGTCATGGCGCTTCTTGACCTGCAGGGGATGGACCCCCGCGCCGTTTCCATGTCGCCCGGCAGCGAGGTGAGCCTGCTGGTGTGTCCCGATTCGGCCACGAGCGTGCAGCTCTGCTGGCGCAGCGATCTGAGCGTCATGCTCTGCGCGTAGGCGATCGCCCGCTCAGTGGCCGGTGAGGATGCCGGCTCTGCGCGTAGGCGATCGCCCGCTCAGCGGCCGGTGAGGATGCCGACGGCCACGGCCAGGACGATGGCGTTGTAGAAGAAGCTGATGACGCTGTGCACCAGGACGTGCCAGCGCAGGGCTCGGCTGCGCACCTCGACGTCGGAGGCCGCGAACGACACGCCCACGGTGAAGGAGAAGTAGAGGAAGTCGACGAGTCCGGGGTTTGGCGTTTCCGGGAAGCGCCACTGCGTCCAATGCTCATAGAAGCGGGCATATCCCACGTGCAGCAGCATCCACGCGCACACCATCACGATGACGCCCAAACCCCGGACGAGCGTGCCGTAGTCGGCATCGTCACCGCCGTTGGCCGCTAGCACGTCGAGCGCCGCTCCCAGACCGGTGAGGCTCGCGGCGACGGTCAGCAGGAAGCCGATCCGGCGGCCGGCTGCGTCCTGTGTGGACGGTTCTTGTATCGAAGCCAGCCGAAGCTTGCGCGCCCGCAGCCCGCCCACGAACAGGTAGCACACCGCAACGCCGCCCCACGCGGCGAGAAACTTCGCCTGTTCCCGTTGCGCCTCTCCGCCGAGGACCGTGAACGCCAGCCCGGACAGGGCCAGCACCAGTTCGACACCGCGGGTCGCGAGCGACATGATCTTTTGCACGCCTGCTCAACGATGTACCCGTCTTTTAGGTTTGCTTCCTTTAACGGAAAGAACCCTTCTAATTAATTCGAGCGTCTGGTAGAAGTTGAATTCATGGATTCACCCGTGCTGTTGCTCCCGTTGACCGCGTTGCAGCAGCGCATGTGGCATCTGTGCACGGCATACGAGGGCGACGCCTCGCCCATCGTCGTGCTCGCGCATCGGGTGCGCGGCCGGCTGGATGCCGGCGCGTTCACCACGGCGGTGGCGCGGGTGGTCGACCGGCATCCGAGCCTGCGCACCACGTTTGCCGTGCGCGACGGCAAGCCGTGGCAGCGGATCGGGCCGACCGGCCAATTCGCGGTGGAGCATGTGCGCACCGGGGATCCCGCGCCGCACGTGCGGGAGCTCAGCGAGGCCCTGCTGGACCTCGAGAACGGGCCGCTCGTGCGGTCGCGACTGATCACATTGGACGATGACGACCACGTGTGGTGCTTTGCCGCGCACCACCTGTTGGCCGACGGCGCGTCGGCCGCCATCATCGGCGCCGAGGTGGCCGCGCTGTATCGGGGCGATCCGGTGCCCGAGGCGCCGGACATCATCCCGCAGGACGAGACGGACGATCTGGCGTGGTGGGTAGAGCGGCTGCGGGGCGTCCCGCCGCTCGAGCTGTCCACACACACCCGCCCACCGGTCAAGACGGCCAGCTCGGCCTGCGTCGACCACGTGATCGGCGCCGAGCCGACCCGCCGGCTGGAGCGGCTGGCCCGGGACCATCGGGTCACCCTGTTCATGGTGCTGCTTTCCGCGTACCAAATAATGCTTGAGAAATTGACCGGGCAGAGCGACTTTTGCGTCGGCACGCCCGTCGACGGACGGGTCGAGCTGGAGCAGGAGCAGGCGGTCGGGCTGTTCGCCAACATGCTGGCGCTGCGCTGCGACCTGTCCGGCGACCCGTCACCGACCGAGCTGCTGCGGCGCACGCGCGTGGCCGCCATCGAGGCGCTGGCCCGGCAGAGCGTCCCGTTTGGACAGATCGTCGGCGCGCTCGGCCTGCCGCCGGATCGCAGTCGCACGCAAGTCTTCCAGACCATTTTCGCCCTGCACACCGAAACGCCCGCACAGGGTTTCGCCCTGCCGGGCTGCGCGGTGGAGCCGTTCGGCGCGGGCAGCCCGCAGGTGCTGCACGACCTGGTGCTCGACATCTGGCGCGCGCCGTCGGGCGGCCTTGACCTCGCCTTCCGTTACGACACCGCGCTTTTCACCGCCGACCGGATCGGCGAGCTCGCGCAGTTATATGAGGCGACATTGGGGGAATTATGAGCCATATCGCGTTCTTCAATATTCCCGCACTTGGACACATCTATCCGACCCTTTCCGTCGTCCGTGAGCTCGTCCGGCGCGGTCACCGGGTCACCTATCCGGCCATCGCCGAGCGCGCCGAAATGGTGCGCGCGACCGGCGCGACGGCGATCGTCTACGAGTCGTCCCGGCCGACGGATACCGATCCCCGCTTTCGCGCGCCCGACAGCATCGGCGGCAGCCTGCTGAATTTCCTGACCGAGGCGGAGGTGACGTTCCCGCAGTGGGAAACCGTTCTCACCCTCGACCCGCCCGATCTGGTGGTCTTCGATCGGATGGCCTTCGCGGGCTCGGTGCTGGCCCGCAAGCACGGTATCCCGGCGATGCAGCTGTGGCCGATGCTCGTGTCCGGTCCACAGTGGACCTGGGCGATCACGGATCCCGACGATCCGTCGTATCTCACATATCAAACGCGGCTCGACAAATTCCTGGCCAATCAGGGCGTATCGATGGATTTGCTGAACCCGGACGTGTTGCGGCACATCGCGTTCCTGCCGCGCGCCTTCCAGCCACGAGCGGAACTGTTCGGCGACGTCGAGTTTGTGGGGCCGTGCCTGCGCGACCGCCGCTCCTTCCGCAAGCGCGACGACATCCTGCTGATCACCCTGGGCTCACTCAACAACCTGCATCTGGATTTCTACCGATTGTGTTTTGAGGCATTTGAGGGTACGAATTGGCGCGTGGTCATGCCGGTGGGCAGGCGGTTCGACCCACGGGTGCTTGGTGCTCCGCCCGCCAATTTCGAGGTCTCGCCCAGCGTGGCACAGCTGGACGTGCTCGCCCGCGCGCGGGCGTTCGTCTCCCACGCGGGGCTCGGCGGCGTGCTCGAGGCGGCCGGCGCGGGTGTGCCCCAGGTCGCCATCGCGCGCACGTCCGAGCAAGCCGCAAATGCAAAACGCATAACCGAGCTCGGTGTGGGCGTCAGCCTGGATCACGCGACGCTCACCGCATCGGCCCTGCGTGCGGCGGTATCGGCACTCGAAGATCCGTTGTTCGGTGCGGCGGTAGCGGCGCTCCGGTTGGAAATCATCGCCTCCGGCGGCACTATTCGCGCGGCGGACGTCATCGAGGAATGCCTTTCAGGCTGATACGGCAACGCCGATCGGTCGGGCATCCTTTCGTTCGTCCATCCATAAATGGAGGTAAAACACTGTGATCCGGTTACATAAAAAGATCGCCGTGCTCGCGATCGCCGGCGCCGCACTCGTCGCCATCGGCCCGCAGCCCGCGACCGCCACGCTCAAGCCCAGGTGGACGGGCACATGGGCGACCGCGCTCACCGCACCCAGCTTGGCCAACACCGGGGGCTCCCTGGCGGGGTTCAACAACCAATCGCTACGCATGATTGTGCACACTTCGGTCGCCGGTGAAAAGGTGCGCGTCCGGCTGACCAACGAGTTCGGCACGCAGGCGATCAGGGTCGGCCACGCGACGATCGGCATCCCGGCCGCGCCGGGCTCGCCCGAAATCGTGCCCGGGTCCATCCGTGAACTCACGTTCAACGGTGGCGAGGCGGGCGTGACCATGTACAAGGGCGCCGACGCGCTCAGCGACCCGCTCGACTTCGACGTGCCCGCGCTGTCGGATCTGGCGGTCACCCTGTTCCTGCCCGAGGCCACCGGCCAGACGTCGTGGCACTGGCAGGCCCGGCAGGCGTCCTATGTGTACAGCGGGGACCAGGCGTCCAACCCGTCGGGGGCGGGCCAGACCAACACCTTCAACCACTTCTGGTTCCTCGCGGGCGTCGACGTCGCGAGCCGCACCGCGCTCGGCACCGTTGTCGTGCTCGGCGACTCCATCAGCGACGGGTTCGGCACGACCCTCAACGCGAGCAAGCGCTGGCCTGACGCGCTCGCCTCGCGCATCGTCACCACGTTCCCCAGCATCGGCGACCCGGGCGTGCTCAACGTCGGGCTGTCGGGCAACTTCGTGACGCACGACGCCAGCGCGGCGATCAACTTCCCGCCGTCCGGGCTGTCGGGCCTGGCCCGTCTCGACGACGACGTGTTCGGGCAGACCGGCGTGCGTTCGGTCATCGTCGAACTCGGCGTCAACGACATCCACTTCGTGAACACGCCGGCCGACCGGATCATCGGCGGCCTGCGCCAGCTCATCGCCCAGCTCAAGGAGCGGGGCGTGCGGGTGCTCGTGTGCACGATCGGGCCGTTCGAGGGTTATGTGAACTGGTCGGCCGAGAAGGAGGTCACGCGGACCACGGTCAACGAATACATCCGGGCCAGCCAGGAGTATGACACGCTGATCGACATGGACGCGGTGCTGCGCGACCCGGCGCAGCCCACCAAGATCAAGGTTGAGCTGGACAGCGGCGACCACATCCACCCCAACGACACCGGAGCTGCGGCCATCGCCGCGGCCGTCCCGCTGTGGCAGTTGTAGGCAGCAGCAACAGCACCATCCCGGGTCTGCTGGCGGCGCGGGCCGCGGCCGAGCCGGATCATGTGGCGCTCGTCGTCGACGGTTCGCTTGCGCGGAGCCTGACGATGGCCGCGTGGCACGAGCGTTCTTGCGCGGTCGCGCGCGGGCTCGTGTCGCGCGGTGTGCGGCATGGTGACCGGGTCGGGTTGGTCTTCGGCGGGGCAGACTGGGTGGATTTCGCGGTCGCGTTCGTGGCGGTCACCGCCGCGGGCGCGACCGCGGTCCCGATCTCGGCGTCGCTGCCCGGTGCGCGGGCAGCGGAGCTCTTCGGGCACTGCGGTGCGACCGTCGTGTTGCGACCGTCCGATCTGGAGGAGTCTGCCCACGGCGCGCTGCCGCTTGTGGCGCCGGACGACCTCGCGCAGATCATCTACACGTCGGGCACGACCGGGACGCCCAAGGGAGTTTTTGCCAGCCATGCCAACCTGACCCATGGCCTGGGGCGGCTGGCTCATTCTCGGCATGTGGTCCATGCTTTTCCATTGGGTACCAACGCAGCGCAGACCATGCTGGTGACCTCACTGGTGGCACGGCCGACGTTCGTGGTCGCGTCGTCGTTTGACCCGGCGGGCTTCGCGGGGCTGGTGCGGCGCTACGCGGCGACGTCCGTCTTCGTCGTCCCGACCATGGCCTCGGCGCTGCTGCCACACGCCGGTGAGCTCAAGTCGGTCGAGCTCGTGGCGTCCTCGGCCGCGTCGCTGCCGCCGGCTGTGGCGCTGCGCCTCTCTTCGGCGTTGCCGGATGCGACCATCCTCAACTCCTACACCTCCACCGAGGCCGCGCCCGCTTTTGTCAGCATGGTGTTCGACCCCGCGCGGCCGACGGCGCTCGGGCGGTCGCCCGATGTCAAGGTGGACGGCGACGGCTATGTGTGGCTGCGCTCGCCGCACGCGCGCGGCTATCTCGGCGAGGCGCCGTTCGCGGGCGGGTGGGTGCGCACGGGCGATGTCGGTTTCCTCGACGCGGACGGATACCTGCATCTGCTCGACCGGGCGTCCGACGTAGTCAAGGTGGCGGGGCACCGGGTGTCGACCATCCGTGTGGAAAACGCTCTCCATGAGCATCCGGCGGTCGCTGAGGCGACGGTGGTCGGGCTGCCGCATCCGACGATGGGCACGGTGCTCACCGCGTCGGTCGTGCTCCGTGCACCGGCTGCCGTTGACTTGCGGGCGTTTCTGGCCGCGCGGCTGGCGCCGCACGAGATCCCGGTGCGCATCGACGTGGCCAATGCGCTGCCGCGCAACGAGATGGGCAAGGTGCTCAAGGGACGGCTGGCCGCGCTCGCGTCCGTCTGGCAGGCGCTGATCGGCGTATCATCGGTCGGTCCGGGGGACAACTTCTTCGCGCTGGGCGGGGACTCGCTGTCGGCCACACGCCTGGCCGAGCGGACGGGCATCCCGCTGGAGACCGTTTTCGCCTCGCCCACGCTGGCGGACATGGCGGCGCATTACGGCGTGGTCGACTCCTCCCCCGAGGAGGCGGTTGAGCTTTCGTTGACGGCCACGCAGGAGAGTCTGCTTGGGTGGATGCATGAGACCGATCCACCGCGCGACGCCGGGCCGGTGAGCGTGGGCATCCGGATCCGGGACGCGTTCGACATCGCGCTCTTCGAGCGGGCGCTGACGCACGTCGTCGCGCGGCACGAATCGTTGCGCATGGTTTTCCGGGACAGGCAGCCGGTCGTGCTCGAGGAGCTCGCGCCGGTGGTCACGCTCGTGGACTCGCCCGAGGCGGCGCTCGCCGACCGTGAGGGACGCTTCGACCTCTCGCAGGGGCCGGTCGTGCGCGCGGCGATCGCGCGCGTGGGAGAGGACCACCACGTGCTGTGCCTGGCCGTGCACCATCTCGTGTTCGACGGCGCGTCCATGGGCATCCTGCTGCACGAGGTGGGCATGGCCTATTCGGCCCTGCGATCGGGTGCCCCCATCGAGTGGAAACCGTTACCACTCGAGTATCGCGCGCACGTCGCGTGGGCGCGCGCACAGTGGGAGCGCACGACTCCCTATTGGACGGCCGCGCTCGCGGGCGCACCAGCGCATCTGGACTTCGCGGCGCGCAGGGATGCCACGCGCATCCGCCACGCGTCGCTGCGCTTCGACCTCGGTCCGGCCGCGCGCGTGCGAGCGGTCGCGCAGGCGCACAACGCGACCGGTTTCATGGTCATCGCCGCCTGCTGGGCCTCGGTGCTGGCGCGCTTCACCGGCTCGGGCGATATCGTCCTGCTCGTGCCGCTGCAGGGCCGCACCCGGCCCGGCAGCGAACACCTGATCGGCTGCCTGGTGCAATCGGTCCTGCTGCGGATCGACGCCTCCGGTGAGCCTTTGTTTAGTGAGTTGCTCGCGCGGGTACGGCGGGCCACATTAGACGCGTTGGAGCACCAGTTTCACCCGTTCGCGCGCTTTTACCAGGCGCACAGCGGCGCTTCCTTCCTGCGGGTAGAAAGCTGGGCCGGTCCGGCGCACTTCCCGGGCCTCGAGTCGGAGGCATACGAGCTGCCGCGGGCGCTCGATGCCGACTGGCCCACCCCAGGCGGCGCACCCGACCTGCAGGCGCCGGAGCTGGCCGTGGTCGAGCAGCGGGACGGGACCCTGTCGGCGTGGCTGCTGTGGAACCAGCACGCCTTCGACAGGTCCACGATGGACGAGATGGCACGCGAAATATCACGGGAGTTAGGGAAACAACTATGAGGGCGAGTGCGGCCCAGCACGCGATGTGGCTCAACGAACGTCTTGGGATAGCCGGTGCGGTCTATCATATGCCCCTTTCCGTCGCCTTCACCGGGCCGCTCGACCGTGACCGGCTGGCGCACGCGTGCCTCAAGGTGGTCGCCCGGCACCCGATCCTGGCCTGCGCGTTCGAGGAGCGCGACGGCGAACTCTACATATATAGAGCCAAGCGGCGGCCGTGGGTGTCGTTCGAGCCCGACACCGCCCCCGGCGCGCCGTTCGACCTCGAAAACGGGCCGCTGATCCGTTTTCATCTCACGTCCGAGTCACCCGACCGGCATGTGCTCAATATCGTCGCTCACCACCTGGTGTTCGACGGAACGTCCAAGGATCTGCTGCTGCGCGATCTGGCCGAGGCCTACAACGCGGGCGGGATCGGCTCGCTGCCCGAGCCTCCCGCGGTGGCCCAGCCGGAGCCCGTGCGCCGGCCCGCGGGCGCGGCACCCGCGCCGGTGTGGTGGTCCGACGTCACGCTTCCGGGACTGAGATCGGTCTCCACGAAGGCACTGCCCGGCGAGTGCGCGGACTTCACGGTGACCGAGACGCGCGCCGGCCTGACCCGCTTCGAGTTGCTGCTGACCACGCTGTTCGCGCTGCTGAGCCGGTACGGAAACGCCGAGCCCACGGTCGCCATCGACCTCGGGACGCGGCGGCCCGAGGACCGCGACTGCATCGGTCTCTACGTCAACGAGCTGCCGCTGCAGGCCAGACCGGAAAGCATGCTCGCCCGGCTGCGCGACCTCTACCGGCTGCGCAACGTTGGGCTGCAGGGCAGCCCGCGCCTGGCGCTGGCGCCCGTGTCCATCAGCTACCGCAAGCGCGGCCCCGCGCCCGGCTTCGCGGGCGTCGAGTCCGAAGTGGAGTGGATGGGCTTCCACGGCTGGGCGCGCAACGCGCTGCACGTGCAGGTGGTCGACGACGGGGTGGTGGCGCGGGTCCGCTTCCACTACAGCCCCCTGCAGATCCGGCGCGAAGACGTGCTGCGCATGGTGAGGCACTTTCAGAACCTGCTCGCTGGCCGGCCCATGCTCGAGCCCGGCGAGCTGACCTCGCTCGCGGGCGCGACCCTCGCCTACCCGGCGACGCGGGTCGATGAGCAGATCGCGGGTTTGGGGACCGCCTACCCGGCGACGCGGGTCGATGCGCAGATCGCGGGGGCGGGGATCGCCGTCACCGGTTCGGGTTTCGACCTCACGTATGCCTCGCTGAGCGCCGCCGCCGAAGACATCGCCCTGCGGCTGCGCGATCGCGGTGTGCGCCCCGGCGACCGCGTCGCGGTGCGCATGCGCCGCACACCCGACCTGATCGCGGCGCTGCTCGGGGTGTGGCGGGCGGGCGCGGCATATGTGCCGCTCGACCCCGACTACCCGCCCGCGCGGCAAAGCCTGCTGCTGTCGGACGCCCGCCCGCGCGCCCTGCTCACCCACGACGACGTGGTGGGGCTCGAATGGGGCGGCCAGCCCGACCCGGGCCTGGCCTACGTCATCTACACGTCCGGGTCCACCGGGCGACCCAAAGGCGTCGCGGTCGCGCATGACTCGGTGTCGAACCTCCTGTTTGGACTCCGGCACGCCCTCGACATCCCGCCCCGGCCGGTGTTTCTGGCGGTGGCATCGTATTCGTTCGACATGTCGGTGCCGGAGCTGTGGCTGCCGCTGGTGATGGACGGCACGGTCGTGCTCGCCACCGAGGACGAGACGCGCGACGCCGAACGGCTACTCAAACTGATCCGCACCAAGGGCGTCACGCACGTGCACGTCACCCCGTCGACGTGGCAGCGGCTGCTGGATGCCGGATTCGACGAGCCCGGTGTCGTGGCCATCTCGGGTGCCGAGGCGCTGCCCGAGCCGGTCGCGCGCGAGGTCCGCCGGCGCAGCGCCCGCCTGTGGAACCTCTACGGGCCAACAGAAACGACCGTCTGGTCCACATACTCCGAAGTGGACGACGGCCCGGTGACCATCGGCCGCCCGCTGCCCAACACGACCATATCCGTGGTGGACGAGTCGCTTTCGCCCGTGCCGCAGGGGATCCCGGGGGAACTGCTGATCGGCGGCGCAGGCATGGCGCGCGGCTACTTCGGCCAGCCCGAACTCACGGCGCAGCGCTTCGCCGGCGGCGCATATCGCACGGGCGATCGGGTGCGGCTCGGGCCCGACGGTGACATCGAATGGATCGGGCGGTTTGACAATCAAATCAAGCTTCGTGGGTACCGCATAGAGCTTGGAGAAATCGAGGCGCGCCTGCTCGAGCATCCCGGTATCCGTTCGGCGGCGGCGATGACGCACGATGGCGAGACTCTCGTGGCGTATGTGGTCGGCGAGGCCGCGGATCTGCGGGAACATATGGCGGAGGTTTTGCCGGCCCACCAGGTCCCGGCAAAATATGTCTTCCTCCCGGAACTCCCGCTCAACGTCAATGGCAAGCTCGACCGGGCACGGCTGCCCAAGCCCGAGCCGGAGTCCACATCGGACAGCTACTCCGGCGTGGCTCGGCAGATCTACCATATCTGGTGCGAAGTCCTTGGCCGCAAAGACATCCGGCCCGACGACGACCTGTTCGACCTCGGCGGCCACTCGCTGACCGTCACCAAAATCGCCGCGCGCATGCGCCGGCACCTCGGCATCGACCTGCCCCTGCAAACCTTCTTCGACACACCGACCATCGCCGCCCTCGCCGCCGCGAGCCAAGCACGCACGGCCACCACGACTTAGGCGCCTGGGCGGGTCAACTGAACCCCGTCCTCGCCCAGCCGTCGCCGTCGCGGGTGAGGGCCGGCAGGTTGCCGCGGTCGAGTTGGCCGCGCAAGTAGTGGTACTCCGCAACGATCCGCTCGCGATCCGACGACTCGGACCAGTTGCCGCGGTGATAGGCCCGCACGTCGGCGCGCGCGGGTGGGTCTCACGTGACCGCGTAGATCCGTTGCACGCTCGGCATCCCGGCCGCCAAGACGTGCAGTGCGCGGCGGTGCCACCACTTGACGATGGCGATGACGGTGTGGACCGGGCCGCAGCGCGCTTCCATCAATGGCCGCGCGAAGTCCACATTGCCCACCGTTGTCGTCGACTCCCGCTCCAGCACCATGAACTCATCGGGCACGCCTGCCGCGCGTAGCAGGGCGGCGTGCGCCTCGCTTTCGACGTGTTGGGGCATGCGGCGATTGGGGCCGCCGGTCAGCACCACCAACGGTGCCAACCGATCGCGGAGCACTCGGGCGGCCGCGTCAACGGGTCCCGGCAGGGTGGAGCCGAAGACGATCGCGACGTCGGCGGGGGCCAGGCCTGGCGCCGAGGCGTCGACGAGGCTTCGGACCGCGTCGACATCGACAAAAGCATCGCTCACGCGACGGAATGGTAGTCGAGGTTGGTTGACCACGATGTCAGTTTCGGCTTTGTCACGAACTCTTGACGATCTCGTGTCGGGCGAGCTAGCTTGGGCTTCTGATCGAGATGACATCGATGTCATAGATGAGCGTACATGTCAGGAGGCGTCGTGCTGGCTGCAAGGTCCCGAACACCGCGACATGACTCGATCCGCTCGGATGCCAAGCACGGACGGCATGCGCCATGGGCATAGCGCCTCAGCTGTTGCCGCTCAACCAGGTGGAGCATTTCTACCGGGGCGGGCAGCGCATAGCGGGCCTGCGCGGCGGTGACCTCGATGGCGCGCCGAACCGGCCGGAGGAGTGGATCGGTTCGATGACCACGATGACATCGGCGGTCGAGCGTGGGCTGTCCCGGCTCGCCGACGGCACGCTGCTGCGCGACGCGGTGGAGTCGGACGCCGAGGGCTGGCTGGGGGCCGAGCATGCCGCCCGCTTCGGGCGCTCGACCGAACTTCTCGTCAAACTGCTCGACGCCGGGCAGCGCTTGCCCGTGCACCTGCATCCCGATCGGGCGTTCTCCCGCCGGCACCTCGGCCTGGCGCACGGCAAAACCGAGGCGTGGATCGTCCTGCACGCCGACGAGGGCGCGCGGGTCCGGCTCGGGTTCGCCGAAACCCTGCGCGCAAGCGACGTCCGGGCGATGGTCGGCAACGCCGGCGCGCTCCTGAGCGCACTGCGCGAGATCGAGGTCCGGCCCGGTGACGGCGTGCTCGTGCCGGCCGGGTTCGCCCACAGCATCGACGCCGGTGTCTTCGTGCTCGAGCTGCAGGAGCCGACCGACCTGTCGATCCTGCTGGAGCCGGCGGGTTTGCCGCTCGACGTCGAGGCGGACGGGCATCTCGGGCTCGGCTTCGACACGGCCCTCGAAACGCTGCGCTGCGAGGCGGTGTCCGATGACGAGCTGGACGGGCTCATCGTGCGCGCGGGCGAACAAACAAACCTGCTCCCGGCCGCGGCCGGGCCTTACTTCCGGGCGCACCGCATTGGACAGTCCGATGTGGACGCCGGGTTCGCGATTGTAGTCGTGATAGCGGGGGAGGGGACCCTCGCCGCCGAGTCGGGCGACCGGCTCGCGCTGCGCCGAGGGCACGCGGCGGTCGTACCCTATGCGGCCGGTGCGTGGAGCCTGTCCGGATCGATCGAGGCCGTTGCCTGTCGACCACCAGACCCCCGGGAGGGCCGGTGCTGATCGGGGTGGATGTGGGTACGACACGGGTCAAGGCGGTAGCGATCGATCCGGACGGGCGGACCCTTGGCGGTGCGGAGCGGCACACGCCTTGGCAACGCGACGATGCGGGGCACGCCGAGATCGATCCGATCGCGCTGGCAACGCTCGTCAAGGCGGTCTGCGCCGACGCGGTGTCGGGATTGGACGATCGTGTCCTGGGCATCGGCGTGACCGGGATGGCCGAAACCGGTGTGCTCACCGACGGGTCGGGCCGCCCGCTCGCACCCGCGATTGCCTGGCACGACCCGCGCGGCGACGTGGACGCGATCGAGCGTGAGCTCGGCGCCGAGACGTTCCAGTCGGTCACCGGGCTGCCGCTGACGGCCCTGCCCTCACTGTCCAAATTGCTGTGGCTGCGCCGTCACGTACCAGAAACTCAAAAAGCCAAAGCCTTTTATTCGGTACCGGAGTGGACCGTCCGCTGCCTCGGCGGCGCACCCGTGTCGGAGCTGTCGCTGGCCAGCCGCACGGGCCTGTTCGACATCGCCCGCGCCGTGCCGTGGGACGCGTCGACGGCCCTGCTCGGCGGGCACAGCCTGCTCAGCGAGCCGGTCGTCGCGGGCACCCCGACCGGCCACGCGAGCGGGGACGATGTGCCGCAAGCACTCCGGGGCGCCGTGCTCACGGTCGCGGGGCACGACCATCAGGTGGCCGCGTTCGCCGTGGGCGCGGCAAAGGACGGCGCGCTGTTCGACTCGCTCGGCACCGCCGAGGCGCTCGTCCGCACGATCCGTGGACCGCTGGCGCCGCAACGCATCGGCGCGCTCGCCGGGCAGGGCATGTCGGTGGGCCGGGCGGTCGTCGCCGACCACATGTCCATCCTCGTGGGCCTGCCCACGGGGCTCACGCTCAACCGGATCGCCGCGATGGTGGGCGCGACCGACGCCCACGCCCGCGCCGAGCTCGGCGAGCGGGCGCTCGCCGTGCCCGCCGCCCACGCCACGCTGCGCCTGATCCGCCCGCGCGACGAGGAGTTCGGCCTCGCGGGCATCACCGACGGCGTGACACCCGCGGTCCTGTGGCGCACGGCGATCGACGCGCTCATCGCCGACGCGGATGCGGCGCTGGCGCGCATCGAGGCCATCGCGGGCCCATATCGCAGCGTCGTGGCGGCGGGCGGCTGGCTGCACAACCCGGCGGTGCTCGCGGCCAAACACCGCCAATATGGCCACCTTCAGACGAGCGAGATCGCCGAGCCGGGCGCATATGGAGCCGCCCTCATGGCCGCGCGTGCGGCCGGACTAGACGTCGGCACACCAAAGAGAGGTAAGCAAGATGTCCTTCAGCCTTGACCAGATCGCCAACGACGCCGGGCGGTTCGCCATCCTGGCCATGGATCAACGCGGCACGCTCAAGTCCATGCTCGACAAGGCCGGCCAGCCGTCCAAAGAGGACGACATGCGCCAGTTCAAAGTGGACGTGATCCAGGCGTTGTCGCCGTTGGCGTCCGGCGTGCTGACCGACGCCGAATATGGCGTCGGCCCGGTGCGCGCGGCCGGCGCGCTCGCGCCGCACGCGGGACTTCTGGTCGCGAGCGAGTTCTCGCCCCAGCCGACGTGGAACGGTGAGCAGCGCACGGTGTTCTCGCTCGACCGCGGTCCGGAGTTCGTGCGGGCCAACGGCGGCGCTGCGCTGAAGTTCCTGGTGCGCTGGAGACCGGACCGCCCATTCGCCGACGGCGAGCCGGATCTCGCGCAGGAGGCCATCGACGCGGTCGGTCAGGCGATCGCGGCGTGCCGTGCCTACGGCATGCCCTCGGTCATCGAGCCGCTCGTCGCCAAGCTGCCCAACGAGCAGTGGACCGACGAGCAGCGCGCCCACTTCGTCATCCGCTCCGCCGAGCTGCTCGCCCGGCTCCAGCCGGACCTGCTCAAGCTCGAGTGGCCCGGCGACGCCGACGGCTGCCGCAAGGTCAGCGAGGTGTGCGGGACCGTGCCGTGGGCGCTGCTTTCGGCCGGCGTCGACGCGGAGAAGTTCACCGAGCGGGTGCTCACCGCGATGGACGCGGGGGCGTCCGGTTACATCGCGGGGCGCGCGTTTTGGGGCGAGGCCGCGGGGCTGACCGGCGAGGCCCGCCGCGAATTCCTTGCCACGACGGCGGTCGAGCGGATGGTCGCGCTGAACAAGGCGATCGAGGGCCACGGCCGGGCGTGGCGTGAGGTGGCCATCCAATGAGCGAAGCCACTTCTGATATGACGCGGCCCGCGCTCGCGGCGTACAACATCGTCAAAAGCTTCGGCCAGGTGCGGGCGCTGCGCGGAGCCTCGTTCGAGGCATACCCGGGCGAGGTCACGGCCCTCGTGGGCGACAACGGCGCCGGCAAGTCCACCCTCATCAAGGTGCTCGCCGGCGCGCTGATCGCCGACGAGGGCGAGGTCAAGGTGGCGGGCGAGGCCGTGCGCTTCGCCGGCCCGCACGACGCCAAGGAGCGCGGGATAGAGACCGTTTACCAGGATCTGGCCCTCGCACCCGATCTCGACGCCGCGGCAAACGTCTTCCTCGGACGCGAACTGCGCCGGTTGCGTTTTCTGCACGACCACGCCGAGATGCGCCGGCGCACCGCGACCGCGTTTGCCGACCTCGGGGTGGGCCTTGTGCAGGACATGCGCCAGCCGGTGGCCGCGTTTTCGGGCGGGCAGAAACAGTCCGTGGCGATCGCCCGCGCCGCCATGTGGGCCTCCAACGTGATCATCATGGACGAGCCGACCGCGGCGCTCGGTGTCATCCAGACCGAGAAGGTGCTCGAGCTGGTCGCGCGGATCCGTGATCGCGGGGTGGCGGTCGTGTTCATCTCGCACAACCTGCCGCAGGTGCTCGACGTCGCCGACCGGATCGAGGTGCTGCGCCTCGGCACACGGGTGGCGCGCTTCCGCCGCGGCGAGTCCGATGTGGACCGCCTGATCGCCGCGATATCCGGCGCGTACACCAACGAGGAGGCGCCCAAATGAGCCGGGCCAGGGAACTGCTGCGCACGCCGACGATGGTCACGTTTGGTGCGCTGCTCGTCATCGTGGCCGCCTTCTCCATCCTCGCGCCCGGCCTGTTCAACACGAGCAGCAACTTCCTGCAGCTCGCGCAGAACGTTGCCATCCTGACCGTCGTCAGCGTGGGCACGACGTTCGTCATCATCACGGCGGGCGTCGACCTGTCGATCCCGAGCGGGATCGTGCTCGGCGAGGTGTTCGCCGTGCACGCGCTCGACATGGTCGGCGGGCTCGATGTCGCGCCGGGCGAAGTCCACTTTGGATACATCCTCGCCGCGCTCGGGGCCGCCATCCTCGCGGGCCTGATCATCGGCGCGATCAACGGGATCGTGGTCGCGTACATGAAGGTGCCGCCCCTGCTTGCCACCCTGGGCACGCTCGGCGCGGGGCTCGGGGTCGCGCTTATCCTCCAAAATGGAGTAAACACGTCGACCTACACGCTCGACCCGGTCGGCCACGCCTCCTGGATCGCGGGCGTGCCCAACCTCATCCCGATCGCGCTCGTCATCGTGATCGCGGGGTATGTGCTGCTGCACATGGCCGTCTTCGGCCGGCACACCTTCGCGATCGGCTCCAACCCCGAGGCGGCCCGGCGCGCGGGCATCAACGTCGAACGGCACCTGCTGAAGGTGTACATCATCGGCGGCGTCACGGCCGGATTCGCCGGCTTCCTCTCCGTGGCGTACTTCAGTACCACCAGCATCGGTGGGCACTCCACCGACAACCTTCAGGCCGTCACGGCGGTGGCGCTCGGCGGCACGAGCCTGTTCGGCGGCGTCGGCTCGATCATCGGCACGCTCATCGGGGTGTGGATCCCGGCCGTGCTCAAGAACGGTTTCGTCATCAACGGCGTGCAGCCCTACTGGCAGGACGTGGCGGTGGGCCTCGTGCTCATCGTCGCGGTATGGCTCGACCAACTGCGGCGGCGCTCCCGCGACCGCGGTTAGCTCAACCGTTGTCAATGCGGCCGTTCAAGTGAATGCGACCGCGGTTAGCTCAACCGTCGTCAATGCGGCCGTTCAAGTGAATGCGACCGCGGTTAGCTCAACCGTCGTCAACGCGGCCGTTCAAGTGAATGCGACCGCGGTTAGCCCAACCGTCGTCAACTCGGCCGTTCAAGTCAATG
>JBIOYB010000547.1:0-3139 GCA_044869915.1 Allorhizocola sp.
GGCGATCGTTGAGGCTGGCGCTGTAGCTGCGTGCGCGTTCGAAATACGCGGCAGCGTCCTGGCGCTGGCCTTGACGGAGGCTCAGTTGCCCCAGGGCACGCAATCCCTGCGCGATTCCTGGCCGGTAGCCGATACGCTTGCTGATGACCAGACCATCGGTGAAATGGGCGTGGGCTCGGTCAAGTTGGTTGTTTTCCAGGTAGACGATGCCCATGCCTATGGTGGCGTAGGCGTCACCGGCTTGGTTTCCGGTGCGGACAAACAGCTCCGCAGCCCGATGAAAGTGCTGTAACGCTGACTCGTAGTCGCCAGTGAGCCGGAAAAGGTGCCCCATCCCAGCCAGTGCGGCCGCCCAAAGACCGATGTGCTGAGTGTTCTCCACACGGCGCAGGGCAGCCCGGAAGTGGGTTATCGCATGGTCGTACCGATCCTGAATGGTCCACAGTTCTCCCAGGCCGCGATGGAGCCCGGCGGCGACGTGGCTCGCTTCGTCGCGGCTGGCGGCTGTCAAGACAAGCTCGTGGCTGCGGCGCCAGTCATCGAAAAGGTTCCGTATCTCAAAAAAGGTGGAAAGAGCACAGGAGAGTCTTCCCGCCCGCTGGAAATCGCCGATGGACACCAGTTGGGGGATGAGGTTGCGTAGGCCTACCCGCTCGATGTCGAACCAGTCCAGCGGGGAACGCAGGCTCCGCTCGGCCTCGGTCGGTGACACGCGCCAACTGAATGGTGCGGGCTCAACCATGCCCACGAAATCGGTCGTCACGCGGGCGTTGGCGCGCACAGCCAAATCGATGTAACCGTCCATTGCGCGGAACAACGCCGGCTCGCTTTCTACCAATGACTCGTCATCGCCGTTCTTCTCAAGCATGAAGGCCCTTACCACATTGGACAGCCGATACCTGACGCTGTCATCTCGAGGTATCACCTTCAGCATATGCAGATCAACCAGTTCGTCGACGGCGTCCACGGTCGCGGACGAGTCGGCCTCATCGAGCAGCGCGGCGATGACCCAGCATGGAAAATCCGGCAAGTCCAGCCGGCTGATCAGCCGCAACGTCCGCTGGGCTCGCTCACCCAACCGTTGGTAGCTGCGCATGAGACGGTCCCGCGGCCCAAGATCGCTCGCGGACATCTCGTCGAGGTTGCCCGGCGCGCATAACGCCTCAACGGCTTGGGCTAAGCGCCAATGTGGCCGAGCCGCCAGCTTCGCGGCGATGCCACGCACAGTGAGCGGCAAGCGATCGCACAGCTCCACAAGCACCTCCGCGTTTTCCGCTTCGTCATCAACGCGGCTCGCGCCTGCGATCTCGGCCAAAAGCCTGCGCGCGTCAGTCGCGGCAAGCGGTGCGAGGTCGATCCGAGCGCACTGCAACTCCGGTAAGGAAGCTGAGCTCGTAATCAATGCCGAATACTCGGTTCCATGCGGCAGCAGCGGTTCCACCTGATCGCTGTTGATCGCGTCGTCGAGCACCACCAGCGCCTTGCGGCCGGTCAACTCCGCGCGGAATGCCGCCGACCGAGCCGTTAAGCCATCGGGAATGTCCGGTGGAGCCACCCTGACCGCTTGCAGCAACTCCGCCAGCACCTGCGCCGGACCCGGCGGATGTGACCGCCGCCCACCGAGTTCCGCGTAGAAGACCCCGCCAGGAAACAGACCCACACTCTGCCGCGCGGCGCTGACAGCGAGCGCAGTCTTGCCGACACCCACGGCGCCCGTGACCAAGACAGTGCAACGTTGGTCGTTGCTGCCGAGCAGCAAGCCGATCTCGGCAAGTTCTTTGTCCCGCCCGACCAGGCCGGCGCTACCGGCAGGCAACTGCATATGCCCGGCCGCGACATCGACTTTCACGTGCTGGTCGACCGGCGAATACGATCCCTGTGGCGCCGTGCCACTCAAGATGGTCTGATGGGCCGACTGCAGCTCCGGGCCCGGTTCCACACCCAACTTCTCCACCAGGAGGTGGCGTCCCTCGCGAAAGACTGCAAGCGCGTCAGCCGACCGGCCCGTCCGATACAGCGCAAGCATAAGACGGCGACGCAACCCCTCATGCAATGGCCAATGCTCGACCAGCTCAGTCAGCTCCGCAATGATCCACCCGTGGCGCCCCAATGCAGATCTCAAGTCAAGGTGCTGTTCAAGGACCGCGATTCGCCGCTCCTCCAGTCGGGCAGCCTCCCGCTGGGCGATACCGCCGGGCACCCCACCCAACGCCGGACCCCGCCATAGCGCCAGCGCCGCACGGAACTCGTCAGCCGCCTCATACAGCCGTCCTGAAGCCAGGAGTCGCTGCGCGGCCGCTACTCGGTCCTCAAAAGCCAGAAGATCCAATTCTGATCGATCAAGCTCGATTGAATATCCAACCGATGATTCGGTATGCACGGCTCCGCTGAAACCATCGACACGCGCTAACAAACGGCGGATCGACGAAATATAGACATGCACCTGGTTGCGCATGCCAGCAGGTGCGCCGGCCGGCCACACCGCATCGGCGATATGTTCAACCGGCACAACCTGCCCCGGCCGCACCAGCAACGTCGCGAAGACCGCCCGCTGCTTGGGCGGTCCCAGCGGCAGAGCATGACCGGCTGATCTTACCTCCATCTGCCCCAGGATCGCGATCTTCGACTGCATGACACTCCCCAGGTCCATCTTGGACAGCCTTTCCAAACGGTAAGCTATCGCGGAACAGCTGCTCATCACATCCCTTTGAGATGACATCGAGCACGTTTGTGAGATGGCGACCGGCCGACAACTGTCTGAAGTGCACGCTCTAGGTAACAAGACGCAATACGGCTATGACGTCGCGGGATTCCTGCGCACCGTCACCGACCCCGACCGCAGCGTGACGACAAACGAGCATGACGTGCGCGGCATTGTGGTGTCGCAGACGACGTGCCAGGATCGCTCGGCCAACCGGTGTTCCACGGTCTACTACACGTACTACCCTGATGCGACGCCGAAGGTGCTGGCCCCGGATCCGCGCAACGATGTCATGCTCACCGTCCGGGATGGCGCCATACGAGCGACACCTGCGACCACCCGCGCCCGCATCCACATATGACTTCAGGAACGCGGCCGATGCACTGTCGTGGTTGGACACAGAACGAGCCGGTATTCTGGCGGCGGTCGACACCGCAC
>JBIOYB010000548.1:0-20229 GCA_044869915.1 Allorhizocola sp.
CCGGGTGGCCGCCTACGACCGCGGCCCGGACGGAAAACCGGTGTCTCTGGGCGCCGTTGTCGGCAGGCTGGGCGAAAACGATGTGGTCGGCATCAGGCCCCGGGCCGCGGGTGGGATCACCGCGACGGTTCACCTCAGCACCCACATCCCCGAGCTTGGCGCGCCCGAGCCGCAGGACCGCGACTTCGCCTGGGACGGCTCAAAGTTCGTCCGGTGGGCGGGCCGACGGCGTTTGTGCGGGCCAAGGCCGAGCTTTCGCTGACCGCCGCGCCGCTGCAGCTCGGGCCGGAGCAAAACGGCAGGCGCTCGGGCATGGTCACGCTCACGCTGCGCAACGACGGCCCGGAGGACTCGCTGTCGATCGACATCGCGCTGACCAACAACCACCGGGTCTCGGTCGATGCTCATGTGGGCAACGTGATCCGGCAGCAACCGCTTAAAGCAGGGGAGAGCCGGACGATCACCTTGAACGTGGGTATCGAGGCCGGATCGGGCATGACGCCGCTGAGCATCGGCGCCGGGCTGCACTCATACGCGGAGGAAGCGAACCTGGCCGACAATTCCGTGCAAATCGAAGTCGTGTCATGAGAACCGCCCTGGTGGTCGTGTTGCTGCTCGCTCTCGCCGCATGCGAGAGCGAGCAGCCCGCGCACAGCGAACTGGTCGGATACAGCAGCGAGCTGAAGATCGACGAGATGACGTCCCCCTGTGCCCAAGGTCACGTGCAGAACGTCGCCTACAGCAACCTCGACGACGATCCCGCGTTCGAGACCGCGGCCCATGTCGTGTGCGGGAACGAGTGGCACATCGCCGCGTATGCCCGCGATCAGAAGACGGGCGACATCATCCAGCTCGGCGTGCTCGTGCGGGGCGGGCCGGGCGAGCGGATGCTGAGCATGATCCAGCGCATCTGGGGCGGGGTGTTCGTGGTCGTGGGGCATGAGGACGGCCGGCCCAGCCAGACACGGGAGTATGCCTGGACCGGGAGCAGATTCGCATCCGTTGGCTGACTGGGTCCACCGACGCCAGCCAATAGCGGGTACGGTGTCCCGCGTGAGCCACTCCTTTCAGGTCGACCTCCGTGGCGTGGTCGACCTGCTCAGCCACCACCTCTACGCCAGCCCGCGGGTCTACGTCCGCGAGCTCCTGCAAAACGCGATCGATGCCATCACCGCGGGTGGCGTCGGCGACGGGCTGGTCCACCTCGAGTGCGACGGGACGGGCCTGACGATCCACGACAACGGGATCGGGCTGACCGAGGCGCAGGTGCACGAGCTGCTCGCGACGATCGGGCGCTCCGGCAAGCGCGACGAGCTGGGCTTCGGCCGGCACGAGTTCCTGGGCCAGTTCGGCATCGGGCTGCTGTCGTGCTTCCTGGTCGCCGACGAGATCCGGGTGGTCACGCGGCACGGCGACGAGCCGACCGTCTACTGGACCGGCTTTTCCGACGGGCGCTACGAGATCGCCGGCGGACCGGAGCGGCACGAGCCCGGCACGACGGTGATGCTGTTGCCGCGGCGCGGCGAGGAGGCGTGGCTCGCCGAGCCGCGAGTGCTCGAGCTGACCCGGCTGTTCGGCTCGCTGCTGCCCGTCACTGTCCAAGTTGGACAGACGGTGGTGACCGGTCGGCCGCTGCCGTGGCAGAGCGAAGCCGACCGGGTCCGCTACTGTCAGGAGATTTTTGGCTTCACGCCGTACGACGTGATCGACCTCAACGTCCCCGAAGCCGGACTGAGCGGGCTGGCCTACGTGCTGCCGACGCCCGCCAGCCCCGCGGCCCGCGCCGGGCACCGCGTCTACCTCAAGCGGATGCTGCTGGCCGAGGGCGCCGAGGGCCTCCTGCCGGAGTGGGCATTCTTCGCCCGCTGCGTGGTCAACGCCACCGAGCTGCGCCCGACCGCGAGCCGCGAGGCGCTTTACGAGGACGGGCTGCTGGAGCAGACGCGCGAGGCCCTCGGGGCGCAGCTGCGCGGCTGGCTGGTCAACCTGGCACACCAGGATCCGGCCCGTGTCATCGAGTTCCTGCGCATCCACCACGTCGGGGTCAAAGCCCTTGCGCTGCACGACGACGAGATGCTGCAGCTGGTCGCGCAGTGGTGGCCGATGGAGACCAACGTCGGGCGGCTCACGCTGCACGAGGTGCGCGAGCGATACCAGGTCATCCGCTACTGCGCGACGCTCGACGAGTTCCGCCAGCTCGCGGCCGTGGCCGCCGCGCAGCAGCTTGCCGTGGTCAACGGCGGATACACCTATGACATGGAGCTGATCGAAAGACTTCCCGCCATGGACCCGGGTTACATGGTCGACCGGCTCGACCCGAGCGACCTGACCACGCGGTTCCACGTGCTGGATTTGGCTCAGGAGCTGGACATGCGCGGGTTCCTCACCACCGCGCAGCGCACGCTGGACCGGCTCGGGTGCGAGGTGGTGCTGCGCGGGTACGACCCGGTGACCCTGCCCGCGCTTTATCTGGTCGACCGCGACGCCACCTTCCAGCGGCACCTGCGCGACACCCGCGAGGTGGCCGACGAGGCGTGGGCGGGAGTCCTTGCGGCGTTTGAACAGTCGGCCGCGCAGGCCCGTCCGCAGTTGGTGGTCAACCACCGCAACGCGCTCGTGCGGCGGATCGCCTCGCTGACCGACCAGCGGCTGATGGAGCTTGCGGTGGAAGGGTTGTATGGGCAGGCCCTGCTGCTCGGCCACCATCCGCTGCGCCCGGCCGACACGGCCCTGCTCAACCGGTCGTTTCTGGGGCTGCTCGACAAGGCCGTGTTGGGAGATCAGGCATGACGAGCCCGGAACGCGTGCGTACGCTGATCGACCAGTCGTGGGAGCTGCCCTACGGCGCGGCGCAGATCGCGCTCGCCGAGGAGGCCGTCGCCCAGGCCGACGCACTGGGCGACGACGATCTGCGGTTTGAGGCGCGGATGGCCGCGACCAACTCATACCAGCATGGCGGCGAGCCGGCGAAGGGATTCGTGACGTTTTCGTGGTGCCTGGCGCACTACGACCGCGATCCGGCGCGCTTCGGCCATCACGAGCATCTGCTGCTCTGGTACTTCAAATACATGGTGCACTCGCTGACCCGCTTCCCGGAGGTGCCGCTGGAGCGCACCTATGCGGTGCTCGACGACATGCAGCGCCGATTTTCCCTTGGTGGGCATAGTTTGCAGACCGTGCACAAGCACCGGTGGCTGGTCGCGATGCACATCGGCGACGCGGCGGCGGCCGAAAGGCATTACGAGGCATGGCAGTCCGCGCCGCGCGACTCCAATTCGGACTGTCAGGGGTGCGACCCGACCGACCAGGTATGGCATCTTTCGCAGCAAGGACGATACGAGGAGGCGATCGCGCTCACCGGTCCGGTGCTCGCGGGCCGGCTCACGTGCGCCGAGCAGCCGCAGTCGATCCTGACCCAGCTGCTGATCCCCTACCTGCGCACGGGGCGGCTCGACGAAGCGCGTTCGGCGCACCACACGGCCTATCGGGCGATCCGGCGCAGCGTCGCCAACCTGTCCGACCTCGCCGACCACCTGCACTTCCTGGCGGTGTGCGGCAACGAGGCCTACGCCAAGGAGCTGCTGGACCGGCATATGTCGTGGTTGGACAGACCGGCGACACCCTACGGCGAGATGTGGTTCGCCGCCGCGGCCGCGCTCGTGATGCAGCGGCTCGACGATCCCCGGCACGAGGAGTTCGCCGGTCGCGCGTTGGCGCTAGCGGAGCGATTCGACGCGCGCAACGGGACGGCGCACCAGACCGAGCAGGTGCGCGCCTGCCTCGAGGCGCAACCGATCGTGCCGAAGCTCGCCCTGAGCCTGTCCGCGCAGCTGCTCAAGGAACGCGTCACCGAGACCGCGGCCAAGGAGCGGCCCAAGGCGACACTCGACGACGTGCCCGCCGAGGCCGACCTCGACGCGCTGCTCGACCTCGCCGAGGAGGCCCTGTGGCGCGACAACGCGGCCCGCGTCGAGGCCCTCTGGTCGCGGGTGTCCGCGTTCAGCGGGAGCGCCGACCTCACGCCGCTGCAGCGCGGGCGCGTCGCCGACCTCGCGGGCATGCGCATCTACGACGGTGACTCCCGCGAGCTGGTCGAGAAGTGGACCGAGGCCCTGCGGTGGTATGAGGCCGCGGGCGACACGATCCGCGAGCAGCGCACGCGCGGGCGCATCGGCCTGCACCGCTGCCGGCACGACGAACCCGCCGACGGTCTGGCCGAGGTGCGCGAGACGACCGAGTTCCTGCTGGCGCACGGCTCCCCTCGGGACCGCGCCGGCGCGCTGCGCCGGCTGGGCGTGGCCCTGCTGCACGCCGGATACCCGGCCGAGGCCATCGACACCCTGGACAGGCTCGACGACGTGGCCGAGCCCGACCCGGGCCCGCGAGTCCGCCTGCAGGCCATGATGATCCGTGCGCAGGCGCTGGGCGCCGACGGGCAGATCGACGAGGCGCTGCTGGCCGCGGAGTCGCTTGTGGACGGTGCACGCCAGTCGGGCGAGGGCGAGCTGGTCGCGCTCGGCGAGTTCATCCTCGGCCAGGCGCACCTGCTGCGCGAGGACAGCGATGCGGCGGTCGAGGCGTATGAGCGCGCGCTCGCCCACGGCGACCTCCCGTTCGAGGTCCTGCGCGAGGTGCGCGAGCGGCTGGGCATGCTGCTGGCCGGCACGGGCCGCTCGGCCGAGGCCGTCGACGACCTCGCCTCGCTCGTGGCCCGCCTGGTCACCGAGGGGCAGGAGGCCGAGGCCGACTACGCGCGCTTCCAGCTCGCGGTGGCCTTGTTCAACGCCGACCGGGCCAACGACGCGGCCGAGGTGGCCGAGGAGGCGCTCTACGGCGCCGACCGCGCGGGCAGCCAGGGCCTCGCCGACCAGGTCCGGCACCTGCTCGCGGCGATATACCAGCGCCTGGATGACCCGGATCAGGCTCTGTCGCACCTGGACCAGTTGGCCGCCAACCTCAACGGCTTCGACCACGCGCAGGCCCGCGGGGCCGTGCTGGAGCAGGCCGGCGATCTGCTCTACGAGCAGGACCGCGACGGTCAGGCGGCGCAGCGGTTCGAGGCGGCCGCGGCCGCATACGACGTGGCCGGCCTGCCGGTCGACCGGCTGCGCGTGCTGCGGCGCCAGGCGGTCGCGGCGATGTTCGGCTTCGGCCCCGACTCGGCGCGCGAGGTGCTCGACGCCGCCGACCGGCACGGCCGGGCGATTTCGGCGCTTCCGGGGGGTGCTGAGCCGCACATGCAGTACGAGCTGGCCTGGCTGGCGCTCGACGGTGCACGCGTGCTCGCGGGTGGCGGGGACGCCGATGCCGCGCTCGATCGGGTGGCGCCGGTGCCCGAGGCCTTCCGCTCTCTGGGATCTTTTGGCGAAGCCTTCCTCGCCGAGTTGACGATGGGCGAGGTGCTGCTGACGCTGGGGCGGCCCGACGCCGCGGAGCGGGTGCTGCGCGGGGTGGTCGGCGGGCTCCCGCGGGACGCGGGCGCGCTGCCCAGGGCGGCGTATGCATTGGCGCATGCGCTCGCACAGCAGGACAAGATGGAGGAAGCACGCAGGCTGGCAGGTGAGTATGGATTCGATCTCGATTAAACCTACGTTTGTGTACTCGCGGGTAGTGTTTTGGCCGTGACAGTCACCGTCAAGGGCACTGGCAAACGCAAATCGCGACGCGACGAGATCCTCGAGATCGCCGTCGGCCTGTTCGCCTCGCGCGGCTACCACGGCGTGTCGATGGACGACATCGGCACCGCCGCCGGTGTGACCGGACCCGCGCTCTATCACCACTTCGCGGGCAAGGAGGCGATGCTCGCCGCCGCGCTCATCCCGGTCAGCGAGGGCCTGTTCAGCGGGGGCCAGGCGTGCGTGGCCCAAAGCGGCGGTGACGCGCGCGTGGCGCTGGGCAACCTGGTCGACTTCCACGTCGAGTTCGCCTTGAACAACCCGGCCGTGATCGCGCTGCACCTGCACGAGCTCGACCGGCTGCCCGAGGAGCCCCGCCGGGAGATCCGCCGGCTGCAGCGCCAATACGTCGAGGTGTGGGTGGAGGTGCTGACCAAGGCGCGCACCCAGCTCGAGGCCGCCGAGGCCCGGGTGCTGGCGCACGCCGCGTTCGGCCTGATGAACTCGACCCCGTTCCTGGGCGGCGAGGTGGAGCGGGAGCGCCGGGCCTCGCTCCTGCGCGACGCCACCCTCAACGCCTTGCTCCATGGCTCGCGCTGACACAACAAGGCTCGTTTGGTTGGTTCCTACAAAACTCGTGTGTGGGTTTTGACAACACGCGCCTAGTTGACGTCGAGTCTTGCCCGTTAACGTCGGCTGAAGTCGTGCCATGGAGCGCCTGAGAGGGAGACTTCAATGATCGAGTCGGTGTTGGTGGCAAACCGGGGTGAGATCGCGCGCCGTGTCATCCGGACCGCGAAGCGGCTTGGCATCAGGGCCGTCGCGGTTTATTCGGAGGCCGACGCCGACCTGCCGTTCGCACGGGAGGCCGACGAGGCCGTGTTGATCGGGCCGGCCAGCCCGGCCGAGTCCTACCGCAACGCCGAGGCCATCCTGGGCGCGGCCAAGCGGACCGGCGCCCAGGCCATCCACCCCGGCTACGGCTTCCTGTCCGAAAATGCCGACTTCGCCCGCGCGGTCGCCGACCATGGGCTGGTGTGGGTCGGGCCCGGGGCCGACGCGATCACCGCCATGGGCGACAAGATCAATGCGCGCAACCTGATGGCGGCGGCCGGGGTGCCCGTGGCGCCCGGGACGGCCGACCCGGTGGGATCCGTGGCGCTTGCCTTGGCGGCGGCGGGCTCCATCGGGTACCCGATAATGGTCAAGGCCGCGGCAGGCGGCGGCGGGATGGGCATGGCTGTGGCCACCGACGAGGCCTCCCTCGAGGCGGAGTATGAGCGGGTGCGCGGCTTCGCCGAGCGCATGTTCGGCGATGGCTCCGTCCTGCTCGAGCGCTACTTCCCGCGCGTGCGCCACATCGAGGTGCAGATCCTGGGCCTGGCCGACGGCCGCGTGGTCGCGCTGGGCGAGCGCGAGTGCTCGGTGCAGCGGCGCAACCAGAAGCTCGTGGAGGAGTCGCCGTCGCCCGCGCTCACGCCGCAGCAGCGCAGCGCGCTCCTGGCCGCCGCGGTGCGGGCCGGCGAGGCGGTCGGCTATCGCAACGCGGGCACGGTCGAGTGCCTGTTCGACCCGACCGCGGGCGAGTTCTTCTTCCTCGAGATGAACACCCGCCTGCAGGTCGAGCACCCGGTCACCGAGGCCGTGTTCGGCATCGATCTGGTGGAGGCGCAGTTCCGGGTGGCCTCGGGCCTGCCCGTCGACGTGCCCACCGTCTCGAATGGACACGCGATCGAGTTCCGGGTCAACGCCGAGGACCCCAAGCGCTTCCTGCCCGGGCCGGGCGCGATCTCGACCTGGGTCGAGCCGCTCGACCTGCCGGGGGTGCGGGTGGATTCCGGTTATCATGCAGGCAACGTGGTCACGCCCAACTACGACTCGCTCATGGCCAAGCTGATCGTGTCCGGCGCGAGCCGGGCCGAGGCGATCGAGCGGGCGAAGGCGGCGGTGGCGGCGTTCGAGATCGCCGGGCCAAAAAACAACCTGCCGTTCTTCACCGAGCTTTTGTCCAATGAGGAGTTCACGTCCGGGGACTACGACACCGCGCTGGTGTCGCGCATGCGGTGACCTGGCGCCCCGCGGATCGTTGACCCTTGCGAGCATCAAACGGTCAATGAACCTCGGGGGATAGAACTAATGCGAAAGTCCGTGAAGGTGGGCGTTGCCTCTGCTGGGCTGCTCCTGATCGGTTCTCCGGCGGCTGCGCAGGGCGACATGTCGACGTTTGGCAACGTCGGCATCGCCAACGGCATCCAGGGGCGCGGTGCCGATCGAGTTGCCGCTGAACCTCTGCGGTAACGCGGTGGGTCTCCTGGGCGACGCCGTCGCGTCGTGCATTGACAACTACGCGACCGCCAATATGGGCGGTGACAGTGATGGTGGCGGTGGCGGTGGTGCCGACTGGGGTGCCGGCGGTAGCGCCGGTTGGGGTGCCGGTGGGGGGTGCCGGCGGCGACTACTGGAATCTGGCGCACCGCCAGATGCTCGATCCCTTCGGGACGCAGCGGCTCGGCCCGTTGGCCGCGAGCATGCCGTCCGTGACCGCTTCGCAGGGCCTTTCGCCGGGTCTCTCACCGGGTTTTTCATCTAATCTGTCGCCGGGCTTGTCATCGAGCCTCGCGCCAGGCCTCTCATCGAGCCTCACGCCGAGCCTCTCACCGGGCCTGTCGCCGGGTGTGTTGCCCGCGAGCGTCCCGCCGGCCAGCTCGTCGCTGACCAGCACATTGCCCGCGGGCGTGCGGCCGGCGGCGAGCACGTCGCCCATGAGGACCCTGCCCGCGAGCGTGTCACCCGCCACGACGAAGGTTTCGGGCGCGGCGAGGAACAACCCCGCGGCCAGGGCACGGTCGACCATGCGCAAGGCGCCCGAGCTCGGCCTGATCACGCAACTACTTCCGCCCGTGGCCAATCTGCTCACGCCGGAAGGCTTCGGCACCAACCCGCACGGTGAGTGCAGCGGCAACGGCGTGGGCATGGACTCCGCGCTCAACGCCGGCGTCGCCAACGGCATCCAGGCCTACGTCCCCGTCCAGGCGCCGATCAACTTCACGGGCAACGCCATCGGCATCGGCGGCTCGGCGGCAGCGACCTCCGACAACACCTTCGCGTCCGCCAAGATGTGCTAGCTGAGTCATCGTTAAGTTCCGGGGTTAAGCTTGCTGGCATGAACAGCAGGTGGCCGGCGACCGTTTCCATCCGTGAGGTCGGCCCCCGGGACGGGCTGCAAAACGAGCAGCCCGTTCCGGCGGCCGACAAGATCAGGCTGATCGACGCCCTGGGCGCGACCGGGGTCGGGCGCATCGAGGCGGTCTCGTTTGTCCACCCCAAGGCGATCCCGCAGATGGCCGACGCGGACGAGGTGTGGGCCGCGGTCAAACCCTTGCCACAGGTGCGCTACAGCGCGCTCGTGCCAAACCAGCGCGGCGCGCGGCGCGCGCTCGAGGCGGGCTTCAAAGAGGTCGAGGTGGTCGTGTCCGCCAGCGACACGCACAACCGCCGCAACATCAACCGCTCGACCGACGAGTCGCTCGACGACATAGCGTCGCTTGTGGACAGTCTGCACGCCGGCGGCGCCACCGCCGAGGTCATCATCGCCACCAGTTTCGGTTGCCCCTATGAGGGCGACGTCGACCCCGGCCGGGTGGCCGCGATAGCCGGCCGCGTGATCGCCGATGGGGCCGACCGGGTGGCCTTCGGCGACACCACCGGCATGGCCACGCCCACGCGCGTGCGCGACGTGGTCTCGCGCGTGCGGCAGCGCCACCCCGACGTGCCGATGCTGCTGCACTTCCACAACACGCGCGGCACGGCGCTGGCCAATATCCTGATGGCGCTGGAGCTTGGGGTCACCGAGTTCGACGCGAGCGTGGGCGGGCTGGGCGGCTGCCCCTACGCGCCGGGCGCGACCGGCAACGTGGCCACCGAGGAGGTCGTGCACATGCTGCACGACATGGGCATCGACACCGGCATCGACCTGGAGCAGATGATCGATGCGGCGCGGCTGGCGCAGGAGATCGTCGGCCGCGAGCTCCCATCGGGTGTGCTGCGCGCCGGGCCACGGACCCGTCTGTCCACGACTTGACAGCGAGCCTTTGAATAGGCGGCATGCCTCAAACATTACGGGGAGCGGGGCTGATCGCGGTGGCCGCGATCCTTGCCGCCCTTGGCCTTGCGGCGCCGGCACATGCCGAGACCGCCGCCATCACAGGACACATCACCGACCACGCGGGTGCGCCCGCGGCCGGCGTGTCCCTCTTCACGTCCAATGAGGACGGCACGTCGATCGGGTCCGCGCGGACGGATGCCGCCGGCGCCTATCGCATCGCCAACCTCAAACCGGGCCGGTTTTACCTCGAGCTGCGGGTGAGCTGGGGTGGCACCAAGCTGACAGACCGGTTCGACGTCGCGGGCGAGACCGTGTTCGACTACGCGCTGCCCGCGGTCGGCTCGGTGCAGGGTCGGCTGTCCAATCAGGACGGCTCGGGAGCGAGTGGGGTCAACGTCAACGTAGCGGGATCAGGGAGCGTCACGACGGACGCCAACGGGGATTGGCGAGTGCCGCAGGCCTTCGCCGGGTCCGATCTGGTCGTCACCTATTCCGATCCGCGCCAGGGCATCCTGCAATACGCCTATGGCAAATTGACGCAAGCGGCGGCCGACCGCATCACCGTGGCCGCCGGCCAGACCACGACGGTCAACGAGGTGGTGCTGCCCACCGGTTCCGTGCGCGTCACGGCGAAGGACTCGGTCACCGGCGCGCCGATGCTCAACTTCATCGCGTCGGCTCGGTACGCCCGGCAGGAGACCAGCACCGGCGAGGCGATCCTCGAGGGCGTGACGGCTGGCACGCACCGGCTCTGGGTGGACTGGCCGGGCTATATCGCGCAAGACATCAAGGAGGTCACGGTCGTGGCCGGGCAGCGGGTGGACGTCGAGGTGACGCTCACGCCCGAGGCCCGCATCGACGTCACGGTCGTCGACGCCGCCACGGGCGAGCCCCTGCGTGGCGTGTGCGTGGCAGCGGTGTCCCCGCGCGACTTGCCGACCGAGGGCTGCTGGAACACGACCGGCGACGACGGCAGGCTGACCCTTGCCGGTCTGTCGGCGGGCGGGCACCAGCTGATCGCCGTCCCGACCGAGGCGCCGGGCTATGGCGCGCAATGGGTCGGGACCTCCCGTGGCACCGGGCGCCAGCATCTGGCCGTGACCGTCCAGGCGCTGGCCGGGCAGACGGTGACCGGTCCGGTCGTGCGGATGGACCGGGCGGGCACGATCACCGGCGTGGTGACCAAGGCAGACGGCAGCGCGCCGCTGCACTACGGCACGGTGGTGGGCCTCCTGCCATCGGTGCGCTCATCGGGTGAGCTGCCGCCGGGCGCGGTCGGGGTCGACGAGTCGGGGCGCTACACGCTGGACTCCCTCGGGCCGTACGACTGGGCGCTGTTCTTCACCGAGGTCCGGGAGGCCGGGCAGTACTCGGGCGGCGTGGCCGGCTCGCTGCTCGCCCGCACGGTGCGGGTCACGGCGGGCGCGTCGGCGACCTACGACTTCCGGTTCCGGGCGGCGGTCCGGCTCACGGTCAAGGCGGCGGGCACGTCGTCGGGAATCGAGGCGGTCAACGCGTTCACCGGATATGTCATGGGCCACGGTTATGGGCCGGAATCCACGTTCCTCATCGTGGGGCCGCAGTTTGTCAGGTTCCGGACCGAGGAGGGTCGCGGGTCCCCGGGCGTGCACTGGATCCCGAGTAGCGGTAGTAAGACAGTGGAGCTCTCGTTCGGCTGATGCCCAAACGGTGGTACCCTAACGATCGTTCAGGTCTTTAGGGGAGGCACCCGTGCGGGATGAGTTGGACGGGCTCCGCGGGCGGGTCACCGCCGGGGGCGCGGCAAAATACCACGAGGCCAATGCGGCCAAGGGGAAGCTGTTCGCCCGCGAGCGCGTGGCCCGCCTGGTCGACAAGGAGTCGTTCGTCGAGGACGGCATGCTGGCCAACGCCATGGCTGACGGCCTGCCGGCCGACGGCGTCATCACCGGCGGCGCGACCATCGACGGGCGCCCGGTGTGCCTGATGGCCAACGATTCCACGGTCAAGGCGGGCAGCTGGGGCGCCCGCACGGTGGAGAAGATCATCCGGATCATCGAGCGGGCCTATGCCCAGGGCGTGCCGATGATCTATCTCGTCGACTCGGCCGGCGCCCGCATCACCGACCAGGTGGACCTGTTCCCCGGCCGGCGCGGCGCGGGCCACATCTTCTACCAGCAGGTCAAGGCGTCCGGCAGCATCCCGCAGGTGTGCGCGCTGTTCGGGCCGAGCGCGGCGGGCGGGGCATACATCCCCGCGTTCTGCGACGTGGTCGCGATGGTCGACGGCAACGCCTCGATGTATCTGGGCTCCGACCGCATGGTCGAGATGGTCACCGGCGAGAAGACGACGCTGGAAGCGATGGGCGGGGCAAAGGTCCACTGTGAGCAGTCGGGCGTCGGCCACTTCCTGTGCAAGACCGAGGACGAGGCGCTCGACATCGTAAAGCGCTATCTGTCGTTCCTGCCGCAAAACTGGACGCAGCAGCCGCCGGTGGCCGAGGCCGCCGACGCGCCACCGCTCGAGGCCGACCTGATCCCCGACAGCGAGCGGCGCGCCTTCGACATGCGCAAGCTCATCAAGGGCCTGCTCGACGACGGCGACTACTTCGAGATCCAGGCGCGCTGGGCGCGCGAGCTGACCGTCGGCTTCGGACGGCTGGACGGCCGGGTGGTCGGCGTCGTGGGCAACAACTCGCTGCACAAAGGCGGCGTGCTGTTCGTGGACTCGGCCGACAAGGCGACCCGGTTCGTGCAGCTGTGCGACGCGTTCAACGTGCCGCTGCTGTTCCTGGCCGACGTGCCCGGGTTCATGGTGGGCAGCGCGGTGGAGAAGCAGGGCATCATCCGGCACGGCGCGAAGATGGTCTCCGCGATCAGCGAGGCGACGGTGCCGAAGATCTGCGTGGTGGTGCGCAAGGCCTACGGCGCGGGGCTCTATGCGATGGCCGGGCCGGGGTTCATGCCCGACGCCACGATCGCCCTGCCCACCGCGAAGATCGCCGTGATGGGCGCCGAGGCGGCGGTCAACGCGGTCTACGCCAACAAGATCGCGGCCCTGCCGCACAACGAGCGGGAGGCGTTCATCGCGGCCAAGCGCGCCGAATATGAGACCGACATAGACCTGGTCCGGCTCGCCAGCGAGCTGGTCATCGATGCCATCGTCACCCCGGAAGAACTGCGCGGCGATCTCATCCGCCGGTTCTCCGCCGCGTCCCACAAGGACCGTCACTTCTCCAACCGCCGACACGGCGTGACACCGGTTTAGGAGCCACAAGCCATGACAGACTTCGGTCTCAGCGAAGAGCACAGGGAGCTGCGCGACACGGTCCGCCGGTTCGCGCTCGACAAGGTCGCGCCAGTGATCGGCGAATATTACGAGCGGCACGAGTTCCCCTACGAGCTGATCCAGCAGATGGGCGCGATGGGCCTGTTCGGGCTGCCGTTCCCGGCCGAGTTCGGCGGGATGGACGGCGACTATCTCGCGCTGTGCCTCACGCTGGAGGAGCTCGCCCGGGTCGACTCGAGCGTGGCCATCACGCTGGAGGCCGCGATCTCGCTGGGCGCCATGCCCATCTACCGCTTCGGCACCGACGAGCAGAAGGCCAAGTGGCTCCCGGCGCTGGTGCGCGGCGAGGCGCTGGCGGCCTTTGGCCTGACCGAGGCCACCTCCGGCTCGGACGCCGGCGACATCCGGACCACGGCCACCCTCTCCGAAGACGGTCAGGAGTGGATTATCGACGGCGGCAAAACCTTTATCACCAACTCCGGGACGCGGATCACCTCGCTGGTCACGGTGACCGCGCTGACCGGGCCGCACGAGATCTCCAGCATCATCGTGCCCAGTGACACGCCGGGTTTCAAGGTGGCGCCCAACTATTCAAAGGTCGGCTGGTGCGCCTCGGACACGCACGAGCTCACCTTCGACAACTGCCGTGTGCCGGTCGGCAACCTGCTCGGCGAGCGTGGCCGCGGCTTCGCCCAATTCCTGTCCATTTTGGACGAGGGCCGGGTGGCGATCGCCGCGCTGGCGACGGGCCTGGCGCAGGGCTGCGTGGACGAGTCGTTGCGCTACGCCCAGCAGCGCGAGGCGTTCGGCGCGCCGATCGGCTCATACCAGGCGATCCAGTTCATGATCGCCGACATGGACGCGCGGGCGCAGACCGCCCGGCTGGCGTGGCGCGACGCGGCCTCGCGCCTCATGCGGGGCCGCGAGTTCAAGCGGGCGGCGGCGATCGCCAAGCTGCACGCCAGCACGGTCGCGGTGGACAACGCGCGCGATGCCACGCAGATCCATGGCGGCTACGGGTTCATGAACGAGACGCCCGTCGCGCGCATGTGGCGCGACGCCAAGATCTTGGAGATCGGTGAGGGGACCTCCGAGATTCAGCGGATGGTCATAGCGCGGGAGTTGGGCCTCAAGTAGGCGGCACACCGCGCACCAGCGCCTCGAAGAAGGACGTCAGCGTCTTCTCCTCGCTGGGATAGCCGTCCCACCCCTTGTCGTAGGCCACCGCGACATAGCTGCCGACCCGCCGGACCATCACGAGATAGGTGGACACGGGCGGGCCGGCGTCGGACTTCTTCAGCGCCTCATATTTGGCCGCGAGCTTCACGGAGGTGGCGTCCGACGTGACGATGCTGTAGGTGAGGCGCAGCTCCGACGTGGTGAACGGGCCGCACCGGCCGACGTCGTCGCGCAGATCGCTGACAAACTGCGTCGCGCCCTGCGCGCTGTATCGCGTGAGCACCTGGTGGATCGAGGTCGGCCCCTGGGTCTTGTCCTCGGTCACGATGTTTTCGAAGCCACGCCGGTCCTGGATGAGCGGGTCGGTCCGCCGCGCCGCCGGCCTGCACGGCGTGGGGATCGACTCCACGAAGAACGACGGTTCCACCGGATCGAAGCAGAGCTCGGTGCCGCCCGGGACGAAGGCGACCTCCGCGATCTGCTTGGGGAAGGCGTCGCGGCACGTCGTGGGCGCCGTCGCGACGGTCGTCGGCGACGCCACAGGGCTTGGCAAGGCCGAGGGCTCCACCCACCCCGCTGGCGGCGTCCCGGCGGCGGGCTCCGACACCGCGCTGCTGGTGGGCAGCATCGCGTAGAACCCGCCGGTGAGCATCAGCACCACCGCGAGCACGCCGGTGGCCATGCGCCGGGCCGCACGGCGGTCGCTGCGCACGCGCAAGAGGGCCGGCTCCGGCAGGATCTGCCGATCGGCCTCAGCCCGTAGCTGGTCGAAGAGCTCCCTCACCGGAGTTCACCTCCTTTTCCTCCAGCGCGACGGCCAGCGCCGCTCGTCCTCGTGACAACCAGCTTTTGACGGTGCCGATCGGCACGCCGAGGTCGTCGGCGATCCGCCCGATCGGCAGGTCGAGCAGATAGTGCATGGCGACCGCCTGCCGCTGGCTCGCGGGCAGCGCAGCCAGGGCGCGGGTGAGCAGGACTGTTTCCTCCGAAGGGCCGTCGACCGACCGCTCCAGCGGATGCGAAAGCTGCAACACCTTGCGCCACCGAGCGACCCGCCGCCACGCGTCGGTAGCCAGCCGGGTCACCACCAGCCGCAGCCATGCCTCCACATCCTCGTATCCCGACAAGCGCCCCCACTGCCGCCACGCGCGCAGATACGCTTCCTGCACCAGATCCTGCGCCTGGGCCCAGTCGCCGGTCAGGGCGTATGCGTAGCCGAGCAGGCGGCGCGATGTCGCTCGGTAGCAATCGTCGAATCCCGTCGCATCGCGCATGCCCACCCCCGTCCTGTAAAGCTGTGCGAGAAAGTTCGGGCCGTCGAAGAACTGACACGTCCGACGCCACGGGATGGTTGCATCAACTACTCTCGCGCGAATGCGGCTCGTGTCTGTCCTGCTCTGGCTGGTGGCGTCGATCGCGGGCGCGGTGTTCGGCGGCCAGATCTTCGACCGTGCCTCCTCGGTGGACGAGCTCGGTCCCGGCGCCGAGTCCAAACGCGCCGAGGCGCTGCTCGCTCAGTGGAAGCCGGAGGGCCCGGTCATCCTCGCGGTCATCAAGGACGTCGATCCGTATGATCCGGCGCTCGTGGCCAGCGTGACCGAGGTGGCGCGGGCGCTGTCGGGCATGGCAAAGGTGGACAGCCTCTACACGTCGCCGGGCGGAGCGATAGGCCGGGACAACCGCAGCACGCTGGTGCGGGCCGAGCTCACCGATCTGTCCAAACAAGACGATGTAGTGGCCGGGCTGCGCCGGATCGCCGCGCCGACCGTGCTCGTCGGCGGCGAGTCGCTGGCCAGACAGGAGTTTGCCGAGCGCGCCATCCGCGACGCCACGATCGGTGAATCGATCGCCATCGGTGTACTCGCGCTGGTGCTCGTGTTCATCCTGCGCCGGCAGGCGTGGATCCCCTTGGTCGCGGCGCTGGCCACGGTGACCGTGACGCTGCTGGCGCTGCTGGCCCTGTCCGCGTTGACCACGGTCAGCGAGTTCGCGCTGAACGTGGTCACCCTGCTCGGGCTCGGCCTGGCGGTCGACTATTCACTTCTCATCATTTGGCGGTACCGGGAGGACGGCGGCACGCGGCACGCGAAGCGCGCGGTGCTCGTCTCGGGCGCGGCGGTCGCGTGCGCCCTGCTGGGCCTGATGGTCTTCGCCGAGCCGCTGCTGGCCGCCATGGCCATGGGCGGGCTCGCGGCGGTGGTGGTCGCGACCGCGGTCGCGCTGACCCTCGTGCCCGCGCTGCTGCCTTCACGGCACCGGGTTGCGCCCATGCCCGAGCCGGGGTCGGCGCCCAGGTTGGGGCGGGAGCCGGGCGCGGTGTGGGAGCGGGTGGTCCGGTTCGCGGTGGCGCGGCCGCGGCAGCGGGCGCTGCAGAGCGCGGGGCTGCTTGTGCTGCTCGCGCTGCCGTTCGGGTTTGCGCAGTTGCACAACTCCGACGCGCGCTCGCTGCCGCGCGACAGCGAATCCAGGCAGGTGCAGGAGGCTTGGCTCAACGACTTCCTGCAGCGGCCGGAGCCGGTCACGGTGGTCATGGACACCGACAGCGGTTCGGAATCGATGCGCGACTACCTCAACGCACTGAACACTTTGGACGGTGCGGACCGGCTGGAGTTGCGGCTGGAGATCCCGCAGGGCAAGACTGTGATCGATCTCACGCCGGAGAAAGCGGAGGGGGCGGGCGCGCTCGTACGGGCGGTACGCGCGGTGCCCTCGCCGGTGCCCGCGCTCGTGGGCGGGCCTGCGGCCGAGGTGGTCGACTACCAGGACGCGGTGCTGCGGCGCCTGCCGCTGGTGCTCGGCATGCTGCTGGTGGCGATGATGGGCCTGCTGTTCGCGCTCACCGGATCACTGCTGGTGCCCGTCAAAGCGTTGCTGCTGAACGTGTTGTCGCTCGGCGCCGCGCTAGGCAGCCTGACCATGTTGTTTGGAGATCTTGATCTCACGACGCCAGTGCTGCTGTTCGTCTTCATCTTCGGGCTGTCCATGGACTACGAGGTCTTCCTGATCGCCCGGATCACCGAGGAGTTCCGGCGGACCGGCGACAACGTGGGCGCGATCGTGGCCGGGCTGACCCGGACCGGCCCGGTGATCACTGCTGCCGCGTTATGCCTGATCGTTGTGTTTCTGGGGTTCCTTTTAGGTGATCTTTCGCCGGTACGCGAGATCGGCGCCGGGATGGTTATAGCGATCGTAATCGATGTGACGATCGTGCGCGGAATACTTCTTCCGGCGACGATGGCCCTTCTGGGTCGGTGGAATTGGTGGCCATACCGTCAAAGGTCCGACGTTGGCCTCCCGCAAAGGGTCAATGCGACGTAGTCTTTGCGGCCATGGCCCCTGATGGTGATCCCGCGATCGGCTTCGGCGCGTTGCTGCGCGCACGACGCCGCGCGATCGGGCTCACCCAGGCGGAGTTGGCCGAGCGCGCAGGGCTGGGCGAGCGCACCGTGCGAGACCTTGAGGCCGGCCGGTCGGCACGCCCGCAGCGCACGACCGTCGAGCTGCTCGCATCCGCGCTCGAGCTGGTCGGCCCGGAGCAGGTGGGCTTCCTCGCCGCCGCGCGACGCCAGGCGCCACCGCTGCACACCGGCAACGGGCACCAACTACCCACCCTGAGCCTGCCAGCGCCACCAGACCTGTTCGGCCGCGAAGACGTGGTCAACGCGCTCGTCAACCACCTAGCGGCGCACGCCGGGGTGACGACCCTCGTCGGGCTGGCGGGCGTGGGCAAGAGCGCGGTCGCGCTGACCGTCGCCAGCCGATCGGAGCCACACTTCCCCGGCGGGGTCGCGGGCATCTCCCTGGCCGAAGGCGACACCGCAGCCGACGTCAAAGAGGCGCTGTGCGCGGTGCTGGGCGTGGCGCGGCTGGGCGAGCTCGCCGCGCGGCTGGCCGATCCGGTGCTGCTGCTGGTCGACGCCGTCGACCGGGCCGGGCCCGTGATCGCTGCGGTGCTGGCCGAGGTGACCGCGCTCGCGCCCAAGGTGCGGGTGATCGCGTCGGCGCGCGCGCCGCTGGGCCTGCTCAACGAGACCGTGTGGCCGATCGCGCCGCTGGCCGTGCCGCCCGCCTCCGTCCAGACCCTGGCCGACCTGAAGCGCTACCCGGCGAGCGCACTGTTTTTGGCACGCTGGCACCAGGCCCGCGGCAGCGTCGCCACGGAGATCGATGTCGATGCCCTGGTCGCGCTGGTGCAGCGGCTCGGCGGGCTGCCGCTGGCGATCGAGCTCGCCGCCGCGCGCGGCCGGGTGCTCGAGCCGCCCGAAATGCTTGCCCGCTATGGACACCGGCTGCTGGAGCTCGGCGACGCCGACGAATCGACCACCCTGCGCGATGTGGTGACGGCCAGCTACCGGCTGCTCGACCCGACCCGGCGGTGGGCGCTGCGGCGGTTCGCCGGGTTCGGCTACCGGTGGTCCATCGAGCTCGCGGAGGAGATGCTCGGGCCCGAGATCGACGTGGTGCCGGTGCTCGAGCGGCTGGTGGAGCTGGGGTTGGTACAGGTCCGCGGGTCGGGCGCGTTCCGGTTCTTCCTGCTCGACGTCGTCAAGGCCTACGCGCTGGAGCAGGCCGAAGCAGCGGGCGAGCTGGCCGAGATCCGGGGGCAGCATGCCATCGTCTTCGCCCGGTTCGCGGCGCGCACCGCGCCGGAGCTCATCGGCGCGACGCTACCGGCGGCGGTGGCCAAACTGGACGACGTCGCGAGCGACCTGTGGGCCGCGCTGGCCTACGCCAACGAGCGCGACCCGCACACGGCGCTGTGGCTGGCGTCCAAACTGCCGCGCTGGTGGCGGTTTCGCGGGCGCGACCCGCAGGGGCGACAGTGGCTGCAACGGCTCGTCGACGACCGCCGCACGGCAGACGCCGACCCGTCGCTGCGGCGGTGGGCCGAGCTCGGGGTGGCGCAGTTGGCCACCGAGCACGGCGCGGGCATGCAGGAGCTGCACCGGGTCGAGCTGGCGCTCGACGAGTTCACCCGGGCCGGAGACGTCGCGGGCGAGCTCGCGGCGCGCACGCTGCTGCTGGTGATCCACCAGGCGGCGGGGTCGCACGGCGAAGCACGGCGGCACGGCGAGGCCGCCCTCGCGCTGGCCACCAAGACCGGCCGCGTGCGCGACATGGCCGTGGCGCAAAACAATCTGATCTGGCACGACCTGCGCATCGCCGACCTCGCGGCGGCACAGCGGCGGCTGGCCGCGGTCGACCGGCTCTCGGCGCGCTGCGGCGAACACCAGCTGCGCGCATTGGCACGTGCCAATCTTGCCGAGGTGTTGCGTTTGGACGGTCGCTACGAGGAGGCCATCCAGGTGGGGCTGCAGGCCGCCGAGATGCTCGTGGAGCTGGGCCATCCCAACCAGCGGCGGCGCCTGCACGGCGTGATCGGGCTGTCGTATGCGCTGGACGGCCAGCTGGAGACGGCGGAAAAGACGCTCGGTGAGCTGCGCGCGATGCTGCCCCCCTCGGAGGAGACCGGCGAGGCCGTCCTTTTCGACGACTGGGACACAGCGATGATCGAGGCGACCGTGGCGCGGCGGCGCGGCCAGCGCACCCTTGCGGCAAACTGGTACGCGGCCGCGGCAGAAGCCACCGACGGGCTGGCCGACCAGCGCGACATCGCCGAGGCATTGGTCGGCATGATCTGCACGAGTGACGATCCGGAGCCCGCGCGCGCTCAACTAGACGAACTCTGTTTCACCGCGGGGATTACCCTCACCGCGTGGGAACGGGCTCAGCTGGACGCTAGGGAAGAGTCCACGCGCCCCATGTCCTGACCCGCACCGTCCGGGCCTGGGGCGCGCGCTGGCCCCGCCTGCTTGCCGCCTTCGGCGGCTTCGGCGTGGGCCCGCATATCTGCTCCGGGGGCGACCCCCGGAAACCCCCCGGGCGCGCAGCGGCCGGAATCACGTGCGCAGTGGTCTTCCCGACCGTCGGCGCCCCCCACCTGACCCCGCGCACGTGACTCGGAATTGCGGTTGTGGGCCTTGCCGGCCCCCCACGAACCTGGCAGGAAAGGCCGGAACGGCCTGACCGGTCCTCTGCGGGAGCACCGGTGAATGCGTATCG
>JBIOYB010000549.1:0-29960 GCA_044869915.1 Allorhizocola sp.
AGTTGTAGTCGCGGGCGTCGTTTTCGTCGAACCCGTAGAAGCCGAACTCCGCGTCCTGCATGTCGTCGTGCACCAGGCGCACCTCGCCACCGGACAGCGCGCGGCTGCTGTACACCCGGACGTCATCGATGGCCCCCGGGAAGAATCCGACATTATTCCCGTTCCAGCGCCCACGGCCGATCGACAACGACCCGGCCGACGACTGCACCGTCACCCCGGCCTTGGCCACCGACAGCACCCCGTTGACATACAGGCGCAACTGTTTGAGACCGAAATGGTACGTGACCGCCAAATGGATCCAGTTATGCAGGCGCACGCTCTCCGTGGACAGCAACACCGTCCTGGTGGGACCGATCGAGTCGGACTCCGGCACGACCACGGCCCACTTCTTCGAAGCGGCGTCGAACCGCACCTCGAACACGCTGACATTGACGCCGTCCTGACCCAGCACGGTGCGGTCCGCATTGTCGTTGGTCAGGTAGGCCCACGCCGACGCCGAAAAGCTGTGGGGCGCGCCGGTCTCCAGCACCGGCCCGGCGGTCTCGGCAAAACCCGAGGTGCCGTCGAACAGGGCGGCGCCGGCGGAGCGGCCACCGATCCAGGTCATGCCGCCCTTGAGGGTCGCGGTCCGGTTGCGGCCGCTGGAGTCGGCGATGGTCGTGCCCGTCCCCTCGTCGAATTTCCAATAACCGGCATCGGCCACCGGCAGCTGCGCCGAAGGGTTCTCGGCCGGGAAGGAGTTGTACAGATCGGCGAGCCGCTTGTTGTCCAGGGCGCCGCTGTAGAGCCGGACATCGTCGACGTCGCCGGACCACGTGCGGCCCATGACCACGCCACCGCTTGAGTTCCACGCCGTGTTGAGCGTGCCCTCATCGTGGCGCACCGCGTCGACATAGAGCACCACCACCTTCGTGGCCGGGTCGTAGACGCCGGCCAAATGCACCCAGGCGCCGACCTCCTCCAGCCGGGTGGCCAGCGACGCCTTCGTCACCCTGCCGTCGGGCTCCGGCATCTCGAAATACCATGCGCCCCATTGCAACTGGTCGTTGTCCTTGACGTGGCCCAGGCTCAGCTTGCCCGGGATGCCCACGGCCTCGGTCTTGCACACGCACCGGTCCGAGGTGAGCTTGACCCATGCCGCGACCGTGAACGCCTTGTCGGTGCGCACATCCACGGCCGGTGTCGTCACCGCGTCGCCCGTCCCGTCGAACCGCACGGCGTTGCCCACCCGGCCGACGGTGAACCCGGCGTCACCCGACAGCGTGCCGCCGCGGGCGCCGACCGAGTCGGAGGCGTTGCGCCCGCTCGGCTCGTCCAGTTTCCATTGGTGCGCAAGCGAAAGGTCGCGCCCGGCCATCACCTTGATCTCGTCGGCGAACAGCGGCCGGGACCACACCGACACGTCGTCGATCGCCCCGGTCACCGATCGTCCGATGTGGAACAGTCCGGCGGGGTGGTCCGACCCGGTCAGGCCTTCACGCGTCGTGGTGAGCACCCCGTTGACGTACAGCTCGATCCTGCCGCTGGCCGAGTTGTAGGTGCCGGCGAGATGCGTCCACGCTCCTATTTGGACATCTGGCCCGACCACCTGCAGGTGCGGCAGGTTCAGGCCGAACGCCCATTTGCCCTCCGGCGTGGCCAGCAACTGCAACGAGCTGCCGGACGCCGCGTCCTGGGAGAGCACCAGCTGGGTGCCGCCTTTGTTGTCCACCCGCGCCCAGGCAGCCACCGAGAAGCTGCGGCTGGAGGTCACGGCGTGATCGGTGCTCACGTAGTTGGCGCCGTTGAGCTGCAGGGCCAGATCATTGGGCTCGGGCAGGGTGGACTGCCCGCCGGTGTAGTCCACAGGGTGGCCGGTGTCGCGCCCGTTGAGCCGGCTCGGCACCGCGCTCAGGTTGCTGTCGAACGCCCACCGTCCCACCGCGACCGCGTCGCGGCTCACCAGCCCCTGCAACTCCTCCACCGCGAGCGCCCGGCTGTAGGCGCGAAGCTCGTCCACCGTGCCGCTCCACGGGTTGACCGGGTTGCCTTCCCAGCGGCCGCCGCCGACGCGCAGCGGGCCGGTGGCGTGGAACCCGCTGGTGCGCGGCGCCGTGCCCACCAGCCATCCGTCGACGTAGAGGCGGATCTGCTGCAGCGGTGCGTCGTAGACCGCCGCGACGTGCGCGGTCTGGCCGACCCTGGCCGAGTTGGCTCCGCTGTGGGCAATCGCGTCCGGCGGCCGGGGGGTGGTCCGGTCCGCAGACGGGACGTGGAACTCCCACCGGCCCCCGTCCTGGTTGCGGTAGCCCAGGAAAAATCCACTGTGGACGGTGCCGTCCTGCGAGACCGCCGTCCTGGCCTGGTTTGCCACGGCTTCGGCGTCCACCGTGAGCCACGCGGTGACCGTGAAGCTCTGGTCCGTGCGGATCACGGGCGCACCCATGGACACCTGGCCGGCCCCGCCGAGCTTCACCGCGCCGTTGACCTGACCGGTGACGAACTTCGCGTCGCCGCTCAGGACACCGGCCGCCCCGCCGGGCACGGCGTTGACCGCCGTCGTGCTCCCCTGCTCGTCGTCGAACTTCCAGTAACCGAGCTGGACGTTGTCGTGGCTCACCTGCGCCTGGACCTCGGCCGCCGAGATCGGCCGATCATAGAGCTTGACCTCGTCGATGGCGCCTGGGAAGGAGTCGTCGATGGCGCGCCCGTTCCCGATGCGCAACCCTGCGGCCGCGTGCCAGCGGGGGGCCCGATCGACCTCGCCCATGAGCGCACCGTTGACGTACAGGCGCATCCTGCCCGCGTACTTGTCGTAGACGCCCGCGAGATGGGTCCACTCCCCGAGCACCACCGGCGCGGTCGAGCGTACGGTGTCGTAGGCGGACGCCGGGATCGCGTCCTCCCGCGGCGCCACGAAAAGCCAGCGCTGGCTCGAGCCCTCGTATTGCAGCCAGAAACCGGGGATCACGTTGCCGGACTGGCTCACGACCACGCTCGCCCGCTTGTCCAGACGGTCGATCCTCGCCCACGCGGTGACCGAGAAGCTGGCATCCGTGCGCACGGCCGTGTCCGCGGTCAGGTGACCGTCGGTGCCGTTGAGGTTGATGCCCTGGCCGACCGCGCCCGGCGCGTAGGTGGCCCCGCCGTTCGGTGTGGCGTCCCGCCACCCCAGGAACGCGGTGTCCTTCGTGCTGCCCTCAAAGGAGTACTGCGCCAGCGGGCCGTTGCCGGCGCGCACGTATATCCGGTGCCGGGTGATCGGGCCCTCGTGTCCGGCCTTGTCCACGCTGCGCACGAACAGATCCCGTGGCCCGTCGCCGGGGGGAGTCAACTTCAGGGTCGTCTCGCCGCCGAGCCTGTTGGCCACCGCCTTCGTGCTGGGTGGATCGGTCCAGCCCCACAGGAAGTGGTTGACGTCATCGACGCCGTTCGAGGTGAACGTGAAGTCGCCCGGCACCGTCGTGCCGCCGTGCCAACGGTTGTCGTCCGGATAGGTCGGGCTGGACACCAGCGGCGCGTTCGCCACACTGACCCGGTCGACAATCCACCGGCCCGGACCCTCCTTCCACGGGCCGTCGCCACCGGTGTTGCCGTCGCGGGCCCGCACCCACCAGACGAGCTCCTGACCATGCCGGTTGGCCTGGTCGAGAGTCTGGCTGTGCCAGTTGCCCGAGCCCAGCCGGGTGTCGGGGCGCAGCTCGGTCTTCTGGACGGGGCTGCCGTCGGTGGGCATGCCGTACACATCCCAATCGGCGTAGAGCTGATCCCCGTCCGGGTCGTGCAGGTACGCCTGCATGGTCAGCGAGCCCACGCTCGAATACGCCTTGCCGCCGCAGTTGTCGCACGGCTGTGGCAAACCCTCGAGGATGCGCGGCTCGTGGGGTTCGTACGGGGTGGCGTTCCATTTCACCCACAGCAGGGCCGAGTCGGCGTTGTACCGGCGCCACGCGTACTTGTCGCCCTCGTTGTCGGCGATCAGGAAGTAGGTCGTGACGCCGCCCTGATTGACGGCGTTGAACGGGGCGAACACCACCTTGTGCTCCCCGCAGCCCGGGACCGAGGCCGCGCCCAGCCGGACACCGTTCGGGCTGCCGACTGTGCCGCCGGCGGGCTGGTTGTTCCAGTTCGTGCCCCACTCGATGTGCCAGGTGTTGGATTTGTAGAGGACGTGGTTGCGGGCCTGGTTGCAGTCCGGCCCGGCGTTGGTGCGCGCCTCGAAGCGGGTGTCGAGGATCGTCCGGTTCTCCAGGAAGCTGGTGTCGTACATCCAGTAGTTGCGCACGGTCCCGATGCCGTTGCAGCCGCTCCAGCCGCAGTAGCCGACCTTCGCCTCGGCACCGTCGAGTTGGGTGCCGTCCCAGTTGGTCGCGTCCGCCTTGCCCGAGAAGACCTTCGTCCAGTGGTGCCGGCCCGCCGTGTGCTCACTGGGATCGATGACCAGCGGGAATCGGGTTTCAGGAGCCTTCAAGAGCTTTTCATCTGGTACGAGGGAAAGGCTGCCGTCTTCGACAAGCTCCTTGACCGGCGCCACGGCCGCTTCCTCGCCCGGAGCGTCCATATTGGACGCGGCGTTGTCCCACATCACAGCCGCGGGACCGGTCATGACGACGGTGCCCGCCGGGTCGCGGATCTCCGTGCCGCCCGCCTCGGTGACCGCGAGGGTCAGCCGCTGCGTGGCCATCCCCAGCCGGATCCGTTGCAGCGCCGGATTTTTCGCGGCCTCGGCGGTGCGCACGACGAGATGCTTGACGTAGCCGGTGCCGTCGGCGCGCAGCCTCAGATCGACGCCGGGCAGGACATCCCGATAGGTCGCCACCGATCCGGCAAGCTCGGGCGCGGGCAGCTCGCCCGGCCAGGTCAGCGCCACCGATCCACCGGCGACACCCAGCCGCACCAGGGGTTGCCTGCCGCCGCCCGAGAACGCCAGGTCGATCGTTGCCGCGCGTGGCCCGACCGAACCGTCGCCGTGGCGCACCAAGGTCGGGTCGATGTCCACCCACCGGCCGCCCCGCGCCACGCGCACCGGCTTGACCGCCAGCTCCGCGCTCATCGTGCCGTCGGGGTGCGCCTTGACCAACCGCGTCTCGTTGGTCAGCCCGTTGACGACGACGTCGGTCCGTTGCCGCCGCGCCGCCTCCAGCGCCTCGGCTCCGCCGTGCGCCTCGGTGATCACGGGCACCGGTCCGCCCTCCGCTGTGGATGGTGCCATTCCCGGCAGGGCCGGTGTCACCAGAAGCGACACCACCAAGCCCGTTGTCCGCCAAAACCTGCTCGCCGAGCTCACTCGAGGGTCCTCCCGCTTGTCGCCTATGCCGCCCACACGGCACGGGCAAGCGTCCAGGACCCCCCTTTCCGATCGCTTTCAGCCGGCGGTCAAACCCACGCCCACCAGGTGAGCTTGCGGTGCCGCTGCCGCTGCATGCATGCTGGCCAATGCTGGCTGCGGGGCGTCTGGGGGGCGAGATGGGTCAGGACGACGGCACGCTGCCGCTGTCGACGGCGCAGGTCGGCCTGTGGCTGACCCACCAGCTCGATCCGACTGGCACGGTCGGCAACCTCGCCGAATACCTGGACATCCGTGGCACCGTCGACCCGGCGCTGTGGGCCCAGGCGTTCCACACCGCCGTTGCCGAGACCGACGCGTGCCGCATCCGCGTCCTGCCGGACAGTGACCCGCCGGGGCAGCTCATCGCCTCCGCGTCGGCCGGACCACCCCTGCTTGATGTGTCTTTCGACGCCGCCTTGGCGTGGATGTCGGCCGATCTGGGCCGACCCGTGGACCTTGGCCGAGGCACCACGGGATTCGCCCTGCTGAGGCTCGCCGAGGATCGGTTCCTTTGGTATCAACGGTTTCATCACATCGCGATCGACTACTACGGCGCCGTGCTGTTCACCCGGCGGCTCGCCGAGATCTACACGGCGCTCACGGCCGGTCAGCCAGTAGGACCGGGCACGTTCGGCCGGCTGCGGGAGGTGCTCGACGAGTCGGCGGCATACCGGCGCTCGGCGGAGTTCGCGGCGGACCGGCTGTTCTGGCATGACGCGCTCGCCTTCCGGCCGATGCCACCGGACCTGCACGGTCGCGCGACCGCGACAGGCGCGAGCCTGCGCCGCACCGCGTTCCTGCCGGAGCCGTTGCGCGACGCGCTGGACGGTGTGGCCGGCCAGGCCGGCACGTCATGGTCGCGGTTGATCGTCGCGGCTGTCGCGGGCTACCTGCACCGGATGACCGGCGAGCGGGACATCGTGCTGGGGCTGCCGGTGGCGGCGCGGACCACACCGCTGGCCCGTGGCACGCCGTCGCTGCTGGCAAACGTGATACCGGTGCGGCTGGGCGTGCGCCCGTCGACCACCGCCGTCGAGCTGGCCGCGCAGGTGTCGCGCACCGTGCGCGAGGCGTTGGCGCATCAGCGATACCGATATGAGGACCTGCGCCGAGACTTGGGCGGTGGTCTGTTCGGCTGGACCGTCAACGTGATGGCGTTCGAGGACGACCTCCGGTTTGGCGGGCGCTCCGCGACCCGGCACAACCTGGCCAACGGGCCCGTCGACGACCTGTCAGTGTTTGTCTTCGCCCGGCCCGGCGGCCGTGGCCTGCAGCTGGACCTCACCGCCAACCCGGCGCGCTACCGCGACGACGACCTCGCGGCACACGAACGCGGCCTGGTCGGACTGTTGCGCGCCATGATCGCCGAGCCGCAGCGGCCACTGTCCACACTGGACTCGCTGGAGCCGGCGGAGCGGCGCCGGATTCTCCCCCGGTGGGATGCGACCCGCCCGGCACCGGCCACGTTCGCGGAGCTCTTCCGGGCGCAAGCGGAGCGGACGCCGCAGGCCGTCGCCCTTGTCCATGAGGGCACCACGGTCAGCTACGCGCAGCTCGACGCGCGGGCCGACCAGGAGGCGGATCGCCTGCGCCGCACCGGGGTGCGTCCGGGTGACCTGGTGCCGCTCCCGTTTGACCGCACCGTCGCCAGTGTCGTCGGGCTGCTCGGCATCCACCGGGCGGGCGCGGCATACCTGCCACTCGACCTGACCTACCCGCAGGAGCGGCTCGACCTGATGCTCCGCGCAAGCGGCGGCAGCGTGGACGGTGCGGCATATGTCATCTACACGTCGGGCTCGACCGGTGTCCCCAATGGGGTAGTGGTCGGGCATGCCGGCCTGGCGAGCCTCGCCGCGGCCCAGGCGCGGCGGTTCGCCATCGGGCCGGGCAGCCGGGTCCTGCAGTTCGCCTCGCCGGGATCGGACGCCGCGGTCGCGGAGGTCGTCACCACGCTCGCCTCCGGTGCCGCGCTCGTGCTGGCGCCGGCACACCGGTTGCTTCCAGGAGCGCCTCTGTCGGAGCTCATCGCCGAGGCCGGCGTCACGCACGTCACGCTTCCGCCGTCCGTGCTCGCCGCGGTGCCGCCGGACGGGTTGCCGGGCGTGACGACACTTGTGGTGGCCGGTGAGGCGTGCCCGCCCGATCTGGTGCGGCGCTGGGCACCCGGCCGCCGCATGGTCAACGCATACGGGCCGACCGAGGCGACAGTGTGCGCCACGATGAGCGACCCGCTCACTGCGGATGGGGACGGGGACGCGGACCCGCCGCCGATCGGCCGGCCGCTGCCGGGCACGCAGGTGTACATCTTGGACAGTGCGCTTCAGCCGGTGACCGTCGGCGCGGTCGGCGAGCTCTACCTGGCCGGGATCGGCTTGGCACACGGATATCTGGGCCGGCCGGCACTGACCGCCGCTCGGTTCGTGGCCAACCCGTTCGGCCCGCCCGGCTCGCGCATGTACCGCACCGGAGACCTTGCCCGGTGGCGGCCCGACGGGGAGGTCGAGTTCGTCGGCCGGGTCGACGGTCAACTGTCGTTGCGCGGCTTCCGGATCGAGCCGGGTGAGGTGGAGGCCACGCTCCTCGGGCATCCTTCGGTGACGCGGGCCGCGGTGGCGGTGCACGACGACCGCCTCATCGGATATGTGGTGCCCACCGCCGGCCACACCGTGCGGCCGGTGGTGCTGCGCCGGTTCGTGGCCGACCGGCTGCCCGGCCACCTCGTCCCGTCCGCGCTCATACCGCTGGACCGATTGCCCATGACGCCAAACGGCAAGCTGGACCGGCGTGCCCTTCCCCGGCCGGAGGCCCGCTCGACCGGCCGTGCGCCACGCACCGAGCTGGAGTCGTTGCTGTGCCGCCTGTTCGCCGAGGTGCTCGAGCGCGCCGAGGTCCGCCCGGAGGACGACTTCTTCTCGCTCGGCGGACACTCGCTGCTCGCGCTGCGCCTCGTGCGGCAGCTGCGCGCGATCGTGCCGGTGAACGTGCCGGTGTCGGTGCTGTTCCGGGCGCCCACGGTCGCCTCGCTGATCGACTGGCTCGCCCTGCCCGAGCCCGGCGAGGATCTGCTGCCGATCCGCTCCGGCACCGGCCCGCCGCTGTTCTGCCTACCGCCTGGCACGGGATCCAGCTTGTGCTACACCGGGCTGCGCACGCTGCTGCCCGGTGAGTCGCCTATTTACGGCCTGCAGTCGGCCGGCACGGAGGCAAGCATCGACGAGCTGGCCAAGGCATATGTCCGGCGGATTCGTGCCGTTGCGCCAACCGGCCCCTACCACCTGCTCGGCTGGTCGTTCGGCGGGCTGGCGGCGCACGCGACCGCGTGTTTGCTCGCCGATGCCGGGCTGGAGGTCGAGCTGCTCGCGATCCTCGACGCCTACCCGCACGACCCGCGGGCGGCCTTGCTCAGACCGGGCGACGCAGGCTTGACCGCGGAGACCACCGAGCGGCTCGGACGGCTCACCGCCGGGCACGCGTTCCAGCGATACGAAGGCGACCTGTTGTTCTTCACCGCGGCGGCGGGCCGGGCGCCGGGCTGGCCGGCGGCGTCGGCCTGGCGGCCCTACGTGAGCGGGTCGATCGACAACCATGACCTACCCTGTGGACACTTCGACATGATGGAGCCGGACGCGCTCGCCACGATCGGTGCTGTGGTGGCCGGACGTCTGGCCGGGAAGGTGGCGAAATGCTGACCGCGGAGGAGATCGCAGCACTGTGCACGGCCGGAGCGATGGCGCCGTCCGGCGGCAACGCTCAACCGTGGCGTGTCCAGGTCGGCGGGGACCGGCTGCGGGTTCGTGGTGAAGCGGACGGCTCGTTCCTCGATGTGGGCGGTTACGCGGCGCGCTTCGCGGTCGGTTGCTACGCCGACAACGTCGCCATCGCCGCACAGTCCCTGGGCCTGGAGTATGAGTTGTCCACTTCGGACGATGCGGTGCGGTTCACGTTCACCGGCCGAGTGGCACCGGCGCTCCACGAGCTCCACGACAGCATCGCCGATCGAGTGACCAACCGCGGACGGTCCGACGGGGCGACGCTAGCCGGACAGATGCTGGCATCCATTGTGGACACGGTCTCCACGGTGTCCACATCGGATGACAAGCAGACCGTCGCCCAGGCGCTGGGCGCGGCGGACGTGTTGCGCATGCGTCACCCGGTGATGTTCGCCGACATGGTGCGGGAGATCTGCTGGTCCGACCGGGAAGCGGTGCAGCGGCGGGAAGGGCTGGACATCCGGACGCTGGAGCTGCCCGGCGCGACCGCCAAGCTGCTGTCGCTGCTGCGCCGGTTGCCCGCGCTGCGGCAGCTCCTGCCCGCCGGCAAGCTTGCCGACACGGCCCGCCAGGTCGTCGCCAACAGCTCGCACATGTGCTGCCTGTCCGTCCCGGCACCACTGACCGGTGAGGCGATGGTGTCCGCGGGCATGGCGATGCAACGCCTGTGGCTGACCGCGACCCGGCACGGCATATGGGTGCACCCGTGGACCGTCAGCACGCTGCTGCTGGCGCGGCTGGAGGTCTTCGGCGGCACCGGGTTGACCGGCAAGGAACGCGACGAGGTGGCGCGGATCGGCCGCGACTTGCGAGCCGGGTTCGGCCTCGGTCCGCACGATCACCCGGTCTTCGTCTTCCGGCTGTTCACCGGGCCACCGCCGGCGGCGCGCTCGCTGCGGCTGCCGTGGCAATCCTTCACGAAGGCCTTCACGAAGGGCGATGAGAATGGACGTTGACAGTGTGGCCGAGGACATCACCCGCGCTGTGGCGGGCCGCACGCTCGTGGATGCCCTGGCCGACAACGCAAACCGGCACGGTGACGTGCCCGCGCTGCGCTGGCGGTCCGGTGACGGGTGGGGGACGCTGACGTGGCGCCGATACGAGGACGAGGTGCGGCACGCCACGCTCGGCTTGCGCGCGCTCGGTGTGCGACCCGGGGAGCATGTCGGCCTGCTCATGTCCAACCGGCCCGAGCTCGCCATCGCGGATCTGGCCCTGCTGCACGCCCGGGCGGTGCCGGTCTGCCTGTTCGACAGCTTCACCGCCGAGCAGCTCGCCACCGTCCTGGATTCGCTCCACATCGGACTGATCATTGTGGACGGTGAGGCCCAGCGGGACCGGGTGGCCGGCAGAGTGGCCGACAACGGACGGCGGGTCATCGCGCTCGACGACGGCTCGTGGGACGCCGTCATGGCGGCCGGGCGGGCGGCCGACCCGGCCGAGTTCGAGACGTGCCGCCGCGAGGTGCGCCCCGACGACATCGTGGCGGTCAACTACACCAGCGGGACAACGGGTTCGCTCAAGGGCGTGCGGCACAGCCACCGCAACGTCGTCTGGCACGCGGAGTCGTTCGCCCGGATGCTCCCGCTGGAGCCCGGCACACGGTTCCTGTCCTACCTGCCGCGGGCCCACGCGACCGAGCGGTTCGTCACCACCTGGTTCCCGCTGACCCGCGCCGGCACCGTCCACCTGTGCGCCGAACCGGCCCGGCTGCCCGACTACCTGCGCGACGTCCGGCCGCAGTTCTTCGGTGGCGTACTACAGGTGTGGGAGAAGCTCTACGCGGCGGCCGCCATGTCCGGTTTGGACAGTTCCGCGCTCGGCCTGGACAAGTGCGGGTTCGCCTTCAGCGGCGGCGGCGCGCTGGCCGTGTCGGTGCAGGAGTTCTTCCACGGGCTCGGCGTCCCGCTGACCGAAGGCTGGGGCCAAAGCGAGCTGGTGTCGGCGGCGACGTGTGCCCCGCCCGGCCGCATCCGCGCCGGGTCCGTCGGCGTCGCGCTGCCGGGTGTCGCCGTGCGGGTCGCGGCCGACGGCGAGCTGCTGGTGCGCACGGGCAGCCGCATGGTCGGCTACACCCATGCCCTCGGGGACGTGGATGAGGACGGCTGGGTGCACACCGGCGACCTGGGTGAGATCGGCGAGGACGGATACGTGCGGGTGCTCGGGCGGCGGGAGGAGGTCTTCCGGCTCTCCGATGGATACCAGGTCCCGGTCACGCGGATCGAGAGCCAGCTGCGCGCCAACCCGCTGGTAAACCAGGCGTTCGTGTTCGGCGAGGGGCGGGCGGACTTGGGCGCGCTGCTCGTCGTCGGTGCGCCGCCCGACCGGTGGAGCCACACCGACCTGGAGCGGATCGTCGCGCAGAGCAATAGCCACCTGCCCGCCCGCGAGCGGATCGCGCGCTTCGCCGTGCTCACCGAGATGTGGGAGCCGGGCCGGGCCGAGGAGCTGACCCACACCGGGAAACTCAAACGGGCCGTCATAGCGGCAAAACACCCGCTGCCATGACCCGCGTGCTGTTCGTCGGCGAGGCCGTCACGCTGGCACACATCGTGCGGCCGCTGGCGCTCTCGCGCATGCTCGACCCGGACAGGTATCAGGTGGGCCACGCGTGGGATCCGCGCCACGACCACCCGCCGGACATTCCTTTGTGGACGATCCCCGCTCGCCAGACGGCCCGCGAGACATCCGCGAGGTGTACACCCAGGGCGCGGCGGTGTGCTACGCGGACATCGCGGAGCTGGTGCCGATGCGGCGCGTGCCCGACGGGCACCGATTCCTCGGCCCCGTAGCGTGGTCACCCGACACGCCGGAGCCGGAGCTGCCCGACGGCGACCGGCCGCTGGTCTACCTTACGCTCGGCAGCTCGGGCGACGCGCGGCTGCTGCCCACGGTCCTCGCCGGACTGGCCGACCCTGCCGGTCCGGGTCCTCGCCGCCACCGCCGGAGCCAGGCCACCTTCACGCACACCGGCCAATGCGCGGGTGGTCCGATGGGCGCCCGGCGAGCTGATCGCGGCGCGGGCCCGGGTGGTCATCGGCAACGGCGGCAGCCCGACGACTTATCAAGGATTGCGCGCCGGTGCCCCGGTCATCGGCATCTGCGGCAACCTCGACCAATACCTGAACATGTCGCTCGTCGAGCAGGCCGGCGCCGGAGTGCTGCTGCGCTCGGGCCGGCTGTCCGCACCGCTCGTGCGCGACACCGTGCGCCGGGTCCTCGCCGACGACGCGATGCGCGACCGAGCCGGCGAGCTTGCCCAGGTCATCGCGGGCTATCACACCGCCGACCTTCTCCAGGAAGCGATCAAGGGTTGACGACCGGGCCTGAGCCGAGCAGGAGCAACCGGCGGATGTCGAGCGTTGCCAGCAGCTCGGCGCCGACCGACTCCTGCACGATCCGACCGCCGGCGGCGAGCAGCGAGGGCAGCCGCACCTGGCGGACCGGCGACACGGCGACGGCCTGCGCCATGGCGGCGGCGAGCGGGCTCAGGTCCATCGGTCGGCACGCACGGAACTCAGGTGTTCCACGATCTGCTGCGAGTCGTCGGCGGTCGCCGAAGCGTCCAGATCTGTTACCACGTAAGCGGTGCCCGGACGACCCGCCGCCGGCTTCTTGCGCATCGCCGCGATCCGCGGGAAGGCGCCGACCGCCGTGAGATCGCCGATGCCGGTCCAGAACACCAGCTGGACTCCGTTGGCGGCGGCGACCCGGCGCTGCAACTCCAGGAACGGCAAGAAGTTGGCCTTGCCCAACGGGTTGTCCAGCGGCACGACACCGCCCACCGCACCCGCCTTGGCGCCCGTCCGGTTTTCGGCGCGCAGCTTCGCCAATACGCAGAACAGCACGAGGCTCGCGGTGAGGTTCTCGCCGCCCGACCACTTGTGCATCTCCTCGACTGAGGTGCGGCCCGGCGGCTGGTCGGGCGCGGGCTTGAGGATGGTGGCCCGGAACCCCTCAACGACGGCGGCTTCCGTTGCGCGCCAAAGCAATTCGACCGGATCGAGGTCGATCTTGCCGGTGCTCACCATGCGGTCGACGAGCTCGCCGACGCGCACCTGCACCTGCTCGGGCGTCGGCCGGCTGCGCGCCGCCACCGAAAGGAACTGCTGCCCCGCCCACGGCCCGACCCGCTCGGGCAGCTCCGACAGCGTCGAGGCACGCGTCAGATCCGTCAGCGCATCGCCCACGAGATCGGTCAGCCGCGCCACCACGTTTTGCCTATGCACCTCGACCTGGGCGATCTGCTGGGCGATGCGCTGTTCGCGGATGGCCAGATCCGCCGCGAGATCGCGGGCGTGCGGCGCCACCCGCTCGATGAGGTTGTCGGCGCGGAACATGTCGCGCAACTGGCGCACCGCCATGCCGTGCTCGTCTTCGGCGCTCCTGCCGAAGCGGTCCTGATGTGCCCATGTGCGCAGGGCCTCGGCGCGCTGCGAACGGGCCGAGATGGCCGTGCCGTGCGCGCTCTCGGCGGCGTCGAACCGCCCGGCGAGCGCGAGCACGTCCTGGCGCACCCGTTGGTCGTCGTGGTCCACGCTGCCTGCCGCCCGCTCCGCGGGCTCGACGCCGGCCAGCTTGTCGGCCTGATCCTTCAGCAGGCCCACGCGGTTGCGCCAGCGGGTCGCCGCCGCGCCGGCCTCGTCGCGCTCCCGTGTCAGGTCGCCCGCCTCGGCCTGCAGCGCGGCCGCCTCCTCGGTGCCCTGCGCGGCGAGCCGCAGCGCCTCCTCCCGATCGGCCGGCTCGGAAGGCAGGTCCTGCGCGTGCCGCGCCCGGTCGGGCGGCGTGTGTTCCTTCACCTCCGCCTCGGCGGCCTTCACCTCGCCCCGGCTCACGCCCTGCTCCTGCTGGGCCTGCTCGGCGGCATCGCGGGAGACCTGGATGGCGTTGGCCCGCAGGCGTGGGTCCTGCGCCGCCGGGTCCGTGGCAGAGATCTCCTCCGCACGCGTGCGCGCCTTCTCGGAGTGGCTCTGATAGCGCTTGGTCACCTCAGTCAGATGCTGCTGCGCCTGCTCGACGTTGCGCCGCAGCTCGGCCTCTGGGAAGCGCTCGCGCAGGACGGCCTCGGCCACGGCGACGGCCGCGCGGCATGCCTCCGGCGATTGCGTGTTGGGGATCGCGACGCCCAGCGCCTCCCGTTCGGTGCGCCATTCGCCGCGGCGCACCTCTAGCCGCTCCCTGCTGCGGAAGCAGTGTTTGAGCAGGGCCTCCTGCTTCTCGATGGTTTCCTTCGCGCCCTGTTCGGCCTCGGCGACCACGCGCAGCCGGTGTGGCAGCGATTCGAGCCAGGCACGAGCGGGGGCGACGACCCGGCGATCCTCCTCGAGCGCGGCGTCGACGCGGGCGATTGCCACCTCGAGCCGGCTCTGCTGCTTCTCCAATTCGGACAGCAGTCCGGTGCGGGCGGCCAGTTCGGTGTCCAATTCGGACTCCCGAGTGATCAGCGTCTCCAGTTCGAGTGCCAGCGGCGGGACGGCGGCGGTGGCGGCTTCGACGCGTGCGGTGAGGCCGCTCATGCCGTCGGCCGGTATCTGCTCGCTGAGCTGCCGCAGGCGTGCGGCGAGCGTCTCGTCCCTGGCGCGGGCGGCCGCGATGGTCTCCAGCCGGGTCTGTTGGCCGGCCGCCCGCTGGCGCCGCACGGCGAGCTCGTCGGCCGCCGCCGCGCGGTCGTAGCGGGCGGGCGAAGGTCCAATCACGACATGCTCGCGGTGCGGCTCGGTGATCGAAGCGGCGCGGGCGATGACCACCGGTTCGCTTGTCGTCACGCCGGCTATCGCCTCGGCCGCCGCACGGGGATCGCTGTAGACGACGACCCCATCGGCGATTTCCGGCACGGCGGCGATGACGGCCGTGGCGTCGGCGGCGTGATGCTCGGCGAGGTAACGCCATCCGGGCTGCGCGCCCACATTGGCCGCCTGCAGCGCCTCCACCACCGTGGCCACCGCGGGGCGGGGCGGAAGCAGCCCAACCGATTCCAGCCCCACGATGGCCCGGGCGTCCTCCGCTCCTTCGACTCGAAGGTCCAGCGCGGCCGCGTCGAGCCCGGCGACGGCATTGGCGAGCGTGTGCAGCAGATCGTCCGCCTCCGCGAGCGGGTCGACGTCGTCGGCCTGCGCCAGCTCGCGCAGCCGGGCCTCGGCGCGCAACGCCGCCGCGCCCGCGGCAAGCCGTTGCGCCTCTTTGACCAGATCGTCCCGGCGTTTTTCCGCGGCTGCCAGACTTTCTCTGCTCCGCGGCAAGCCCGCCCGGATCGTCCTGCGCTCATCGGCGATCCGATCGATCTGCGACCGCACCCGGGTGATCGTGCTGTCCCCCTGCGCCGCCTCGTTTTCGAGCCGCACGACGGCGGAGCCTAACCGCTCGCCCGGCTTCAGGATCGCGGCATCGAGCAGGTTGCGCAGGGTGGCCTCGGCGCGCTCCACGATCCGGTTCTGCTCACCGCTTTGGGCATTCAAACCCGCTTGCTCTTGTACGGCTTGACGCCAGGCCGATTCGGCCGCGGCCTTCACCGCTTCGGCCTGCGATTCGGTCTCGGACATCGCTTCCAGTTGCGCGGCCACCTCGGCGAGTTGGTGCTCCAGCGCACCGGCCAGCCGCGACTGCGCCTCCTCGAGCGCGGCCAGCACGGGAGCCGCCTCGTCGGCCGCCGCCCGCTGCGCCGACCGGTGCGCCTCCAGCGCCGCCCTCGCCTCGGCCACGGCCGCGAGATCGGGGATGATGGTCCACGCGTCGGCCTCGATCCGCGCGTCCGCGGCCGCCTGCTTGGCCCGGGCGGCCTCACCCTTCGCCGCCTCCAGCCGGAACACCGCCGCCCACCGCCGGTATTCGTCCCGGCGGCGCTTCGCCGCCTCGGCGTGGCGGTGCGTCTCAAGCCGTTGTTCCTCAATCGTTTCGCGCCGCTCGGCGATCAGGCTCGCCTGCGTGGCCGCCGATTCGGACGCGTCCAGCAGCGCGCGCTTGAAACCCGCGGCCGCCCGGCGCGCCTCGTCGCGGCGCCTGGCCGTCTCACCCGACCTGGCGTGCGCCTCGCCGAGCGCCTCGACCAGCGGGCGTGCCTCGGTGCAGAAGTCCCGTTCGGCCTCATAGGTCGGCCGTTTGGCGATCTCGGCCGCCGTCTCACCGAGCAGATCCCGCACCGGGACCACCCGGCGTTCGTCGGCGACGAAGCGCAGCAGGTAGCGGACGAACGCCGCAGCCGAGTCGATGCCGGTGAACAGCCCGTCGATCCCGCCCTCGGACGCGTTCACCTCGGCGAAATAGCGGAACAGGTCGGGGTCGAACCGCCGCTGCCGCAACGCCTCATGCCATTCGTTGATCTTCTCGGTGACCGTGGCGTTGACCCCGCGCGCCGCGAGGTTGGTGATGTGGGCCAGAAACCGGTCCTGGTCAACGGCTCCCGCCGTCCGGCTCGTCGTGGGAAGGCTGTCAAACGTCGCGCCCTCGACCGACTCGTCCGGGTGCAGACACCACCAGGAGCGCTTGAGCCGGCTCTTGCCCTCGCCGTTGTGCTCGCGCGGCTTGAGCCTGCCCTCCCACTGATACACCGCGCCGGTCAGGAAGCGCTGCCCGCGCGGGTCCACCCATTCTACGATGACGTGCGACGTGTCCTGCCCGCCGACCAGATCCTCGAGCGTGCGCTTCTTGGTGCGCGAGGCGAGGAAGTCGCGCCGGGCCGGCAGGATCAGCGCGAGCAGCAGCGACAGCATCGTGGTCTTACCGGCGCCGTTGCGCAGCCACACGATGGTGTCGCACGGATCGCCGGCCAGGTCGGTCGCTTCGACCCGCAGATCCACGAAACGGTTGCCGGGCACGCCGATGGTGTCGACGTAAAGCCGCCGCAGCTTGAACATCAGCCATCCCTCCGGAGGTCTTCACCGGCGTCGTCCTCACCGGCAAGGATGCCGAACGCCAGCGTGTCGGCGGTCTCGGCGATGCCCATGCGGAACCGGTCGTTGAGCGTGTAGGCCGCGCCACGCTCGTCGGCGATCGCCTGCTCGCGCCGGGCCCGTCCGCTGTCGACCAGCCAGGCGAGCAGGTCGTTGACATACCTGCGCTGGCAGTCCTTGCGGAAGCCGCCTCGCTCGGCGGGCAGGATCTCCGGCAGCTCGAGCCAGCGGCGGGCGGCGTCGCCCAGCTGCACGTCGATCTCGTCGACCTTGGGTGTCTCGGCGAGCGCGGCCAGCGCCTCCGCTTTGCGGGTGATGAAACGGCTCAGCTCGGCCGGGCGCACGGTCGGGGTCGTCGTCTCCGTCAGGGCCTCGCCGTTGGGATACGCGTAGGCGGCCACGGCCACCAGCACGAGTCCGAACAGCAGTCGGTCCTGCAGGCGCGAGGCGGCGGGGCTGGCACGCAACGGCAGGCCGCTGTTGTCCAGCGTGACCCGGAACGGCCCGTCGCCGTCGCCCGTGACGATCAGACCCAGCGGCCCCGCGGTGTGCACGTCGAGGCCGAGGCCGTCGGCGATCGCCGCCACGTGTTCGGCGAACGTGACGTCGGTGCGGTAACGGTCGAGCAGGACGCGGTAGTCGCTTCCCGCGGTCGGCCGCAGGGCTGGGGTGATGGCGTGGCGCACCAGGCGTGCTGCCGCGGCCAGGTCCTGCCGGTTCACCGCTGCTGCCCCTCGTCCAGCAGCTCAAACATGCCCACCGGACCGATCAGCAGATCCGGGCCGGCGAACTCGGTGTCCACCAGCCGGGCACCGTCCGACACGGCTTGCAGGCTCGGGAGCAATTGCGTCAGACCCGCATCGGGCGGCTGAGCCTCGTCTTCCACGTCGCTGTCGGCCACCCAGATCCACAGGCCAGCCGACCACAGGGCGTCGATGAGGCGGGAGGACGGATCCGTGGCACGGGCGGCATCGAGCAAAGCGGACAGCCGGACGGGCGTGACCGCGGCGGGCGAGAGCAGCTTGTAGAGCGCCTCGGACAGCTCGCGCGGAAGGTTCGCGTCGTCGATGTCGATCAGCTCGCCCACCTCGTCGAAGGTCGGTGCCGGCCGCTCCCACGTCGCGGGCGGGCGCAGCAGCTGCGCGGCGAGCCCGTCGACGGACCACTGCGGCGGCAGGCGCACCCCGCCGATCGCGCCGAACAGCACGGCGGAACACTCCTCGACGATGGCCGCCGGTGCGCCAAGCACGGCGGGCAGGACACCGTCGGCCAGGTCGACGGTCATGCTGCGCCGGCGCGGCTGGAGGCGCTGGGCCTGTTGGGCGGCAAGGAACGTGGGGATCGCCAGCTGCAGGTGGCGCTCGAGGCGCAGCCACACGTCCTGCGCCCGGCGCACTTCCGAGACGATCGCCCGGCAGTTGGGCGCGGCGTCCTCCTCACCGCCGGCCCGCTGCGCGAGCGCCAGCAGCTGCCGGTCCATCTCGAGCTGCTCGGCCAGCTGGTTGAGGGTGCCGGTCAGCCAGCCGGGCATCTCGCCCGCCCAGTCGACGCTTCGCACATCCCGGCGGGTGTCCTCGAGCTTGTCGCGCAGACTCGCCGCTAGGGCCTCGGCCGTGCGGCGGGCGTCGACCGCGGTCCCACGGGCACGGTCGAACTCACCTGCACGCATCTGCCGCTCGACGATCAGCTTCAGGGCCATCGCACGGTCCGCGAGATTGGTGTCCAGCGCTTGCAGGTACAGCAAAATAGCCTCATCGGTCGCCGCGACGGCCGCACCGTCCTCGGCCTCGGTCAGCCGCAGCAGCCGGAACTTGAACGACCGTTGACCTGCCCAGTCCTCGCCATCGCGAGCAAGATCGACCCACTGGGCGACATGGCGCCGCCCATCGTTCAACAATGTAGACAAAGTCAGCTTGGCGACCTTTGCCCAGGGGCGGGCGGGATCGTCGGGAGACATCCGCCGCGCCAGATCCGTCACATGATCGATAATGCGGGACGGGCTGACCGACCCCTCGATCGAGGCCTGGTTGGCCACCACAAAATCGATCGTGCGCAGGGCGAGCTGGCCAAGGTCATATCGCTCGTGATCCAGCTCCGCGCGCGGGGCCGCCCTCTCCAGCAATTGAAACACCGGCGAGACCAACTGCAGCGTCTTCCACCGGCGCTCCACGTCATCGCCGGCAAGGTCCGCAGCCTCCACCCCCACGCCGCCATTGAAGCATCAGCTCTGTCGCCGTGACCATCCCGTTCACCGTCGAGCGACCGCCATCACGTCAGGTGCCACAGTCGCGAACGGCTCGGCGAGCCGCGGATTGGCGATCGCTGCCGTCTGCCCGCTGCGGCCGGAGAGGACGACGGCACTGGTGAGCACGTTGATGAGGCGCGCCATGTCGCCTGCTCGGGCGGCGTCGAGGAACGCTTCCAGCAGGCCATCTCGTTGCACGGGATCGACCGGGTTGTGCCGTCGTTCGGCCAGGTGCTTGCGCGCCCGGCACACCACCTGCCGAGCGTTGGCTTCGCTGAGCTCGAGCAATTCGGCGATGTCGCGGAACGGATAGTCGAAAGCCTCGCGGAGCACGTAAACGGCGCGTTCGACCGGGGACAGCCGTTCAATCAAGAGGTGGACCGCGAGCTCGAGTTCCTCGCCGCGTTCTGCCCCCAGCGCCGGATCGGCGGCCGCGAAGTCGCGCTCCGGTAGCCCCGTGCCGACGCTGACCTCGCGACGGGCGCGGGCCGAGGTCGCCGCGTTGAGGGCGACCCGCGTCGTGACGGTCACGAGAAACGCGACCCGATCGCGCACCTGTGCCCGGTCCGCTCCTTGCCAGCGGATCCACACGTCCTGGACCACGTCCTCGGCGTCGGCGGCACCGCCGAGCATCTGGTAGGCGATCCCGAACAGCCGAGAACGGACGCGCTCGAAGTCAGCCGCCGCCTCAGCCCGCTCGGCCACGGGTGGATCGGTCATCACGACGTCGAATTTCGACAATTGCATGGAGATCATCCCTCTCGCGGTGGTCTGGACCGCTGGGACCGGCTCCTCGTTCTCCCGGCCCCGACTCGGTGACATGACCACCGTCGTCCGGCTCGGGTACTGGTCGCGCCCGTGGAAGGCCCGGGTGCCTCCCCGGGGGAGTGGGCCCGGGGGCACCGGCCGGTGTGTCGGGCACCTGAGCGCTCGCACATGACGAGGTCGCACGTGATCTGGATGAGGGCGCCGCCGAAGCACACCGGGTGAAGAGCGGAGAACTCCAGGTCCTTCTCCGACGCCCCACCCGCGGCCCGCACGACCGCCAGTTCGCAGGCCGACTCCGCGGCGTGGTCCAGCAGCGCCGACTTGCCCACGCCCGCCTCGCCGCGCACCACGAGCACGGCGCCGCGCCCGCCCCACGCCGGCCGATCAGGCCGCGATAGGCGACCCCTGACACGGCCCAATCCGCGTCCGAGTCGAGGCGGCGCGGCGGATTGACGTCCTACAACAAACTCAGCGATGCCGCTTGGTCAGCCCCAAGAACCCGAGGGCGTACAGCTCGATGTCCGGTTCGCTAAAGGCGATGCCGTGCGCGCCACCGTCCACACTGTACGATTCCAGAACAATCCGCCCGGATCGGTCCGAGTGACGGCTGCGGGTCCAGGTCGGCTGCGGCCGGCCGGTGTCGGACAGCCGGGCTTGCAGGACGTTGGCCCACTGCTTGATCTCCTCGCCGAAGTTGGTGTAGGAGATCACCTCATCGGCCGTGCCATGCCAGACCTGCACCCGCGGGCGGGGCCCGGTGTATCCGGGGTAGGCCGCGCGGACGAAGTCGCCCCACCGCTCGGGGGTGCGGATGGTCCCCCCGTTTTCGCAGTTGGGGTTGAAGCCGCCACCGTCGGCGGTGTAGCAGCCCACCGGCGAACCCGCCATCACCGAGCCGGCGGCGAAGACATCCGGATACGCGGCCAGCAGCACGTTGACCATCTCCGCGCCGGAGGAGAACCCGACGGCGAACGTGCGCCGGCGGTCAGTGTGGAAGTGCTGCCGCACGTAACGCACCATCGACACGATCCCGACCGGATCGCTGCCGCCGTCACGGCGCAGCGCCTGGGGCGAGGTCACGTCGAAGCAACCGTCTGCGCGGCCGGCCGTGGGGTAGACGACGATGAAGCCGTACCGGTCGGCGAGCGAGGCGTAGTCGGTGATCTCGAACATGATCGGACCGGTGCCGGTGCAGTAGTGCAGGACGGTCAGGACCGCGGGCCGGTGACCGATCCGTGGCGGCACGTAGAGGTGCATCCCGACGCCGGTGGGGTTCGGCCCGAAGTCCGTCACCTGCCGAAGCTGACCGGCCGGCGGCGCCGGCACCGGCGGCTGGCCTGTGCCACCGCCCGCCGGTGCGGTAGCCGCAGAGCCGAATGCGGGCACGGGCGCGACCACCATGGCCAGAGCGAGCGCCGCGACCGCGCCGGCCGTGCGCGCCGTGCGCCGCATGTGGTGGCCGGTCACCGCGTGGCGAAGCCGGATCGACGTCATACCGTACCCCCTCGCACAGGCGCGATGCGATTCACTGATCTAAATGCATTGAACGCCTGAACCGTAAGGCCGTTCCATCTACCGGGTCAAGGCCGCGTCCACGGCCGCACCACACCGGCTCGCCTTTAGCGCCTTCGTTCATAGAGGCGGTCGGCGTAGCGGACGCCGCCGAGGAGCATCCCCGATCCGAGCCAGCAGGCGGCTCCCGCGATGATTCCTGCGGGCTGCTCCATGAACCACGCGAGCAGGCCGCCGGTCAGCAGCAACAGGATCGCGTCGAAGACCATGATGCTGCGCAGTACCAAGAGCGTCTGGACCCGCATCTTGCCAGGATACTTGTCAGCCGGGCACGCGCACCCGTGAAGTGTGCGTGCCCGGCACCAAGGTCGGGTCGTCCACAACCGTAGTCATCAGCACCGACAAATCGCATCGGAGAGTTGCGCCCGCCCATGCGACGGACACCACCGGCGGCGGTTCAGCAGTAGTTGAAGATCGTGTCGTGAACGTAAATGGCGTCGATGTCATCGTTTCGAGTCTTGAACGGAGCCCATTGCCAGTAGTCGCCCACGTAGCCAAGAGCGACATGCTCTTCCATGCATGACTGGGCCGCCTGACCGTCCGGATACTCTGAGACCTTAAGCAGACAACCGGTCTCGTTACGAATCGACGTGGTCATGTTGGCGAAGTTCCAGTCGGCGAGGTTCGTCCAGTAGTTCGCATCGTTGAACTGCAGAACGCGTCCGGACACGCCCTCATTGAAGTTGATGTGTTCGTACAGTTTCACCCATCTGTTGCGGCCCAGCCAACCCCCACACCACAACTGCACTCCGTATTGCCCGCCGGTCGCAGTCTCGGCAAATATGTCCTCAGCCAGGTTCATCTCAGTTTCAGTTGCGTAGCATCGTGTGGTCGTATGGTTTACCACAGCGCAGGCTGTCATTTCTCCCCAGCCCTTGGACAGATCGACACGTCTGCCCGTGTCCGACGTCTTGCTCATGACGATGCCCTGTTTGCGGTCCGTCCCGATGGGTGGCGAGGTGTTGTCCGATTGTGCTGCCACAGAGGAAAGTCCGAAATGCGCTTGGCCGATTTCGTGCGCTGACGCCGATGTGCCTGCGGTGATGTGAATGGTGGTGGCCGTGACTCCGACCAGAACTGAAACAAAGATCCTCTTGCGTAGGCGTTGGCTCTTCAAGGGATTCCTCCGTTTTCGTTCGCTTGCTGCCCGAGATTTGGCTGGTCGTTCCGTGATGCGCCGATCAGGACGATCGCTTGGCGGTGGGGGTGGCTCCTGCTCGGTCCGGCAGCTCAGCACACCGTGAGAAACCAGTACGGGGTCCAGTCCTTCTCCCCCTCTTCGTGGGAGGTGGTCGTCCACAGTTGGTTCCAGTTCTGGTCGTAGAACCTGGCGGTCGTGCCCTGTCCATTGACGACGGTCTGGTTGTTGCGGTACGGCCCGGTTCCCCACCAGTTCGACAAGCTCCAGCTCTGGCATTTGTTGAACGAGAACGTGGTACCTCGTACAACCATGCAAAGCCATCCGTAGGTGCAGATCAAACTTGTGGTGGAGAAGTTCGCGCCCTTGGTCTCCGAGTACAGCGGATCGAAGGTCACGGTGAGGCCGTCATACCTGAGTTCCGTGGCGGAAACCTGCCGCCCGCCCGGTAGTGCGGCGAGGATGCCGTCGACCCGCTGCTGCAGGCTCACGGCCTGGGCAACGGTAAGTCCGGATGCGAGAGCCTCCGCACGAAAGTTTGGCTGCACGGGTTTGGCGGACGCCGCGGTTGTCGAGCCTGTGAGCACGGCGGTCGCCGCGATGAGCGTCACCACCAGCTTCCTGATCATGTTTCCTCCACTCTTAATGGCTTGACCGCAACGGAGAACCGCTGCCGGCCTTGCGGCACTGTTCACCAATTCGATGGGATATCGAATCGCCGTTGGTGAAGTGCGGCGAGCCTTCTCCAGCCGTCCACATCGGTCGGGGGCTGCCTGCTCACGACGTTAGAGATCACCCGCATCCGTGGCGCATCCGTGGCGCATCGGTGGCGGATGACGGTGGGTGTGGCGGTGACAGATCCAGCGCCCGATGGCCCTGATCTGTGAGCGGCAGGATGGGCTGATCGGTCTTTGGTCAGCTGCCGACGTATGTCGTTGCCAGCTTCTCCCGGACGTGGTCGGCGTCGGGGTGACCAAGCTCGTCGAAGAGTTTGACAGCGCGCTCCCACGCGTCCCGGGCGGCGTCCACATTGGCCGCCGCCTCGTGTGCGTCGCCGAGATGCGCGAGCACGTCGGCCTCGAACCGAAGATCACCGAGCCGCCGGTAGATCTGCAGCGCCTGCTCGTAGCTTGCAGCAGCCCGCCGATGGTCGCCGCTGTGGTGGCAGGCATACCCCAGGCTGTCCAGGGCCGCGGCCTGACCGCCATCCTCGCCGACTTCGGCGAAGATGGCCAGCGCCTCCTCGCATAGGACAAGGGCCTGCGCGTATTGGCCGAGGAGCGCCCGGAACCAGCCGACCATGTTCAGCGCGTAACCCTCGCTGAGCCGATCGCCGATCGAGCGGCACGAGGCGAGAGCCTTCAGCGCATACTGAAGCGCCTCCGGATATCGGCCCTCGAGCTCGAGAACGTAGGCCAGGCCCCGAAAAATGGACGCATCCTCGCCGCGTACACCCCGTCCGCGGCACAGGTCCAACGCCTCGATGTAGTGGGCTCGGGCCTCGTCGTACTTGTGCAGCCGGGCGTGCGCGATCGCCAGCATGCGCAGGATCCGGACCTCGCCGGACGGATCATCGAGGCGCCGCACGGAGTCGAGGGCGTGGAGCTGGTTGGCGATGACGTCCCGCCAGTGGCCCTTTCGGTCCAGGAACGTCATGAGGCTCCAGGCCAAGTGGACACATTGGACGTCGAACGCTTCCGCGGCCGCCCGCCCGACCAGCCCGATGAGCACCGGCCGGTCGGCGGTGAACCACGCCATCGCCTGGTCGGCACCCGAGTGCTCTTCGGGCGTAACCCCTTCGCGGGGCGGGTCGGTGCCGAGCGGGAGGCGAGTCGGGTCGAGGAGGCGGTCGGCCGTCTGGGCACTGTGCAGGTAATGGTCGAGCATGCGCTCCGAGGCCGCGCGACGGTCCTCGGACGAATCGGCGGAGTGGGCGAGATCGCTGGCGTACGCGCGGAGCAGGTCATGGAACGTGTATCGGCCGGAGACGTGTTCCGTGAGCAGATGCGCGCGCGTCAGCTCGGCAAGAAGCGGACGGACCTGCGCGACGGTGAGACCGCAAAGGCTCGCCACCGCCGCAGTGCCGACGTCCGGCCCCGGATGCAGGCCGAGCAACCGGAACAGTCGGCCGGTCTCCGTGCTGAGCGTGCGGTACGACCAGGAGAACACGGCCCGGATGTCCGTCGCCGTCTCGTCCGCGCTGAGGGCATCCAGGCGCTTGCTGGCGTCGCGGAGCTGATCCACGATCGCGGTGAGCGTCAGGGTCGCACTGGTTGCGGCCCGTGCCGCGACGACCGCGAGAGCCAAGGGCAGACGGGCCGTGAGCGCGACGATTTGCGACAGCGCCTCCGGCTCGGCCCTGACCCGTTCGGGACCCAGCCGGCGCACGAGCAGGTCTCTGGCCTCGGCGTCGGTCATCGCGTCGAGAACGAGGGAGTGCGCCCCGTGCGCCATGATGAGTCCGGACAACGAGTCACGGCTCGTCACCAGTACGAGCGAGCCGGGCGAGGCGGGCAGGAGCGACTGGACCTGTTCGGAGTCGCGGGCGTTGTCCACCAGGATGAGGACCCGCTTGTCGGCCAGGATGCTGCGATACAGCGCGGACCGGGCCTCCAGGCCCGCCGGGATGCGCTGTGGTGGCACGCCCAGCGCGTCAAGAAACTCGCGCACCGCGTCGGACGCGTCCACTGTGGATTCCCTGGGGTCGTACCCGCGGAGGTTGATGTACATCTGCCCATCGGGAAACAACGCGCGGACGTGATGCGCCCAGTGGATGGCAAGGGTCGTCTTGCCGACGCCGGGCGTTCCGGCGATCGACGAGACGACCACCGCCATCGTCGGTCCGTCCAGCCCCTCGGCCAGCACGCCGTCGAGGCGATCCAGCTGGTGGCGACGACCGGTGAAGGAGGGTATGTCGGCGGGTAGGTGTGCCGGCACCGGGTAAGGGCCCGAACTGCGGATGGCGGACGGCCGAGCCCTTCCGCCGTCCTCATTGGATTGTTGTAGCAGTGACGCCTCGTCCTTCAGCACGGCCTGCTGCAAGCGGACGAGCTCCGGCCGCGGGTCAAGACCCGCATGCTCGGCGAGCCGGACCCGGGCCGCCGCGAACGCGTCGAGCGCGTCCTGCCGACGCCCGGCCCGGTAGAGGGCGACGATCTGCTGCTCGGCGAGGCGCTCCCACAACGGATACTCGGCGACGAGGCCGGACAGCTCCCCGATCAGCTCCGTGTGGTGGCCGAGGGCCAGGTCGATGTCGATGCGTTGCTCCAGACAGCCTCGCCGTCGCTCCTCAAGCGCCGCGGCCTCCGAGTCGAGCACCGGCGCGCCCAGGCCACCGAGGGCCGGGCCGCGCCACAGCCGCGTCGCTGCTCGAAGCGCGGCCGCTGCCGCGGGCAGCCGTCCTTGCTGTGCCAGCAGCCGACCGTTGCGCGCATGTCGCTCGAACAGCACAGCATCCAGTTCCCCGTCGCGGACATCGACAACGAACCCCGCGTGGGAGCGCCGGATGCGCGCCTGCCCTCCATCGGCCGCGGCCAGGTGGCGGCGCAGTGTCGCGACCGTATTGCGGATCTGGGTGTTCGCGGTCCGCGGAGGCTTGTCCCCCCACAACACATCGAACAGGCGCTCCGTGCTGACCACACGGTTTCGGTTCAGCAGTAGCGCGACTAGCGTGCGTAGCTCCCGCGGGCCTCCCACATATATTGGCCCGCCCGCAACCCGGACCTCGACCGGCCCCAATATCCGGTACTCCACCCCGCCTCCCCGTGGCCGCACCTCGCGGCGACGGCCCCAGTGTCGCACGGACGTGATAAACGCGCAGGTTCTGTCCACAGAGCGACACAGGTCGTGCGGTGCGCGCCGTCATGCGAAGGTCAGCGTTTGCTCGGCAAGGATATCGCGCCCCAGGACGGCCAAGTAGACCTCGTCGACGCTACCGAAGCCCGCCTGGCCGAGGTCCAGGCCAAGCCTTACAGCGGCGTCTCGCACCGCATCCTCGGACAGACCCTCCACCTCCAGAAATGTGGCAGATCCGGCCAGGTGTCCAGGTCGAAAGTCACGGCGTCAAGCTTCCATTCTTCGCGACAGTTTCTTGGTACCGCAAAGCTTTGAAGCCCATTGTTTCCCACAGACCCTTGGCAGCGCTGAAGTCGCTGACGGTGACCTCGGCCTCGAGAATGGAGCGATGGACGACGCGGCGCCGGTGGACTGCTTGTAGGTCAAGGTGATGCGGTGGCCTTCGTCGCGCAGCCGCGTTTGACATCAGCCTGGGCAGCCGACCGTTCCGGTCTTGGGCGGCCGCCCACGCTCCTGTCCAGCTACGATTCCCCGGTCGAAGGGCGGAATATTGCGATCTCGCTGTGGCCATCACCGTTGTAATCGGCCTGCCGGTGCGCGTCGCGAAAGTTGTCACCAGTGTGCGGAAAGCACATCCACGGCAGGCCCGCAACGGCCGGGCGTGCTTACGCGGCAAGGCATTTCAGTGCCCGGCGACATGTCCGTCATCGGCTTCGACGGCAGCGCCCTCTCGCGCGGCCCGGGGCTCGACCGCGGCCCGGGCTCGACCGCAGCCCGGGGCTCGACCTCACCAGCGTCCAGCAGATCCCACACGAGATGGCACGCCGCCGATCCCGTCGTGGCCGTTGGGCAGGCTACGGGACGGTGCCGCACACGGCCGACGTGGTCAGTTCATCCTCGCCATACATGTCGCCCAAGACGACACGGACCTCGACCCGCACGGGGGCGACGCGGCAGAACATGCTGATGTTCCACCTGTCGTTCCAAAGCGATCCGAGAGAGCCGTCGCGGTACCAGCGGATGTAATAGGGGTTTGCGGCCAGGCCGTCCATCTTGCAGGTCAGGCCGTGGGGACCGAACGGCGCGCAGTCCAGGTAGGTGATCGTCGCGGCGTGTGCCGGGGCGGGAAGGGCCAACGTCCCGGCTGCGGTGGCGGCGACGATGAGCGCGCGCAGGGTGGTACGCATGGCTGCCTCCTCGGACGACACGGTGCCTTACATCGATACATCGCTACATCGATGCTGAGCCGATATCATGCCAGCGATGTCGCCACTTGTCGATGTCTCGATCAGTAGGGCGTCGTCATTCGTGGGGTTTGTCCGCAGGGTTGGACTTTGAGACGTCGGCGCTGGACTGATCGATCTGGTTCAGTGCCCACAGTGCCCAGTCGTGCATCGTCTGGAAGGAACGCAGGCCATACTCGGTGACAAGGCGGCCGAACGCGGGTAGCGCGCCGGGTGGGGTGGTGGCGTCGGCCGTGGCGAGCGCTTCGCGTAGTGTCGCCAGCTCCCGGGCGCTTTCCTCGCCGAGCTGCTCACCCGGATCCGCCCCCTCGCAACGGCATCTCCCCCCATGGCGTAGCCGGGCGGGACGGGCCTGCTTCCCGCCTGGCTACTGCTTGACCGGTGATAGCGCGCGCACCGAGCTGGTCTTGCATTCCAGCTGCGGTAGCGGGCTATGAGGCCTGTCCGGTCAGGCTGGCCGTCGACTCCTTGATGGCTGCGGTGATCCCGTCCCAGAGTCGTACGCGGGCGGTCAGGGTGGAAGTGACGGCACCGACGCACTCCTGCCACTTGTCCTCGTCGTCACCGCAGAGATCCGCCAGCATCTGCATGGCCATCGGGGTGTGTTCCTCGTCGTCGACCTGGATGTGACGGCGCAGGTAGTCGACGAAAAGATCGAGCTTGCCGACGTTTTCGTTGACGTCGACGACCTGCTGGAACATCTCGGGGATGAGGTCTTCGCGGCCGAACGCGAATGCCGCGGCCTGGCAGTGCAGCGGCAGGGTCTGGATGAACGTCCAGGTGCTGTTGACGAACTCGGCGGACGGAGCCGGCACGGGCAACGCCTGCAGGGCCGCCGGGACGGGCGTGCCGGTGCGGATCAGGTCGATGAACGGCTCGATGACCGTCGTGTCGGCCCCCGCTTGGGTCATGCCCTGCAGGTAGAGCTCGAAGTGGCTGATGAATCCGCCGCCCAGCTCGTCGCTCTCCTCCACCAGCACGATGTCGTTGATCAGCCGCCGGCTCGATGTCGGGCCGGTGGGGACCCAGGGGACATCGACGCAGGTCAGGTTGCGCTGCAGCGACTTGAGCAGGGACATGAAGTCCCACACGGCATAGACGTGGTGCTCCATGAAGGTCACGATGGCCGCGTGCGAGTCCAGGCGTGAGTACATCTCGTGGTTGATAACATTGGAGCGGGTCGCGGCTACCGCCGCCTTGAGCCGGGTGATCCCCGCGTGGGTTTGATCCCACTCATACCGTGGCATGTTTCTACCTCCGCCATACGCATTGAGGACAGCTCGATGTGAGCAATGTGTTGTCGGCCCGCCGCACCGCTCGGGCGCGGAAACCGGCATCTGGTCGGGTTGACGAAAGGCTAGGCCGGTTGGGTGTTGTCCCGCAATGGGCTAGAGCAGCAGTTTTTCGCTCGAAATCGAGGTATGCCTCAGGTTCATCGGAAAATCTGAGGGACCCCTCCGGTTGTACGCTGTGCGGGTGACCACACGCACGCAACCGGCCGGCCCGCTGCGCAAAGACGCACGGCGCAACCGGGCCGCATTGTTGGCCGCCGCCAGGACGGCCTTCGCGCAGGAGGGCCTCGACGCCGCGCTGGAGGGCATCGCCCGCAGCGCCGGGGTGGCGATCGGCACGCTATACCGCCATTTCCCCACACGGATGGACTTGGTGGCGGCCATCATCGCGGAGAAGAAACGGGCCTGGATCAAAGCGGCCGAGACCGCCGTGGTGATGGAGCCCGCCTGGGACGGACTCACCTTCTTCCTCGAGCGTGTCTGCGAACTGCAGGCCGGCGACCTCGCCTTCAACGACATCGCGTCGATGCGCTTTCCGCACGCGCGCGGCATCGAAGCGGCCCGCAAGCGCGCCTACGACCTCGGCCGCCGCATCGTCGAGCGGGCCCAAGCGGAGGGCAGCCTGCGCCCCGACATCACCGCCGAGGACTTGGCGTTCATAGTCTGGGCGCACTCGCGCGTCAGCGAGGCGACCCATGCCATTGACCCGCACGCCTGGCGCCGTTACCTCGCGCTGACGCTCGACGGCTTCCGCGCGACCGCCGCACACCCGCTACCCGCCCCGCCGCTGCTCCCGCGCCAGGTGCTACGCGCCCAGCTCTACCTGGGCCGGCGCCGGCTCCTGTGACGCCCCATCGGATTGGCCGCACGGGATGGCACATCGGCTACACAAAAAGTGCCACGTCCGCACCCCGGATACATGACCAGCGAGTCGGACAGCTG
>JBIOYB010000550.1:0-6793 GCA_044869915.1 Allorhizocola sp.
CCCACCGGACGAACGACCTTGACCCGGCCCGCAAAATTACTTGAGCTCGCTCCGTGCCGAAGGGTCGATGGGAAGAACCCACCTCCTGGAGCCCCCGAGGTGCCCGCCGGAGGCACGCCCTTCCACCCCCACTCACTGCTACTACTCACCGCGCCCGCCGGACGGGCGAGGATGAGAATGGGCCGGGCGGTCCGCCTACTCGGCAAGATCGGCGCCATTTCGCGGAAATGGCTGGCGCCCAAACCCGCTCTGCGCCAACCATTTCCCGAAAAGGCGCGGATCTTCGTGCGACGGCCGCGTCCGACCCAAGCCCCCGCGCACGTGACGCGCGTCTGCGGTTGTGGGCCTTGCCGGCCACCCACGGACCTCGCAGGAAGGCCGCTGCAATTCTTGCTCCTGCTAAAGCAAGTCGCGGCGGATCGCCCTTGAGGGCGACGGCATCCAAGCCCGATCTTGACCACTGCGTGGATCAAAGATCGTCAGGAAACCGCCGCCGGCGATCCGCAGGGCCCGACCGGTCCTCCACGGGAGCGTAGGAGGGCGAGCATCGCGGACCGGGTAAATGGATAAAAAAGGAAAGCGGCGTGCCGCAGGGTGAAACGGCACGCCGCCGATCGCGATCGAGGTGACGCACGACGCGGCCATGGTGACGGGCGCCACGGTCAACCTCAATTGAGTCATGCGAAGATGTTAAGTCGTCGATCTGTGGGAAAAATCCTGCGATTGAGTGCTCCGGCATGCCTTCGAACGAGTGGCTCCGGTGGTGCCTGGTGCGGCCGCCGCCTGGGCTCCTGCCGTGATCTTGGGAGGCGCTCCCTGCTTAGCAGGAGTAAATACACGCTGTGAGGATTTGTTCACACGTACGAAACAGATCGTGACGAGCCCGAAACTGCGCAGAGCATCTGCGTGAAACAGGACGGCGTCAAGCTGCACCCTCAACAAACCAGCAGCGCAGCTGGACTTCTCCATAAAACAAGTCCTTGAAAACAAGTTCGTGAACAAAGGAGGGCAGCGTGCTGCTCGCTCAAGAGTTGACGATCGACACCGGGAATACCACCTGGTTGCTCGTATCGTCCGCGCTCGTGCTGCTAATGACGCCCGGGCTGGCCTTCTTCTACGGGGGCCTGAACCGGTCAAAGAGCGTGCTGAACATGATGATGATGAGCTTCGTGACGATCGGGCTCATTTCCGTGTTGTGGGTGCTCTATGGCTTCTCACTGGCCTTCGGTGCGAACGACAACGCCACACTGAACCAGTTCTTCGGGAGCTTCAGCCAGTACGCCAGCTCGAACATCGACCCGGCCGCCTTCTGGATGGCCGGAGGGGCGTCCACTGGCATCCCGGTCTACGTGTTCATGGCGTTCCAGATGATGTTCGCGATCATCACCACGGCTCTGATCAGCGGCGCCATCTCGGATCGGGCGAAGTTCGCGGGCTGGCTGGTGTTCGCGCTCGGCTGGTTCTCGTTGGTTTACCTCCCCGTCGCACACATGGTGTGGGGCGGCGGCTACATCGGCATGAACATCAAGGCGCTTGACTTCGCCGGTGGTACCGCGGTGCACATCAACGCCGGTGCGGCCGCGCTGGGCCTCGCGCTCGTGCTGGGCAAGCGCATCGGCTGGCCCAAAGACAAGATGAAGCCGCACAACGTGCCGTACGTGCTGCTGGGTGCGAGCCTGCTGTGGTTCGGCTGGTTCGGGTTCAACGCGGGCTCGGAGCTGACGGTCGACTCGACCACGGCCATCGCGTTCGTCAACACACAGGTGGCCACGGCCGCCGCCGTGCTCGGCTGGATCATCATCGAGTGGATCCGCGACGGCAAGCCGACCCTGGTCGGTGCGTCGTCGGGTGCGGTCGCCGGTCTGGTGGCCATCACGCCCGCCTGTGGGTTCATCGAGCCTATGCCCGCGACCCTGCTGGGTCTCGTGGCCGGTGCGGTCTGCGCGCTGGCGGTGAGCCTGAAGTACAAGCTGGGCTACGACGACTCGCTCGACGTGGTAGGCGTGCACTTCGTCGGTGGCTGGATCGGCTCGCTCGCGATCGGCCTGTTCGCGACCGACGCGGTCAACTCGTGGATCACCGACCCGAACATCCTCGGTGCGAGCAACGGTCTGTTCTACGGTGGCGGTGTGGAGCAGTTGGGTCGCCAGGCGCTCGGTAGCGGCATCGTGTCGGTCTACTCCTTCGCGATCGCGGCCATACTCGCGTGGCTTATCAACAAGACCATCGGGTTCCGGGCGTCCGAGACCGCCGAGATCGACGGTATCGACGTGGCAGAGCACGCCGAGAGCGCCTACGACCTGTCGCCGTCGGGTGGCGGCGGCGGCACCGGTGCCTTCGCCCTGGCCGGGATTGCCCCGACCGCCAAGGCGGAGACGCCCTCCAAGGAGGAAACAGCACCGGCAAAGGTCAGCGGTTAGAGTCCATCGGATGGAGGGGCTTTCCATGAAGTTGGTAACAGCGGTGATCAAGCCGTATCAGTTGGATGCGGTGAAGGAAGCCCTGCACGCCATGGGCGTTGCCGGGATGACGGTCAGCGAGGTTCAGGGTTACGGGCGGCAGAAGGGCCACACCGAGGTGTACCGGGGAGCCGAGTACACGGTGGAGTTCCTGCCCAAGATCCGGATCGAGGTGGTGACCGACGAGCTCGACGTGGAGAAGGTGGTCGACTCGATCGTGACCGCGGCTCGCACCGGGAAGATCGGCGACGGCAAGGTGTGGGTTACCGAGGTGTCCGACGTGGTCCGGGTGCGGACCGGCGAGCGCGGACTTGACGCTCTCTGATCGCATGGCAATCGGGGCGGCGGCACGGCTTGGCCGGGCCGCCGCCCTCGACGCGTGGCTGGGTGGCATGCTGCCCGACCGGCACGGACTCGCGCTCGTGGCGGTCGGTGGGCTCGGACGGCGCGAGTGTTCGCCGCACGGCGACCTCGATCTGATCCTGCTGCACAACGGGCTCCCCGGGGTCGACGAGGTGGCGAGCTCCCTCTGGTACCCGATATGGGATAAAAAGATTGGCCTGGATCACTCGACCCGGACGATCGCCGAATCGCTTGACGCGGCACATGATGACATCAAGGTGGCGACGGGGCTGCTGGACGCGCGGCACATCGCCGGCGATCGCGCGCTGTCGGAACAGTTGGCGCGCAAGGCCATCGACATGTGGCGGCGGACGGCGCCGCGGCAGCTGGGCCTGCTGCGCGAGCTGTGCGAGGAGCGGCACCGGGCGCATGGCGAGCTCGCCTACCTGCTCGAGGGCGACCTTAAGGAGGCCGCGGGCGGGCTGCGCGATGTGGGCGTGCTGCGCTGCATCGGGGTGGCCGGGATAGCGGATGCGCTGCCGCCGCCGGTGCGGGCGGCCGCGTCGAGGTTGCTCGATGTGCGGGACGCGTTGCATCTGGCGGTCGGGCGGCGTTCGGATCGCCTGCGGGCGCAAGAGCGCGACGCCGTGGCGGTCGCCTTAGGACTGTCCGATGGGGACGTCCTGCTGCGCCGGATCGGCCTGGACGCGAGGACCATCGCCTGGACGTTGACGGATTGCTGGCGGGCCGTGCAGCGCTGGCGTTCCCGGCTGCGGGCCGGTTCGCCGTCGTCGCAGGTGCGCCGGCCGGTGGCGCGCGACGTGGTGTCGCTCGACGGCGAAATCGTGTTGGCGCGCAAGGCCATCGGTCCGCGCCCGGATCCATCGCTCTCGCTGCGGGTCGCCGCGGCCGCCGCGCAGGCGCAGATGCCGATCGCGCGCGCCACGCTCGAGTGGCTGAAAAGATTTGAAACCCATTTGCCAGTACCGTGGCCGGCCCCCGCGAGGCAAGCCTTCCTCGCGTTGCTGGGCGCCGGGCCCGGCCTCGTGCCGACGTGGGAGGCGTGCGACCGGTTCGGCCTGACCGGCCAGTGGCTGCCCGAGTGGACGCGAGTGCGCGGCACGCCGCAGCACCACCCCGTGCACCAGTACACATTGGACAGACATCTCGTCCAGGCGGCGGCCAACGCTTCGCGCTGGGCGAGAGAGGTTTCGCGCCCGGATCTGCTCGTGCTCGCCGCGCTGCTGCACGACATCGGCAAGGGCCTGCCGGGCGATCACAGCGTGGTCGGCGCGCCGATCGCGGCCTCGATCGCGCGCGACCTCGGACTGCCCCCGGCGGAGGTGCAGATCATCGAGGACGTCGTGCTGCACCACCTGCTGCTGCCCGAGATCGCGACCCGGCGTGACCTGGACGACCCGTCGGTGATCGGTGACGTGGCGGATCGGGTGAAGGACGTGGCCACGCTCGAAATCCTGCACATGCTGGCGCGCGCCGACGCGTCCGCGACCGGGCCGGCGGCATGGTCGTCGTGGAAGGGCCGGCTCATCGACACGCTCGTGCTGCGGGTGCGTTCGATGATGGGCGGCGGGCACTTCGTGTTCAAGGCCGACCCGTCGCCGGCGCTCGCGGGCGGGGCGATGCCCGTGATCCAGGTGGCCGACGACTGGGTGGCGCTCGCCGCGCCCGATCGGGTGGGGTTGCTGGCGGCGGTCGCGGGCTGCCTGGGGACCCACAAATTGGAAATAGCCGCCGTCAACAGCGTGACCCTCGGCGAGCGGGCGATCATCGAGTGCGCCGTGTCGTCCCGGTTCGGCGCGCCGCTGGATCGGGAACGGGTGGCCACCGACCTGAGGCGGGTGGCGCTGGACCAGTTCGCGCTGCCGGCGAGGTTTGGGCTGTCGAACGCGTCACGGCGGCAGCCGTCGGTCTCGCCGAAGGTGATCTGGGTGGAGCCGGACCTGCTCGAGCTGCGCGCGGCCGATGCGCCGGGCCTGCTGTACAGGGTGACGTCGGCGCTGTCGCGGATGGGCGTGGGCGTGCGCGCGGCCCGGGTCTCCACGCTGGGCGCGGACGCCGTCGACGCGTTCTATCTCACGGGATCGTTCGACCCCGAAGCGGTCGAGAGGGCTGTGCTCGCTGCGGCCAGCTAACCTTGTGCCTGTGTTCGACACCTTGAGCGACCGGCTGTCCGGCATCTTCACCAAGCTCCGCGGCAAGGGGCGCCTGTCCGACGCCGACCTCGACGCGACCGCGCGCGAGATCAGGCTGGCCCTGCTGGAGGCCGACGTCGCGCTGCCCGTGGTCAAGGCGTTCATCCACCGGCTCAAGGAGCGCGCGCGGGGCGCCGAGGTGTCCAAGGCGCTCAACCCGGCGCAGCAGGTCATCAAGATCGTGCACGAGGAGCTGATCACCGTCCTGGGCGGGGAGGCGCGCCGGCTCAATTTCGCCAAGACCCCGCCGACAGTGATCATGCTGGCCGGTCTGCAGGGCTCGGGCAAGACGACGCTGGCCGGCAAGCTGGCCAAGTGGCTCAAGGGCCAGGGCAACCAGCCGCTGCTCGTGGCCGCCGACCTGCAGCGGCCCAACGCGGTCACCCAGCTGCAGGTGCTCGGCGAGAGGGCGGGTGTCGAGGTGTTCGCGCCCTCGCCCGGCAACGGAGTGGGCGACCCGGTCACGGTCGCGAAGGAGTCGATCGACCACGCCAAGCGGCACATGCGCGACATTGTGATCATCGACACCGCGGGCCGGCTGGGCATCGACGCCGAGATGATGGCCCAGGCGGCCGCGATCCGCGACGCGACCAGCCCAGACGAGATCATCTTCGTGGTCGACGCGATGGTCGGCCAGGACGCGGTGGCCACGGCCGAGGCGTTCCGCGACGGCGTGGGCATCACGGGCGTCGTGCTGTCCAAACTGGACGGTGACGCGCGCGGCGGCGCCGCGCTGTCCGTGCGCGAGGTCACGGGCGAGCCCATCCTGTTCGCGTCCACCGGCGAAAAGCTCGAAGACTTCGACGTGTTCCACCCGGACCGGATGGCCAGCCGGATCCTGGGCATGGGCGACGTGCTCACGCTGATCGAGCAGGCCGAGGCGGCCTTCGACGCGGAGCAGAAGGAGAAGATGACCCAGAAGCTGCTCGGTGGCGAGCAGTTCACCCTGGAAGACTTCCTCGACCAGCTGATCGCCGTGCGCCGGATGGGGCCGATCGCCAACGTGCTGGGCATGATGCCGGGCATGGGCCAGATGAAGGACCAGCTGGCCGAGCTCGACGACAAGCACTTCGACAAGGTCACGGCGATCATCCGGTCGATGACGCCACAGGAGCGCACCACACCAAAGGTCATCAACGGTTCGCGCCGCGCCCGCATCGCGCGCGGCTCGGGCGTGACCGTGATGGACGTCAATCAGCTGCTCAACCGCTTCGAGCAGGCGCAGAAGATGATGAAGCAGATGGGCGGCATGATGGGCCTGCCCGGGGCGCGGCGCAAGGCCACAAAGTCGCCGAAGAACAAGCGCAAGGGCACCAAGTCCGGCTCGGGCGGCCCGCGGCCCTTCGCGGGTGCCCCCGGCATGCCGCAGCTCCCGTCGGCGCCCGCGCAGCAGCAGCCACAGCAACAGCCGGGGTTCGACCCGGAGATGTTCAAGGCCCCGAAGCTCGACTTCGGGAAGCTGATGAAGAAGAAGGACGAGTAGATTCCCCCGCATGGGTTTCTGGGGCACCTTCGTGGTGCACAAGGGCGAGCCGCTGCTGTCGGAGCTGCTGCCCGAGGTGGAGGCCTTCCGCCATGCCGAGCTGGAGTTCGACCGCGTCTCGGGTGATTGGCAGGTGACGCGGGTCTTCGCCCCGCTGGAGCAGCTGCCCACCGACCTGCTCGCCCGGCTGCGGGACGCGACCGGCGCTCCCGTGCTGGCTGCCGAGGTCATGGACAGCGATGGCGCGTTCGTCCGCGGGCTCGGCAAGCGCACGGAGTGGAAGGTGTGGCTCCAGC
>JBIOYB010000551.1:0-7537 GCA_044869915.1 Allorhizocola sp.
ACTATAAACGCAACGGTATCACCAGCCTGTTCGCCGCGTTCAACATCGCCGACGGCACCGTGATCACTGAGATCCGCCGGCGGCATCGGGCGGTGGAGTACAAGCAGTTCCTGACGGCGATCGACAAAGCCGTACCCGCCGGCCTTGACGTGCATATCGTCTGTGACAATCTGTCCACCCACAAGACACCCGCGATCAAGGCGTGGCTGGCCCGCCATCCACGGTTTCACATCCACTTCACCCCCACCGGAAGCTCATGGATCAACCAGGTCGAACGCTGGTTCTCCTACCTGACAACCGATCTGCTCCAGCGCGGCGTGTACAAGAGCGTCCAAGCCCTGGAAAAAGACATCCGGCAGTGGGCGAAACTGTGGAACGCCGACCCCAAGCCGTTCGTCTGGAAGAAAACCGCCGAGGAAATCCTCACCTCGCTCAGCCGATATCTCTCACGGATTTCAGGCGCAGGACACTAGGTAGCGACCGTCCCCGCTTTATCCGACCGGCACAGCCGTCCGGTCGCCGGCCGCCGCGAGCAGGTCGATGGCCAGCGCCGCCGTCCAGCTGAACTGCGCCGTGCCGATGCCCTCGCCGGTCGCCGGGTCGAAGTATTCATAGCAGCCCGAGCGCTTCACGAGATCGAGCATCGAGCCGCGCAGCGCGTCGGCGAGCCCGCCCCGGCCGTGCTGGATCAGGCCGCGCCAGACCAGCCAGTTCATGTTGATCCAGATCGGCCCGCGCCAATAGCGCAGCCGGTCGAAATCGGGCGCGAGCCGATCGTAGCTCGGCAGCGGCAACCCCTCCGACAGTCCAAAGTGGGCAGACGTCGCGGCCCCGACCAGCGAGTCCACTACAGGCTCGGGCAGGCCGGGCAGCACGAGCGGGATGAGCCCGCTGATGCACCGGGCCGGGCTGAGCCGTCCGGTGCGCACGTCGCGCGCGTGGAACAGGCCGGTCGCCGGATCGTACAGGTGTTCCAGCATGGCCTGCGTGATCGCGGCGGCCTTTTCCGTGTGCGGGCGCGGATCGGCGCCGACCTCGCCCGCGATCTCGGCCAGCGCCAGCTCCGCCGAGGCGGTCAGCGCGTTGAACGCCGGGCACTCCACCAGGAACGGATGCGGCCCCCGCACACCCCAGTCCTCGTAACCGCTGTCGCGATAGGCCGCCGCGAGCGAGATGTAGCGCGCGTAGTCGGCGTCGGTGGGCCGGTGCGACACGACCGACACCTCCACGTCGCGCCGGCGATGCCGCTGCAGCAGGGCCGGGTCGGCGGGAATGCCGGCAAGGGTTTCATCCCACGCGGGACTGTTGTCCAGGCCTGACTCCCACGGGTGCACGATGCAGGCCAGCCCCGCCTCGCCGGCGTCGCGCCGGGTCGCGAGGTAATGCTGTTGCGCCACAAGCGGTTCGTACAGCCGTTCGAGCTCGCCGGGTGCCGGGGTGGCCCGGTGGGCCAGCAGCGCGGCGAGGGCGTGTACGGGCGGCTGGACGATGCCGGACGTGCCCTGCGGTACCTTCCAAAACGATGGGCCGGGGAAATAGTCACGGTCGGAAACGTTGGGATCGAAGACAATGTGCGGTACCCGTCCGTCCGGCCACTGCGCCTGAAACAGGCTGTGCAGATCCTGCCACGCGTGCTGCGGTGCCACGCGTGCGAGTCCGACCGCGATGAACGCCGCGTCCCAGCTCCATTGATGGGGGTACAGCGTGTTCGAGGGGACGGTGTGGAAGCCCTTCCAGTTGCCGTCCAGGACGTCGGTTGCCAGTTGCCAAACATTCGGGGTGTTGCGGCTCATCCTTGGGATCCTTCCCGGTGAACAGCACGTGAAACGAGCCGCAACGCCGATGAATGACCTTCATCCTGCCCACTCGATCCATGTGGCCACTGGAGCCGGGCCATATGTCAATTACCTAGCGTCCTAGGATCATCTAGCGGATGTGAACCCGGTTGGGCGACAAACCTTTTTCAAGCGGCCTGGCGCTTCGCGCCAGACTCACCGACCGAAAAGGCGGGCTTTGTCGGAGGTCCTATTTAGACTGCAACGCGTGTTCGACATACGTGTGGTGCGGGAGCCCGGTTGGGCCTATTCGTGTGGGCTTTGGCGGGCTTACGGCCATCCCGAGATCGCCATCTTCGGCCTGCCGCCGGATCGGTGGGGGCTGGTCAACGTCGTGGCCGACCTGGTGAGCTCGGGGACGCGGCTCACGCCGGGGATGGAGATCGACGACGTGCTGGTGGGGTCGCGGGTGGCCGTGCGGCGCATCGACCCGAGCTGGTGCGCGCGGCTGTTCCCGCAGGCCGGTGTGGAGTTCCTGCAGATCGTGTGGCCTTCTCCGGATGGGGCTTTCCCTTGGGAGGTGGGGCCTTCGCCGGACGCGCACACGCAGCCGCGGTTGTGGCTGCCGGTCGACGATCATCCTCCCGGTCCGTGGACGACGACTCTGGTGGCGGGCGGGTTCGCGGATCTACCGCCGTCGCAGGGCTTCAAGCATCCGCGTTAGTGCTGAGGATTTCGGGCGGCGTCGTTTCATCGTGGCACGCCGCCGGAGTCAGCCGCGCCGGCGCGTGAGCGGGGCCCGGCCCCGGTCAGGCAGTCTGCGCGGTCTGCCGGGTGAGCGCGGCGGTGACGGTCTGCTCGAGCAGCACGGCGATCGTCATCGGTCCGACGCCGCCGGGCACGGGTGTGAGGTAACTCGCCTTCCGCGCGGCCGATTCGAAGTGGACGTCGCCCACGTTGCCGGGGTTGTAGCCGGCGTCGACGACGACCACGCCGGGCTTGAGGTGCTCGCCGCGCACGAACTCGGGCCGGCCCACCGCGGCCACGACGATGTCCGCCGTGCCCAGGATGGCGGGCAGGTCGACGGTTTTGGAGTGGCAGTAGGTGACGGTGGCGTTGCGGGCGAGCAGGAGCATGCCGACCGGTTTGCCGAGGATGGGGCTGCGCCCGAGGACGACGGCGTGCCGGCCGGCGGGGTCGACCCCGTAGGCGTCGAGCAGGCGCATGATGCCGCCGGGTGTGGCGGAGGCGAACCCGTGTTCGCCGAACGCCATCGCCGCGAAGGAGTGCATGGTGACGCCGTCGACGTCTTTGGCCGGGTCGATGGCTTCGAAGGCGGCGCGTTCGTCGATGTGCTTGGGTGCGGGGTGCTGCAGCAGGATGCCGTCGATGCCGGGGTCGGCGGACAGGGCGTGGATCTCGGCGACGAGCGTGCCGGTGGTGGTTTCGGTGGGCAGGGCGATGAGGCGGGAGTCGAGGCCGGCCTGGGCGCTGCGGTGGCGTTTCATGCGTACGTAGGTGACCGAGGCCGGGTCGTCGCCGACGATGACGGTGGCGAGGGTGGGTTTGCGGCCGTGCTGTGCGGCGAAGGCGGCGGCGCGCTGGGCGGTGTCGTCGACGATGGCACGGGCGATGTCGGTGCCGGACATGAGTTGCGCGGTCATGGGCTGCTCCTGTCTGTCCACAGTGGACGAGCGGACGGGTGCTGCCCAGGCGCGCGGCGGTCTCGGTGCGGCCGCTCCCCGGTGGTGCTCCACCTCGTATGCGCCAGTCACGGCCGATCCCAGCTTATCGCTGCCCTGGCGCCTCCGGCGTGCGCAGGGTGGTGGCGTTGAGGAGGCCGACCTGGGCGTCGGTGGCGCCGAGGTGGCGCCGAGCACGGTGATGGCGATGACCGGCATGGCGACGGCGGTGATCTGGGTGCCGAGGTTGGAGATGGTGTCGGCGAGCCAGAACCGCATGAACCGCGGGTGGTCGCGCAGGGTGTCGTTCATGCCTGCCATTGGTGGCGTGTGGCGCCGGTGTCACGCCCGCTGTCGGCGAGCATGGTGTGGGCCAGCCGGGTCTGTTCGAGTGTGCCGGGGTCGAGGGTGGCGGTGACGATGGCTTCGCCTTCGTCGGTGATCGGGGTGAGGGTGCGCCCTTGCGGGTCGTGCACGGCGGCTCCGCCGTTGAAGCGCCAGGGGTGGTCGCCGCCGACGTTGTTGGCGAACACGACGTACATGGTGTTGTCGAGGGCGCGGGCGCGGTAGTAGAGGTCACGGCGGTGTTCGGAGCCGGCGAGGTATCCGCTGGGGGCGAGGTAGGCGTGGGCGCCGTCGAGGGCGGCGGCGCGGCCGTGTTCGGGGAAGCAGCCGTCGTAGCAGATGCCGATGCCCAGGCGCCATCCGTCGACGGTCACGGTGGCGCCGGCGTCGCCGGGGGTGAACAGCGCGTTTTCGTCTGGGCCCCAGAGGTTTTGCTTGTCGTAGGCGACGGTGATCGTGCCTGTCGGGTCGGTGAGCAGGGCCGAGCAGGTGCGCCGGCCGTCTTCGTGTCGCACGGCGGCGCCGACCACCACGGTGATGCCGGCGGTGCTGCCGATTGTCCTGAGTGGGTCGAGCCGTGGGTCGCCGGCGGTGACGAAGCAGCCGGGGTCCGCGCGGATCGTGGGCGGGTGGTAGGCGCACAGGAACAGTTCGGGTAGGACGGCGACGCGTGCGCCGGAGTCGGCGGCCTGCCGGGCGAGGCGGGCGGCTGCCAGGGTGTTGCCGGTGACGTCGCCGGGGGTGGGTGTGGCCTGCACCGCCGCGACGGTGAGGGGTCGCATGCCTGCGATTGTGCCATGCGCGTTCGAAAAAATTTCACACGCAAGCGGTACCCAATAAAAAGAAGCTCCGGCAGAATAATCGCCATTCATCGATTAGAAGGTGAGTGGCTATGAGCAGACTCAGTCGGAGGACCTTCGTCCTCGGTGGACTCGCGGTGGCCTCCGCGATCCCGATCCAGACCGGGAGCAGGGTGGGGGCGGCCGCGCCGGGGATCCAGGCCGTCATCGCCTATCCGTTCAAGCTCGGGGTGGCCTCGGGGGAGCCGGCGGCCGACAGCGTGGTGCTGTGGACGCGGCTGGCCCCGTCCCCGCTCAACGCCGACGGCCTGGGCGGCATGCCCTCCGCCGACGTGGTCGTGGACTGGCAGGTGTCCACAAACGACAGATTCACCTCGCTGGTGGCGTCGGGCTCGGTCACGGCGCGCGGCGCCGACGCGCACTCGGTGCACGTCGTGGCGGGCGGGCTGGCCCCCGACGCCGACTACTTCTACCGGTTCCGCGCCCAGGGCCACATCTCCCCGGTCGGGCGGACCCGGACCACGCCCGCGCTGGGCACCTTCGGGCGCGACTTCAAGATGGCGTTCGCGTCGTGCTCGCACTTCGAGGAGGGCTACTTCACCGCCTACCGCCGGATGGCCGAGGACCGGCCCGATCTGATCCTGCACCTGGGGGACTACATCTACGAGTACGGGGCGGTGTCCGGGCGCACCCGCGCCCATCTCGGCGCGGAGATCGTGTCGCTGGCCGACTACCGGCGCCGTTACGCGCAATACCGCGCCGACCCGGACCTGCAGGCGGCGCACGCGATCGCGCCGTGGCTGGTCGTCAACGACGACCACGAGGTGGAAAACAATCACGCGGGCAACGTGCGGGAGAACAACTCGCCGGCGCTGACCGCCGCGCAGTGGACGGCCCGGCGCACGGCCGCCTACCGTGCCTACTACGAGAACATGCCGCTGCGCCCGGCGCAGGCCCCGAGCGGGGCGGCCATCCCGTTGTACCGCAGGGTGCACTGGGGGCGCCTGGCCACGTTCCACATGCTCGACACCCGCCAATACCGCAACGATCAGGCGTGCGGTGACGGGTGGCAGGTGTGCTCCGACGCCGACCTGGCCTCGCGGTCGCTGCCCGGCAACGCGCAGGAGACGTGGCTGCTCGACGGTCTGGCCCAGCAGTCCGGCACCTGGGACATCCTGGGCCAGCAGGTGTTTTTCGCCCGCCGGTTCGACACGTCGGGCGGGGCGAGCATGGACTCGTGGGACGGCTACCGGGCGTCGCGGGCGCGGATCCAGAACGGCTGGGTGCAGCGCGGCACGCGCAACCCGGTGGTGCTCACCGGCGACGTGCACCGGGCGTGGGCCAACGATCTGAAGGCCGACTACGCCAACCCCAACTCGGCGGTCATCGGCGCCGAACTGGTGACGACGTCGATCTCCTCGGGCGGCAACGGCACCGACAACGCCACGATCCCGGATGCGGGCAACAATCCGTGGCTGCGGTTCTACTCGGAGCGGCGCGGCTATGTGCTGACCACGATCACGCAGGCTCAGATCCGGGCCGACTTCCGCCGGCTGGGCTCGGTCTCCGAGCACGGCGCCGCGGTCAGCACCATCAAATCCTTTGCCATCGCCGACGGCCTTGCGGGCCTTCAAACCATTTAGGGGGTACCGGTGAAAGCTTTTGTGAGTCTCGGTGTGGCCGTGTCCGTCGCGTTTGGAGTGTCGGCGTCGGCGCAGTCTGTGCCGGTGACCGCGAACCCGACGTGGCTGCCGGCCAACAGCGTGTCGACCGGCGACCAGGATGTGGCGGCCATCGCCGCCAACCGCAGCGGGCATGTGGCGGTGGTGTGGGAGGACGACCGCGACGCCACCGGGCCGGAGGACAACGCGCACAGCGAGATCTTCCTGCGCCTGTTCAAGGACGGGACGTCGCTGTATGAGATCAAGCTGTCGGCCGGGGGCTCCAGCGGGGTCACCAACTGGCGGCACCTCGACCCCGACGTTGGCCTGGACGACGCGGGCAACGCGGTCGTGGTGTGGTCGGACGACCCGGACGGCAACGGCTTCTACAACGTGCCGTACCGCGTGGTGAACCCGGCCGGCACGGTCACGGCGTCGGGCAGCGCCAATTCCAGCGCCGACGGGCAGCAGATCAACCCGTCGGTGGCCGTCGACCCGGACGGCGCCGCCGCCGGCGGCGCGGTCGCGTTCACCGTGGTGTGGGAGGACATCCAGGGCAGCAACCCGGCGCTGATCAAGGCGGCCGGGTTCACCGGCCCGGCGACGCGGGCGTGGGAGCTGACCGTGTCGCAGACCACCGGTGCGCACCACCACCCGGACGTGGCCGTGTCGGCCTCCGGCGACGCGGTCGTCGTGTGGGAGGAGGACGGCGACGCCAACGGGTCGTTCAACGTCGGGCTGATCCGGCTGGCCCGGGCCACCGGCGCGGCCAACCTGTCGCGGCGCGTGGCCAACTCCGGCACTGATGGGCAGCAGTCCGGGCCTTCGGTCGCGGCCACGTTCCACGGCGAGTTCGCCGCCGCGTGGGAGTCCGACCACACCGGTGTGCGGGGCGTGTGGACCCGTTCGTTCGCCGCGTCGGGCACGGCCCTGCACGCCGACGTGGAGGTCGCCGCCGGCGGGACGGGCGCGTCGGTGGGCATGGACGGGCAGGGCCGCACCGTGGTCGCGTGGACCGCGGGCGGTCCAAACGCGACAGACGTGTTCGTGCACGGCTACAACCCGGACGGCACCGACGAGGCGCGTCTGGGCGGGCAGCCGCTCAGCCAGGCCGCCGCGGGCCGGCAGGAGGGCATCGCGGTCGCGGTGTCGCCGTGGGGCGAGGTGAACGCCGCCTACACCGACGACAACGACGGCAACACGTTCGATCAGGTGATCCTGGGGTTGAGCGCGCTCAACACGGGCTGGTGAAACCGCGGGGATCGGGCGGGCCC